>JAWRJQ010000065.1:0-14018 GCA_040307385.1 Atopobiaceae bacterium
TCGAGCTCGGCGAGCTCGAAGCCGTCGGAGGTGTTCTCAAGGGCTGCCAAGCGCGTTCGCGCCGCAGACCCCGTGCGTGCTGCGCTGGCAAAATACACCGTGCCCGGGTGCGCTCCCCGGCCCACGCGTCCGCGCAGCTGATGCAGGGTGGCGAGGCCGAAGCGGTCGGCGTTGTAGACGAGCATGACCGTGGCGTTGGGCACGTCGACGCCCACCTCGACGACGGTCGTCGAGACGAGCACGTCGATCTCGCCTGCGCTGAAACGCATCATGACCTCGTCCTTCTCCGCAGCGGCCATGCGCCCGTTCAGGATGTCGATGCGGTATGAGGGGAAGATGGAGCGGGAGAGATCGTCGCGCGTGGCGACGGCTGCATGGAGGGTCTCCTGGGTGACGGCGCCCTCCACCACATCGTCGAGCTCGGCTCCATCGTCGTCGGCATCGATGAGCGGGCAGATGACGTAGGCCTGACGGCCCTGCTCCACAGCCTCGCGGATGGCCGTATAGGCCATATCGAGGTTCTCGGGCGTCACCACGCAGGAGGTTACGCCGGCTCCCGCCACAGGCCGCATGCGGATGCGCGAAACGTCCACGTCGCCGTAGAGCGAGAGTGCGAGCGTGCGCGGGATGGGCGTCGCAGTCATGGCGAGCATGTCGGCGCCGGCGCCCTTGCTGCGCAGGATCGCACGCTGGTTGACGCCGAAACGGTGCTGCTCGTCAACGACGACGAGCGAGAGGTTCGAGAAGGCGATGTCATCGGAGAGCACGGCCGTGGTGCCGAAGACCACGCAGATCTCTCCCGAGGCGATGCGCTTCGCCGCATCTGCACGCGCGGCGGCGGGCGTCGCCCCGGTGATGAGCGTCCAGCCGATGCCCGCAGCATCGAGGAGCGGCCCCACCTTCTCGGCATACTGGCGCGCGAGCACGGATGTGGGCGCCATGACGGCGGCTTGGCTGCGAGAATCCGCCACAGCGGCGAGGGCCACCGCGCAGACGGCGGTCTTTCCCGTGCCCACATCGCCCAGAAGCAGGCGGTTCATGACGCGCGGGGACGCCATGTCGGCGAGGATGTCGGCGACGGCCGCCTCCTGCTCGTCGGTGAGCGAGAACGGAAGCGCCGCGCGCAGAGCAGCTTGATGGCCGCCGTCTAGAGCGTGTTCGAAGGGCGTATGCGAGCCCAGATCGATGCGCTGGCGCGTGAGCAGGGCGAGCTGCAGGCACAGCAGCTCGTCATAGGCGAGGCGCTTGCGCGCGCGGCGGGCTTGCGCGAGCGTTGCCGGATAGTGGATCTCGCGCAGGGCGCGCGCGAGCGTCATGAAGCCATGGCGGGCCGTGAGGTCAGCCGGGAGATAATCGCAGACATCGCCCACGTCGGCGAGGGCGGCCGACATGATGCGGCGCATCCATGAGGCGGTGATGCCCTCCCCCACCGGATGCACCGGGAGCACGCGCGCGTAGCCGGATGCGGTCTGCGAGCCTTCGAGCTGCTCGAGGAAGGGGGCCTTCATCTGCTTGAAGCCCTTGTAGAAGAGCACCTCGCCCGAGAGCGCCACGAGATCGCCCTTATGGAGCTGCTGGAAGAGCCACGGTTGGCGGAAGAAGGTGGCGCTGAGGGTGCCCGTCTCATCGAAGACGTCGATGGTCACGATGTTCATGCGCGGACGAGGCTGGCGCTGGGAGACCCTGTCGACGGTACCCACCACGGTGACCGTGGAGCCCACGTCGGCCATGCCGATCTTGGTGATGCAGGTGAAATCGAGGTAACGGCGCGGCACGTGCAGCAGCAGATCGCGCACGCGCACGATGCCCAAGCGCTCGAGCGCATCGCCGCGCGGTCCCGTGACATAGCGGAGCCTGCGCACGCTGTCGAAAAACGAGCAGGTGCGGCTCAGGCGCTCGCCGACATCTGGAATGCTGAGGCCACCGCCCACGGCACCTCCCGCCCTACTCGATCGAGAAGATCACCGGGTAGAGGGGCTGCTCTCCGCGATGCGCATCGATCTCGAGGTCGGGGAAGGCCTCGGCGATGCTCTGGATGACCGCGTTGAAGCCTTCGTCGGGAAGGTCCTCGCCTGCGAGGATGGTGAGCGTGTCGCCCTCCTCATCGTCCATCATCTTGCCGATGAGGTCGAGGGTGACCTGACCCACCTCGGAGCCCACGACGAGGATGTCGTCGCCCTGGATGCCCATGATGTCGCCCGCATGGATGGGGCTTCCGTCGGCTGCGGAGGAATCGCGCACGGCATGCGTGACCTCGCCGTCGCGCACGTCCAAGATGGCCTCGGCCATGCTCTCGGCATTCTCCGCCGCAGATGCCTCGAAGTCGACCGCGAAGAGCGCCGAGAAGGCCTGCGGCACCGACTTGGAGGGCACCACGGTTACGGAACTGCCCTCGCAGGCGGATGCTGCGGCCTCGGCGGCCATGCGGATGTTGCCGTTGTTGGGCAGGACGATGACCTCGTCGGCGTTGACGGACTCGATGGCCGCAAGGATGTCGGCTGTGGAGGGGTTCATCGTCTGGCCGCCCGAAACGCACACGTCGACGCCGAGCGATTTCAAGATCTCCTCCTCGCCGGAGCCGGCAGCGACGGCGACGAAGCCGAGCGGCTTGCGCGGGCCCTTCTCGGACGCGGCTTTATCGGCGGCGATCTTGGCCGTGCGGTCCTTCGCCTCGAGGTCCATGTTGTGGATGAAGACCTCGAAGATCTGGCCCCGGTGGATCATGTGGCGCAGCACGTAGTCGGGGCGGTTGGTATGAACGTGAATCTTGAAATCGGGGAATGCGCCCACGAGCAGCTCGCAGTCGCCGAGGCCCGAGAGGTAGCGCAGGTTCTCCTCGACGTCGAAGGACTCATCGGCGGCATGGAAGAGGAACTCGGTGCAGTAGCGGTATTCGGAACCCTCCCAGTCGTCGTTGAGCTCGATGGCGACCACGCTCGCGATCTGAGCCTTGGCGTCATCGGCGGAGACGGGATCGAGCGTGGGATTGAAGTCGCGCAGCTCGCCGGCCTTGCCCTCGACGGCGTTGACGAACGCCTCGAAGAAGGTTGCGAATCCGAAGGCGCCCGAGTCGACCACGCCGTTCTCCTTGAGGACGGGAAGCAGCTCGGGCGTGCGCGCAACCGACTCGTAGGCCTCGACCACGAGATCGTCGAGCACGTCGAAGATGGGCTGCTTGGATTTTCTGAGCGAGTCGGCCTTGGACGCCATATCGCGCAAGACGGTGAGGATGGTGCCCTCGACGGGCTTGCGGACCGCCTGGAAGGCGACTTCCTGGCTGCGCTTGAAGGCATGGGCCACGTCGGCCGGCGTGATCTGATCGCCCTTCATGTCGCACAGGCCCTCGGCGAGGCCGCGCAGGATCTGGCTGGTGATGACGCCCGAGTTGCCGCGCGCGCCCATGAGCGAGCCATGCGTGATGGCCTTGGCGATATCTTCCATGGTGGCGGTGGCGGGAAGCGCCTCGACCTCGCCTACGACGGTGTTCAGCGTGAGCGACATGTTGGTACCGGTGTCGCCGTCGGGAACCGGGAATACGTTGAGCTTGTTGATTTCTTCCGCGCGGTTGGCGACGACCTCGGCTGCAAGGGGAAAGCAGGTGCGAATTGCATTGGCTACTGACATGATGGGGAGTCCCTCTCGGTAGAAAGAGCGTTCACGCTCGCGGACTGGCTTTAGGATGTGCGCATACCCTCGATGTGCACGCGAACCTCTACGTCGTCAAGCTCGGCGATCTGCTTGAGCAGGAACTTGACCGAGCTCGAGAGGTTGTCGACGACGGAAGCCATGTTGACCCCTTGCTCGACGATGACGTGCAGACTTACGACGATGCGACCGCCTCTGGTCGAAACGTCGATCCCCTTGCGCAGTTTGTAGGCGGGCAGCAGGCGCGCGACGCCGTTCTGGTCGTCGATGGCCGCCATGCCGGTGACGCCGTAGCACTCAAGCGCGGCATAACCCGCGAGATCGGCGATCACATCGTTCGAGACCTTGAGCGTTCCGGAAACAGGTGCCGTCATGTGTACTTCTCCTCTCGGCGCATGAAGCGCGATCCGAGGTTCCATAATCTTGGAAAAGTATACCGCAGAGAACCGTTATAACACCCGTCAACTGCTCCTATCAAACTGCGAGTTGTAGAGCTCGGCATAGAGGCCGCCGCATTTGAGCAGCTCATCGTGGGTGCCCTTCTCCACAATATCGCCCTCGTCCATCACCAAAATGACATCGGCCTCCCTGATGGTGGAAAGGCGATGCGCGATGACGAAGGAGGTGCGGCCGCGCATGAGGCGGTCCATGGCGCGCTGGATGAGCTCCTCGGTGCGGGTGTCGACGTTGGAGGTGGCCTCGTCGAGGATGAGGATGGGCTTGTTTGCGATGATGGCGCGGGCGATGGCGAGGAGCTGGCGCTGGCCCTGGCTGAGGTTGGTCGCCGTCTCGTTGATCTCGAACCCGTACCCGCCGGGCAAGGCGCTGATGAACTGGTCGCAACAGGCCGTCTCGGCCGCCGCACGAACCTCGTCGTCGGTGGCGTCGAGCTTGCCGAAGCGGATGTTCTCGGCGATGGTGCCCTTGAAAAGCCAGGTGTCCTGCAGCACCATGGCGAAGTTGGCGCGCAGGTCGGCCCGATCGAGGCTGCGGATGTCGTGGCCTCCCACGCGTATGGCACCGTCTTCGACATCGTAGAAGCGCATGAGGAGCTTCACCATGGTGGTCTTGCCGGCTCCCGTGTGGCCTACGATGGCGACGCGCTGGCCGGGCTCGACGGAGAGGTTGAAGTCGTGGATGACGGTTTTCTCTGAATCGTAGCCAAAGCGCACGTGCTCGAACGCCACCTCACCCGCACCGTCATCGAGCAGGGCGCCCTCCTCGTGCGTGTCGGGTTCGACGGACGCCTCGAGGAACTCGAAGACGCGCTCGGCCGAGGCGAGCATCTGCTGGAGGCTGTTCGACACGCCCGCGAGCTGCTGGACGGGCTGCGTGAAGGTGCGCACATAGGTCACGAATGCCTGGACGTCGCCCAACGCGAGCGATGAGGCGGCGACCATGATGCCGCCCACCACCACCACGGCCACATAGCCGAGGTTGCCCACGAACCCCATGAGCGGCATCATGAGGCCCGAGAAGAACTGGCTTTTGAGCGAGGCGTCGTAGAGCTCGTCGTTTTTGACCTTGAACGCATCGACCGCGCGTTCGGCGCGATTGAACACCTGCACGACCTCCTGGCCGGCGAAGTCCTCCTCGATGATGCCGTTGACCTCGCCCAAGGTGGACGCTTGCAGCTTGAAGTAGCGCTGCGAGAAGCCCACGATGCGCGTGACGATGACGAGCGAGAGCGGCAGCGTTGCCAGCACCACGAGCGTGAGCGGGACCGAGATGTAGATCATCATCACGAGGACGCCCACGAGCTGGACTGCCGAGGCGATGAGCTGCGTCACGCTCTGGTTGAGCGACTGCGCCACGGTGTCGGCGTCGTTGGTGATGCGCGAGAGCACGTCTCCTATGGAGTTGCCTTCCTGCGAGAAGTACGAGAGCTCGATCACCGAGATCTTCTCGGCGATCTGCTTGCGCATGCGATACGAGAGCTTCTGGGTGATGGTCGCCATGACCCACGACTGGATGAGCCCGGCGCCTGCCGAGATGAGGTAGAGCGCCATGAGCGCGATGAGGATGCTGCGGATGCGGGCGAAATCGATGCCGCCCGTGCCTGCAAGGCGCGCCGTGGCTCCTTCGAAGAGCACCGTCGTGGCCTCGCCCGCCATCTTGGGACCCACCACCGAGAGCACCACCGAGGCGATGCTCGCGAGCACCGACATGGCGAGCGGAATGCGATAGTCGGCAACGTAGGCGAGGAGCTTAGATACCGCTTTCCGGGAGTCTGCGGGCTTGTCGGCGACCTGCGAGAAGCGCGGTCCTCCTCCACGGGGCGCCATCAGGCATCGCCTCCTTCCAGCACGGTGAACGGGACGGAGGCGGACTGCATGCCGAGCTCTTCGGGAGAGAGCTGCGATGAGGCGATTTCGCGGTAGATCTCGCATGAAGAGAGCAGCTCCGCATGGCTTCCCAAGCCCGCCACGGCATTGCCGTCGAGCACGAGGATCCTATCGGCATGCATGACCGTGGCAACACGCTGGGCGACCACCACGACGGCGGTGTGCTGCATCTCGCGGCCGAGCGCGCGGCGCAGGGCCGCGTCGGTAGCGTAGTCGAGCGCGGAGAACGCGTCGTCGAGCACGAGGATCTCGGGATCTGCCGCGATGGCGCGGGCGATGGAGAGCCGCTGCCGCTGGCCGCCGGAGAGATTCGAACCGCCCTGCGCTACGGGCTCATCCTCCCGCTCGGGGAGCTTCTCGACGAACTCCGCCGCCTGGGCGATGGCGAGCGTGCGCTCAAGACCCGCGTCATCGAGCTGCTCGGCCCCGAAGGACACGTTCGACGCGACGGTGCCCGAGAAGAGCCGGGCCGCCTGAGGGACGTACCCGATACGCGCGCGCAGATCGGCGAGGGACATGCGGCGCACATCGACGCCGTCCACGCGCACCGCACCGCCCGTGGCGTCGTAGAGACGCGGAATGAGCTGCACGAGCGTGGATTTGCCCGAACCCGTGGACCCCACGATGCCGAGCACCTCGCCGGGGCCGACCGCGCAGGTCACATGGCTTACGACATCGCTGTCCGCATCGGCGTAGCGAAACGATACGTCGTCGAACTCGAGCAGTGCGCGCGGGCCGTCCGGAGCGGGAGAGACGGGCTCGGCGGGATCGGTGATGGAGAGCGGGCAGCCGAGCACCTCGAGGATGCGGTCGGCGGCGACGGTTGCGCGCGGCATGAAGATGGCGACCATCGCGAGCATCATGAAGCTCATGACGATCTGCATGGCGTAGGCGCTATAGGCCATGACGTCGCCCACCTGCATGGCGCCCTCCCCCACGAGATCGGCGCCCAGCCACACGATGGCCACGGTCGCGGCGTTGAGGATGATCATGACGAGCGGCCTCAGCAGCGACATGGCGTGGCCGGTGAAGAGCTGGACGCGCACAAGATCGGTCGACGCATCGTCGAAGCGCGCCTCCTCGTATGCCTCGCGCCCGAAGGCGCGGATGGGCATGATGCCGTCGAGCATCTGGCGGCTCATGAGGTTCACGCGGTCGATGAGCGACTGCAGAAGCTCGAACTTGGGAACCACCAGCACGAACATGGCGACCATGACGCCCAGAAGCATCAGCACGGCTGCGACGATGATGCCGCCCAGCGCCGAGGGCTGGGCGATCACCTTGGTGATGGCAACCACGCCCATCACGGGCGAGAGCAGCACCATGCGCATGAGCATCATCAACGACATGGACACCTGCGTGACGTCGTTGGTGCAGCGCGTGATGAGCGAGGCTTGGCTGAAGCGGTTGACCTCGGCGGGAGAGAAGCGCATCACCTTGTCGAAAAGCTCCTCGCGCGTGTCGCGGCCGATGATGGCGCCGGTGCGCGACGCCACGAAGCCCAGGCAGACGGATGCTGCGAGCGCGACGACGCAGTGGGAGAGCATGGTGACGCTCGTGGAGACGAGATACGAGCGGCGGATGCCTTCGAGGTCGTACCCCAGCTCCTCGTACTCCGCGCGCACGAACGCGATGGCGCGCTGCGGTGCGAGGGCATCGTCCGCAGCGCCGGTGTGCGCGGCGATGGCGCGCGCCAGAACCTGTGCGAGCTCGGATGCTGCGTTCTTGGCTGCGGGATCGCCCTCGAAAGAACGTATGCCGCTCGTATTGGCCGCCGTGTAGAACGATTCCACGAGCGCCACCTCATCGGGCTCGAGATTGCTCTCGAGCTGGCTGAGCGTCTCGGCGCGCACATGCGTGAAGACGGCCGAGGGAATGCCCTGCTGACCGATGCCGATATCGACGATGTCGCTCATCATCTGCGGCAAAGCCAGCTCCGCAAAGGACTGGATCACGAGCAGCGCGCACACGAGTGCGAACGCGCCGAGGTGATTCTTAAGGAATCTGAGGACGCTCAAGGCACCATCTCCCGCACTTCGATTGAAACGTGTATATCATGGCACATGCCGTGGACGAAAACGAAACCGCCGGAAAAACGGTGGCGGGACCGGGCAGGACTGCGCAATTTGTCGGGATTTGCCTTGCAACGCCTATGAGCTGTGCTATATTCATACGGCTATGCATTTTGATGGCGTTATCGCGTCATGTCACTGGAGGTTCGAGCTATGTCTAAAGTATGCGATATCTGCGGTAAGCACACCGTTGCCGGTCGTTCCATCTCCCACTCCCACCGCACGGTCAACCGCTCCTTCCGCCCCAACATCCAGCGCGTCACCCTTCTCGTAGACGGCCGTCCCCAGAAGAAGAACGTCTGCACCCGCTGCCTCAAGAAGGGTAACCTGGTCCGCGCCTAGCGCATCGGTTTCATCGAATTTCATGGCCCTCTTCGGAGGGCCTTTTTGCGTTTCCGCGAACGCATACGCTCGTTCACCCCCAACGGGGGATACTCCCCCAACGGGGCTAGCGCTCGCGCACCGCCTCGAGGGGAATCTCGTCAAGGCCCCTGATGATCTCGATCCAGCACCCGTCGGGATCTGCGATGAAGTAGAGCCCCATGCGCGGGTTCTCCTTCACGATGCATCCCATCTCCTCGTGCAGGGCGTGGAAGGCGTCGTAGTCGTCAACGCGCACGCATACGTGGGTATCGCCGTTGCCGTTATCGTAGGCGCCGTCGAAGCCTCGGTTCCATGTGAGCTCGAGCTCGAAGTCGGCCTCGTCGTTGCCGATGAAGACGATGAGCCAGCTGCCGTCATCGGGGCCTTTGCGGCGGCGCTCCTTAAGCCCCAGCGCCTTCTCGTAGAAGGCAAGCGTGGCATCCAGGTCGTAGACGTGCGTGTTGCGATGGATGAGCTTTGCGCGCATAGCGTTCCCCAATCGTCGAGGTCCGGTTACAGCATCTTGCGTTTCCACAGCCAGTAGGCCAGCGCCGCGCAGATCGCCACGCACGCGAGGCAGATGATGGCGAAGCCGTGCGCGCCGAGTGCCAGCGGCATGTAATCCAAATTGACGTTCATGCCGTAGAGGCCGCCGATGACCGTGGGTATGGAGAGGATCAGCGTGATGGAGGTGAGGCGCTGCATGACCGTGTTCAGACGCGATTCCATAACCTGCGAGAAGAGCTCGCGCGTGCCGTCGATGATGTCATGGTAGATCATGGCCATCTCAATGGCCTGCTGGTTCTCGATAATGGCATCGTCGAGCAGCTCCTCGTCCTCCACGCTGCCGCGGATGCGCACCGAGCGGTCCACGCGGCGCAGCACGTTGGCGTTGCCGCGCAGCGAGGTGGAGAGGTACACGAGCGTGGATTCGAGCTCGTGCATGCCGATGAGGTCGATCTCGCTCGAAGGCGACCCGATATGCTCCTCGAACGCCATCCGGCGCCTGTCGATGGAGTAGAGCGCGCGCTGGTACATCAAGGCGTTCTGATAGAGGACCTGGTACAGGAAGTTGATGGGGTTTTCGGTGTTGAGGCCGCGCACGGCTCCGCGCGCGAGAAGGGCGAGCACGGGCGCCTCCTCGGAGCACACCGTCACGGTGCAGCCGTCGGCGAGGATGATGCCGAGCGGAATGGTCCCGTAGGTCTCCACGTCGTTGCGGATATCGCTCACAGGCACGTCGATGAGCACGAGCGAGTAGGCCTCCTCCACCTGCACGCGCGCACGCTCCTCGGTATCGGTTGCGGCGGTGAGGTCGTCGAAATCGACCTCCAACGCATCGGCGATGTAGGCCATCTCCTCGTTGGTGGGCGCGATCAGGCTCGCCCACACGCCCTTCTCGATGGAAGGTGCGTGGACAAGCGAGGGCTTCTCGGTATGGTAGAGCGTGAGCATAGCCGCCTCCCGATGACATGCGACGCGCCCGTATGCATAGCGCGCCCGTCTGTATACTACCGCATGCCGCTCTGCGGATGAGCTGCATGCGTTGACGCCGCCGGGAAGCTCATGATACGATTTGAAATCGACATTCGAATTCAATCGAGGGAGCACCATGGCCGAGACACGGGGAGGATACAAGACGCGCCAGCGCGAGCTGGTGATGACCTGCCTCTCCGAAAACGCCGAACGGTATCTCACGGTCGATGAGATCTGGATTCTCGCGGCATCGTGCGGCGAAGGCATCGGACGCACCACCGTCTATCGCAGCCTCGAGCGCCTCGTCGCCGAGGGCGGCGCCCTGAAGGCAACCGCGCCGGGCGGCGAATCGCGCTACCGCATCGCCTCGGACGGCGCATCGAGCCACCTCCTCTGCCTCACATGCGGTCGCGCCTATCCGCTCGACTGCCACATGGTCGAAGAGCTCACCTCTCATGTGCTCGAGCACCACGGGTTCAAGGTCGATCCCACGCGCACCGTGCTGTACGGAACCTGCAGCTCGTGTCTGGAGGGCGCATGATGGGCAGCTTATGGAACGCGCACGCACGAGATGCGCTGCGGCATGCGCGTGCGTATCGGCTCGTCATCGCAGCGGCCACGCTCACCGTCGTCGCGGCGCTTCTGCATCACGGACATCAGTGCGCGGGCGATGGCTGCCTCGCCTGCCTGGGCATCCATGCAGCCCAAGCGCTGCTTGCCGCAGCCTGCGGCATCGCCGTCGCGCTGCCCGTGCTCGCGCTTCCCCTCTTCGCACGGCAAGCCCATGCCTTTCCCATCCCCTCCGGCACGACGCATGCCGTCGCCGTGGACGGGCCGATCCTCGTCGCTGCGACCCCCGTGCGCCGCAAGGTGATCCTCCTCATCTGATAGTGCCCGGCACGCACGTTGTATAGTCGCACACGCCCGGCCTTCCCGCCGGGCATTGAGGAGAACAGCAATGAAACGGATATCCGCCGCACTTGCGGCCTTCGCCCTGTGCATGGGCATGCTCGCCGGATGCACGGCGGCACCGGCTCAGCCCGATACCAGGCCCGCCGACGCATCTCAGAAGATTCGCGTGGTATGCGCAACCTTTCCCGCTTACGACTGGACGCGCCAGGTGGTGGGCGATGAGGACGGGCGCTATGAGATCACCTATCTGATGGGCAGCGGTGTCGAGCTGCACAGCTATCAGCCGACCGTCGAGGACATCGCCGCGATCGCGAGCTGCGACCTCTTCGTGTACGTGGGCGGCGAGTCGGACGGCTGGGCCGAGGACGCCATCGCGGCCGCGAACAATCCCGATCTGCATACGGTGAACATGCTCGCCGCCGTCGGCGATGCCGCCGTGGAGGAGGAGCTTGTCGAAGGCATGCAGGCTGTCGAGCACGACCACGACCACGAGCACGAAGCCGACCACGACCACGACCACGACCACGATCACGAAGCCGACCATGACCACGCGGAGGTCGAGTACGACGAGCACGTGTGGCTGTCGCTGCGCAACGCGCAGGTCATCGTGACGGCGATCGCCGACGAGCTCTCCGCCATCGACCCCGACGCCGCAGCCGCCTATGCCGCCAACAGCGCCGCCTACTGCGAGAAGCTCGCCGCGCTGGACGCCCGCTATGCCGCCGCCGTGGAGGCAGCGCCGGGCACGACGGCGGTCTTCGCCGACCGCTTCCCCTTCCGCTACCTCGTGGACGACTACGGCATCTCCTACTACGCGGCCTTCGTGGGATGCAGCGCTGAGACCGAGGCGAGCTTCGAGACGGTTGCGTTTCTCGCCCAGAAGATCGATGAGCTCGGCCTGCATGCCGTGCTCGTGATCGAGGGCTCCGACCAGCAGATCGCCCGAACCGTCGTGGAGAACACGCAGGGCGGGGACGCGGAGATTCTCGTGATGGATTCCCTGCAATCCACCTCGTCGCACGACGTAGACGGTGGGAAGACCTACCTGGATACCATGGAGGACAACCTGGCGGTCCTAACCGAGGCGCTGGGATAAAGGAGGCGCGCATGGCCTATCTCGACTGCACCGATCTTGCCGTGGGCTACGATGGCATCCCCGTCGCACGCGGGCTGACGTTTGCCGTCGGCGCCGGCGAGGCGCTCTGCGTCATCGGCGAGAACGGCGCGGGCAAGTCCACGCTCATCAAAACCCTTCTCGGCCTCATCCCTCCCCTGTCGGGAACGATTGCATTCGGCGACGGCGCGGGTGCGGGCGAGATAGGCTATCTGCCTCAACGGGGAGAATCGCAACGCGACTTCCCGGCATCCGCATGGGAGGTCGCGCTCTCGGGGCGCTCGCCGCGCTTAGGCGCCCGACCGTTCTACACGAAGGACGACCGGAAGGCGTGCGCCGAAGCCCTTGTGCGCGTGGGCGCCTTCGAGCTGCGCGGCACACCGTTCGGCAAGCTCTCCGGCGGACAGCAGCAGCGGGTGCTTCTGGCCCGCGCGCTCGCCGCGAACCCCAAGCTGCTCGTACTCGACGAGCCCGCCACCGGCCTCGATCCCGATGCCGCGGAGGCCTTGTACGCCGAGGTCGATAGGCTGCGCGCAGAGGGCGTGGGCGTGGTGTCGGTGACCCATGACGTGGCGGGAGCGCTGCCCCATGCCACGCATGTGCTGGCATTCGAGCGCGATACGGCGCGCTTCTTTGCAGCCGACGGGCAGATGCGCCGGAAAGGCGGTGCGGTATGGGAGCGTTAGAGCTGCTCGCCTCTTATCTGAGCTATCCTTTCGTCGTGAACGCGCTCGTCGTGGGGGCGCTCGTGGCGCTCTGCTCGTCGCTTCTGGGCACGACGCTCGTGATGAAGCGGCTTTCGTTCATAGGCGACGGCCTTTCCCATGTGGCGTTCGGCGCATATGCCGTGGCCGCCGTCGCGGGCATCACGCGCGATATGCTCGTCATCGCGCCCGTCACCGTGCTCACCGCCGTCCTGCTCCTGCGACGCGAGCAGTCCGCACGGGTGAAGGGCGACGCCGCCATCGCCATGATGTCGGTCGCGGCGCTCGCAGCAGGGTACCTCGTGATGAACGTTTCGGGCACCAGCAGCAACGTGTCGGGAGACGTGTGCTCAACGCTCTTCGGCTCCACGTCCATCCTCACGCTCACGTCGTTCGATGTGGCCGTGTGCGCGATCATGTCCGTCGCCGTCGTGAGCGGGTTCGTGCTGCTCTACAACCGCGTGTTCGCCGTGACCTTCGACGAGTCGTTCGCACGCGCGAGCGGTTTGGCGGTCGGACGCTACAATCTGGCGATCGCCCTCATGATCGCGCTCGTCATCGTGGTGGGCATGAATCTGGTGGGAGCGCTTCTGCTCTCCGCGCTCGTCGTGTTCCCCGCGCTCGCGGCCATGCGGATATGCACCACGTTCCGCAGCGTCACGATGCTCTCCGCCGCCATCGGCGTGGTATGCGCGTGCGCGGGCATGCTGGTCTCCATGCTGGCGGGCACGCCCGTGGGGTCGACCATCGTGCTGCTCGACGCATTGGCATTCGGCCTGTTCTGCCTGATCGGGCAGGTCAGGAAGACGGCATAGCGATGGTAGGAGCGTCGACGATGATGCCCGCTGAAGCCGCAGACATGCGCGCCTGCCCATCTCAATGGAAGGGCTCTGCGAGTAGTAAGATATGCAATTGACACCGTCTGCCGAATATGCGCCGCCTTTCGGTGGTGCCATGGCCGCCTTTGCACCGTTTGCCCCTCATAGTCAACAGCGGGGATCGGATTGCGCGGCTCTGCAGCCTACGATTGAGGAGAACGCGCCGTGAAACGTAACGTAGATACCGCCTTGAGCAACCTGCCCGGACAGGACGATGTTCGCAGGGAGAACCGCTCGGAAGAGCTGCCGGCATCCGATGCGCCGTTTGCCCGGCAGAGGCATGGGACGAGCGCCCTCCTGCATGCGCCCCGGCCGGCAAGCAAGTCCCCGCGCCGTCATCAAGCGCACCACGAGCCTTCGCTGCTCAAGCATGCACGGCGTTTGGAGGCCCACGATATACCGGCAGAGGAGCTGAGCGCGATGGAGTGCAACAAAAAGCTGCGGGAACTTGCGAGCAGATCGGTGTATCTCACCGAACACATCGTGCTCAACGTCACCCAGATGGTCCG
>JAWRJQ010000066.1:0-18859 GCA_040307385.1 Atopobiaceae bacterium
CCCCCCCCCCCCCCCCCCCCCCCCCCCCTTTTCGTTACCTACATGAGAGCGCAGACGTTCTTGGCGAACTCCACCGGATCGTCCACGGGAAGGCCCTCCACCAGCAGCGCCTGATCGTAGAGCAGGCTCGCATAGAGGGCGATCTTGTCGGCCTCTCCCGCCGTGTGCGCCGCGACGAGCTTGGCGAACACCGGATGCTGGGCATTGAGTTCGAGCACGCGCGCGGCCTTGGGCAGCATGCCCGCTTCGGGGCCGTGCGAGAGCACGCGCTCCATCTCGAGCGAAATCGGACCCTCTGCGGTGATCACCGCCGGTGCATCGGTAAGATCGGCCGAGACGCGCACGGCCGCGACCTTCTCGCCCAACGCGTCCTTCATGGCCGAGAAGAGCGGCTCGTTGTCTTTGGTGGCCTGCTCGGCGGCCTCCTTCTCCTCATCGGTCGCAAGGTCGAGATCGGCCGTGGCGACGTTGGCGAGCTCGAGATCGCAGGCATCCTGCCCGGAGTTCTCGGAATCGCCCGCCACGGAGTCCATGTGGTATGAGCGCATGGTCTGGAACATGAACTCATCCACATCCTGCGTGGCGAGCAGCACGTCGTAGCCGTGGGCGAGCGCGCTCGTGACCGTAGGCAGCTTCTCGAGGCGCTCGCGCGCGTCGCCGCAGGCGTAGAGGATCTTGTCCTGGCCCTCCGTGCGGGCGCGGGCGTACTCGCGCAGCGTCACCATCTTGCCCGCGCGCGCCGACCAGAACAGCAGCAGGTCGGCGAGGTCGGCCGCCTTGGCGCCGTAGCTCTCGTAGATGCCGAATTTGAGGCTCCGGCCGAAGTTCTCGAAGAAGGTCTCGTAGGCCGAGCGGTCGTTTGCGAGCATGGTTGCAAGCTCGTCGCGGATCTTGCGCTCCACGCGCTTCGCGATGGCGCGGAGCTGAGCGTTGTGCTGCAGCGTTTCGCGGGAGATGTTGAGGTGCACATCGGGGCTGTCCACCACGCCGCGCACGAAGCCGTAGTAGTCGGGCAGCAGATCTGCGCACTTCTCCTGGATGAGGACGTTCGCCGAGTAGAGCGCGAGGCCCTTCTCGTAATCCTTGCTGTAGAGGTCGAACGGAGCACGGCTGGGGATGAAGAGCAGCGCATCGTAGGAAAGCGTGCCCTCGGCGTGGAAGCTCACCGTGCGCGCCGGCGCCTCCCAGTCGTGGAATGCGCCCTTGTAGAACTCGTCGTAGTCCGCCTGCTCGACCTCGCTCGCGCGCTTCTTCCAGATGGGCGTCATGGAGTTGAGGGTCTCGAGCTCCGAATAGCGCTCGTAGGCGGGCGGCTGATCGTCGGGCGCATCCTCGGCGCGGGGCAGCTCGCGGCTCTTCTCGACCATCATCTTGACCGGATGGCGCACGTAGTTGGAGTAGCGCTTCACCAGATCGCGCAGACCGTGCTCGGAGAGGAGGCGGTCGAGGTCGTCGTTCTCGTCTTCGCTGCTCTCACGCAGGTAGAGCGTGACATCGGTGCCGTGATCGTGGGCGCCGTCGCGCTCGCCGGCCTTCGCGGCTCCGATGGTGTAGCCGCGCACGCCGTCCGACTCCCAGGCGAAGGCCTGGCCGGCTCCCAGCGCACGGCTGACCACGCGCACCTTGGAGGCGACCATGAAGCTGGAATAGAAGCCCACACCGAACTGGCCGATGATGTCGATATCGGCGCCCTGATGCTCGGCATTCTCGTCTTTGAACGCCTCGGAGCCGGAATGGGCGATGGTGCCCAGGTTGCGGTCGAGCTCGGCCTCGGTCATGCCGATGCCGTTGTCCGACACGGTGATGGTGCGGGCGTCTTTATCGAACGAGAGCGTGATGGCCGGCTCCTCGGATCCCAAATCGACCGAGCTGTCGGTGAGCGCCTTGAAGCTGAGCTTGTCGATGGCGTCGCTCGCGTTGGAGATGAGCTCGCGCAAAAAGATCTCGCGGTTGGTGTAGATGGAGTTGATCATGAGGTCGAGCAGCTTCTTGCTCTCGGTTTTGAACTGCTTCATGGGCGCTTGCTTCCTTCTGGCATGAACGGGGCGGCACGCGGCCGCCTGCGATTGGACACATGTCGTTATACCCCTCATCGAAGGCGCGCAACGCGTGAATCTTGCAGACGCCGCATTCTATGCGCAGCCTCGAGCGTCTCAACCGGAGAACGGCCAGCCCGTCGAAGGCGCCCTCATACGCGAAGTCGTGCTTGCGGGCTATGTGCTTGGCCACCTCCTGTTCGGGAGAGCACTCTATCACCGCCCGCTTTCCCGAAGACAGCGCCCTCTCGGCCAACCGCTCTGCAAGAAGCGAAAAGCAGCCCCTCCCCCCAATGATCGGGATGCAGGACCACCCGATCTCAATGCTTTCCTCATCGTAGCCATGGTAGGCAACGTATCCGACGAAGGAACCCCCGCTCGATGCTCCGCGCGAACTAGACGAGTGGGGAAGGAGGAGCCGGACCAGCTCGCGGTCGTTCTCGGCTCCCACCTGCTGGGTCAGGAACAAGCCGCCAGGCTTCAAGACGCGCGCGAGCTCCACGCATCATATGTGGATATGGGAGAAGTCCCATCCGTGGATGTGGGCGATATCCTCTTCCCGTTTCCAGGCTTCCCTCAGCAATTCTGCGTTCATGCTTTCGCTCCTCTCAAAGTGAAGGAGCTCTACCCGGCCATGACGGCGTCGATCAGGGCGTCGATGTGGATCTGCAGCGTGTCGAGCGCGGGGATGGGCAGCTCGAGGCGGTCGGACAGCATGGGTAGCTCGGTGCAGCCCAGAATCACGCAGTCGGCCCCATGCTCGGCGGCATCGGCGATGAGGACGCCGAAGCGCTCGACCGTCTCGTCGCGGACGATGCCCATCTCGAGCTCCTCGTTGATGATGCGGTAGAGCCACGCGCGCTCGGCCTCGGGCGGGCGCATGACGCCCATGCCGCAGGCGATGAGGGCCTGCTTGAAGAAGTCCTTCTCCACGGTGGCCTTGGTGCCGAGCAGCAGCGGGCGCTTGAAGCCCTGGGATCGGGCGGCGGCGCACGTCGCCTCGACGATCGAGACGAGCGGGATGGGAGACCGGGCGGACACGCGGTCGAACACGATATGCCCGGTGTTGCAGCCGATGGCGGCCACCTCGCAGCCCGCACCGGCGAGCACCCGTATGGCTTCGAGCAGGTATTCCGCCAACTCGTCCAGCTCGCCCGCCTCGGCCATGCGCATCACGTCGAAGCAGCTCTTACTCTCGATCGTGAGGTTGGGAAAGAAGTTGAACCCCATGCGCTCGCGTACGCCCTGGCAGATGCGCAGGTAATACGCGACGGTGGATTCGGGTCCCACGCCGCCGATAAGGCCGAGTTTTCTCATAGATCGTTCCTTCCTCTTTTGTCGTTCGCCCGAAACGCGGGCAGGGCATCAGCGCGCCGCCAGCTCTTCGCCCATGATGAGGCCCATGACCGAGCTCATCATGAGACCGCGTGTCCATCCCGAGCTGTCGCCCAGGCAGTGCAGACCGGCGATGTTGGTGTCCAGATGAGCATCCATAACCACGCGGTTGCTGTAGAACTTGAGCTCCGGCGCGTACAGCAGCGTCTCGTTTGCCGCGAATCCGGGCACCACCTGATCGACCAGCTTGATGAACTCGATGATGTCGGTCATGGCGCGATACGGCATGGCCGAGGTGATGTCGCCCGCCTCCGCGTCGGCCAAGGTGGGCACCACGTTGCTGCGCGAGAGCTCCTTGGGCCAGGTGCGCTTGCCATCCATGATGTCGCCGTAGCGCTGCACGAGGATATGGCCGTTGCCCAGCATGTTCACGAGCTGGCCCACCTGCTGCGAATACGCGATCGGGCGGTTGAACGGCGCGCGGAAGTGCTGCGTGGCGAGCACGGCCAGATTGGTGTTGCCGCTCTTACGGTCCTTGTAGCTGTGGCCGTTCACCACCGCGAGCTCGCCGTCGTAGTTTTCCTGGGAGACGAACCCGCCGGGATTCTGGCAGAATGTGCGCACCTTGTCGCGGAACGGCTCGGGATAGCCCACGAGCTTGCTCTCGTAGAGCACGTTGTTCACATCGTCGAGGATCTCGTTGCGCACCTCCACGCGCACGCCCATGTCCATGGGGCCCGATTCATGCGCGATGCCGTGCCGTTCGCAGAGCTCGTCGAGCCAGGAGGCGCCGCGCCGGCCCGCAGCCACGACGGTTTCGGACGCGCGGATCTCGCGCACGCCCGCGCGGCTCGAGATGACGGCGCCCCGGCATACGCCGCCCTCGACTAGAAGATCGAGGCAATCGTGCTCGAAGAGCAGCTCGACGCCCGCCTCGGCAAGCGTGCGCTCGATGCTGCCGTACAGGCTCTGCGCGCGCTCGGTGCCCAGATGGCGGATGGGGCAGTCGAGCAGCTTGAGGCCCGCGCGGATGGCGCGGCGGCGGATGTCGGCAACCTTGTCGGGATTGTCCACGCCCTCCACGTGGCCGTCGGCTCCGAACTCGAGATAGATGGCGTCGCAGCGCTCGATCATCTCCCGCGCCCGGGGCACGCCGATCAGCTCGGGCAGATCGCCGCCCACCTCATGGCTGAGCGACAGCTTGCCGTCGGAGAAGGCGCCTGCGCCGGAGAAACCCGTGGTGATGCGGCATGGTTGGCAATGCACGCATGCGCCGGTCTCGGTTTTGGGGCAGAAGCGCTTCTCGATGGGAAGGCCCTTCTCGACCACCGTGATGCGACGCGCGTCATGTGCGCGCACGAGCCCCAGCGCGGTGAAGATGCCCGCAGGGCCTGCACCGATGATGAGGACGTCGGTCGTTGCCGTCGTGCTTGTTGTTCCACTCATCGCCATCCCACTTTCCCCGCCGTGCGGACCGCGAAACGATATGCTCGAGGATTGCTCCACTGCTATGGTACAACCTTCGAGGATCGCACGCGGGGCGTGGCGTCGACAACGTGCACGCCCCGCACGGCGGCAGCGCAGCCTTCCGGCTCACGTGCAGAGGAAGTTCATGGCGAGGCTCACCATGGCCTCCTTCTCATCGGGCCGGCTCTCGGCGATCATGATGGTCAGGGCAACGAGAACCTCGTCTGCCAGGCGTTTGTTCCCTTCGCCATCGAACAGCAGGCCGTTGCGGTCGAGGAAATAGAGGAAGAGCGCGGCGGCGATGCGCTTGTTGCCGTCGAGGAAGCTGTGGTTTTTGACGACGAAGTAGAGCAGGTTGGCGGCCTTCTCCTCAACCGTGGGATAGGCCTCCTGACCTGCGAAGCCGGCATAGATATCGCCTATGCTCGCGCGGAACGACTCATCCTTCTCCACGCCGAACAGGCTGGACTCGCCACCGAACCTCATGTGCGAGATGACCTCGCGGCACTCCTCGTACGTGAGGATGTGGACGCCCGAGCTGCCCTGCGGCCGACCGATGGACTGGCGGTCGTAATCGTCGAGCAGATCGAGTGCGGGCGCGTAGCTGCGAACGATGTCGAGCACCTGGCGTGTTCCCATATCGCCCTCGGGCAGGCGCGCCATGACGTTGACCACCTGCCCGAGCTCGTGCAGGCGCCGCTCGTTTGCAGCGTAGCCATCGATGATGAAACGATGCAGCACATCGGTTGCCCAGCGGCGGAACTCCACACCCCTCTGCGACTTCACGCGATAACCCACGGAGATGATGGCGTCGAGAGAATAGACGTTCGTTTGATAGCGCTTGCCGTCAGAAGCAGTTGTCAAGGATTCCTTGACAACTGCCTCGCGCTCGAGTTCCCCTTCTTTGAAGCAGTTGCCGAGATGGAGGCTGACATTCTGCTTGGTTGTATCAAACAGAAGCGCCATCTGCGCTTGCGTGAGCCAGACCTCGTTTCGAACAGCATCCACCTCCACCGGCAGCGACACGGCCCCATCGCTCGACTCGAACAGGACGATTTCCGTAACAGCCATAGCAACCTCCCCTTATGAAGGAAACCAACAGAACCAGGATGGGATTGCTACCGAGACGCTCACTGCGGAGATGAAAGCGCAGCCTCTCTTTAGAGAGGAGTGCGCCCCGTATATGCACGCAGGCTCTCGCGTCAAAGGATTGGGGCCCGTACCACTCTCGCTCCCGCGCAGCTGCTCAGACGGCCCCGCCTCTTATAGCGATACCATTATAGCACACGATAAGAACGTATGTTCGATTATTTTGAGGTTTTGTTCTGCGCGAGGAGATGATGCGGCGCTTCCATCGGATACCATACTCATGAGGGAACCACCTACCCTGAGAGGAGACCCATGGCAAAGCTACTGTTAACGGGCGTGGACGGCAATCTGGGCGGCGAGGCCGCACGCGTCCTGCTCGAGCTCGTCGATGCAGGCCGCATCGCACAGGACGACCTTATCTTCTGCGGATACTCCGAGGCCGCGCTCGCACCGTATGCGGAGATGGGCATCGATACACGCCAGGCGAACTTCAACAGCGCCGACGGTCTCGCCGAGGCGTTTGCGGGCGCGGATCGCCTCGCGCTCATCTCCATGCCGTTCGTGGGTGCCAAGCGCCAAGCGGCCCATACGAACGTGGTCGATGCCGCCAAAGCGGCCGGCGTCACGCAGATCGTCTACACCTCGCTCGTCAACGCAGACGACGAGACCAACCCCTCCGTGGAGAAGAAGGACCATATCTTCACCGAGCGCTACATCCAGGAGCAGGGCCTCGACTACATCTTCTTGCGCAACTCGCAGTACGCCGAGGCCATGATCACCAACTACTACACCTATGCCCACACCACGGGCGTGCTCACCAACAGCCAGGGCGACGGCC
Organism: Atopobiaceae bacterium; assembly: GCA_040307385.1. Classification (GTDB taxonomy): domain Bacteria; phylum Actinomycetota; class Coriobacteriia; order Coriobacteriales; family Atopobiaceae; genus RUG721. The sequence goes on from JAWRJQ010000066.1 coordinate 6,766, forward strand.
TCATGGCCTACATCTCGCGCAAGGACTGCGCCAAGGCCGTAGCCTGGGCCCTCGTGCGCGGCGACGAGTACCGCCGCACGGCGCTCGACATCAACGGCCCCGAGCTCATGACCATCGCGCAGTTCTGCCAGATCGGCAACGAGGCCACGGGCAACAACGTCACCTACCAGGAAGTCACCGACGAGGAGAACTACCGGATCTTCGATGCCATGGGCGTGCCCCGCACCACCGACGGCGTGTTCCAGAAGGGCTCCGAGGCGCCGTTCTCCTCCGACGGCATGGTCACCTTCGCGCAGGCCATCCGCGAGGGCAAGATGGACAGGTTCACCGATGACTTCAAGAAGCTCACCGGCGACGATCCCATCACCGTGCGCTTCATGTTCGAACACTCCGACGAGTTCCAGATCGGCGAGCGCCACTCCCAGGACGCATAGCGGCAGCGCACCGCGCACACGTGGCGTACGAGAAGATGCCGGATCCCTCGGGATCCGGCATCTCTGCTGCGGCGCGTGATGGGAAGGGCTGCGGGATTCCGCAGGCGATGCCCTTCTCCCCTATTCGTAGCGCTCATCGAAGACGCGCTTGGTCTTCTTCTCGCTTCTCGGCAGCATGCCCAGCTCGACGATCTTGACGAGCGGCGTGAAGCCGATGCGATGGCGCACACGGCGCTCGACCGCATGCGACATGTCGGCCCAATCCACCGAACCGCTGGTTTCGACGTAGATGCGCATGGTATCGCGTCCGTCGAGGTGCGACAGGCGGATCTGGTACTCGCTCGAGAGCTCGGGAAACGTTGCGAGGATCTCCTCAATCTGGGCGGGAAAGACGTTGACGCCGTGGATCTTCATCATGTCATCGGAGCGGCCCGTGATGGTGTCGATGCGCGGGTGCTCATCGTGGCCGCAGGTGCACGTGCCGGGGATGATGCGGCTGAGGTCGTGCGTGCGGAACCGGATGAGCGGCGCGCCCTCCTTGACGAGCGTCGTGAGCACGATCTCCCCCCACTCCCCATCGGGCAGGATCTCGCCCGTGTCGGGATCGATGATCTCGATGTACACGTAGTCGCTCCATACGTGCATGCCGTGGCCGTGCTGGCAGTTGATGCCGATGCCGGGGCCGTAGATCTCGGTGAGGCCGTAGATGTCGAAGTACTCCACGCCGAGGGCGTCGATGATGCGCTTGCGGATCTTGTCGCCCGCGCGTTCGGAGCCGGTGATGAGCTTCTTGAGCTTGATCTTGTCGCGCAGGCCGCGCCGCTCCACCTCTTCTGCGATCAGCAGCGCATAGCTCGCGGTGGCGGTGAATACGGTGGTCTGCAGATCGATCATGAACTGGAGCTGCTTCTCGGTGTTGCCCGGACCCATGGGAACGGCCATGGCGCCCAAGCGCTCGCAGCCTGCCTGGAAGCCGATGCCGGCGGTCCAGAGGCCGTATCCCGGCGTGATCTGCACGCGATCCTGCGACGTGACGCCCGCGTACTCGTAGCAGCGCGCGAACTGGACGGCCCAATCCTCGACGTCCTTCTGGGTATAGGGGACGATGACGGGCGTGCCCGTGGTGCCGCTCGATGAGTGGATGCGCACGACCTCGCGTTCGGGCACGGCGGAGAGCCCCAGCGGGTACGCCTCGCGCAGGTCTTCCTTCTCGCAATACGGCAGCGCGCGGAAATCATCGACCGAGCTGATGCCCGTGATACCCGACTCGCGCAGGAGCCTGCCGTAGAAGTGGTTGGATGCGAGCAGGCGCTTGACCTGGGCATCGACCTGTTTGAGCTGGACATCGTTGATCTGCATCGTTCATTCCTTTCCGTAGTCCCCATCGGGGGATACTCCCCCATTGGGGGATACTCCCCCGAGCGGATATGCGAGGGCGCGGAGGTTGAGGTCGTGGAAGCGCGCGGGCAGGCAGACGGGGATCGCGGCACGGATATCGTCGATGGAAAGCGCGAGAGCGCCCGTACGAACCGCAGCGCCGAGCAGCACCGTGTTGAGGCATGTAGAGCTCCCGAGCTCTGCGGCGGCTGCATCGGCATCCACCGCCACGAGCTTCTCCCCCACCCGCTCGCGCAGGTAGGCCAGGATGGCCGCACGGTCGTAGGGCACGCCGCCGACCGTGGACGAGACGGGCACGATGGCCCGCCCGCTCACCACCAGCGTGCCTCCTTCGCGCAGGTACGCAAGCTGTCGCACGGCTTCGGCGGGCTCGAACGCGATGATCATATCGGCACGCCCGCGCCCGATAAGCGGAGACGAGACGCCCGCGCCGATGCGCACGTGCGATACCACGCTGCCGCCGCGCTGCGCCATGCCGATGGTCTCGGCGCCTTTGACGGCGAGGCCGCGCTCCATGGCGGCCGCCGCCAAAAGCTTCGAGGCGAGAACGGTTCCCTGACCGCCCACGCCGCAGAGGATGATGCTATCGCTCACAGCCGCTCGCCTCCCGAGATGGCGTCCGCCGGGCAGAGCTGCTCGCAGAGCGTGCAGCCGGTGCAGAGCGCGTCGTCGATGCGGGCCTTGCCATCCTCCAAAAACAGCGCAGGACAGCCGATCTCGCGGATGCAGCGCTCGCAGCCGATGCAGCGTTCGCGATCGACCGCGCTTCTCGCCTGCGGTTTTTCGAGCATCACGCACGGGCTCTTGAAGATGACCGCCTTGACGCCCGTCTGGTCCGCCACGCGTCGCACGCACGCAACGGCTGCATCGTGGTCGAGCGGATCGACGGTTTCGACGCAGGTGAGGCCGATAGCGCGCAGCACCGCCTCGATGGAGACCTTCTCCACCGCCTGGCCCATCATGGTGCGGCCGGTGCCAGGATGGGGCTGGTGGCCGGTCATAGCGGTGGTGGAGTTGTCGAGCACGCATACGGTGAGGTCCGCCTGGTTGTAGAACGCGTTGATGACGCCCGTGATACCGCTCGCGAAGAAGGTGGAGTCGCCCACGAAGGCGAAGCAGACGGTATCGGGCTCGGTGTGGAAGACGCCCTGGGCTATGGTGATGCCGGCGCCCATGCACAGGCACGTGTCGACCATATCGAGCGGCGCAGCATTGCCCAGCGTATAGCAGCCGATATCGCCGCAGTAGACGGTTTTGCGGCGAGCCATGGCCTTCTTGACGGCATAGAAGCTCGCCCTATGCGGGCACCCCGCACAGAGCACGGGCGGACGCACGGGCAGCGGCGGTGCGGGAGGGGCGCTCGGACGCGCCGGCACCTTGTTGCCGAGAAACGCGTCGATGGCAGCACCCACCGACTCCACGGTATTCTCGCCCGCAGCCTGCACATCCCCGGTGAGCTTGCCTCGGATCGTGCACGCGATGCCGTGAGCGCCGCACACCTGCAGCAGCGAGCGCTCGATGACCGGATCGAGCTCCTCCACGCACAGCACCTCGTCGAGGTCCGCGAGAAACACCCGCGCGAGCTGCTCGGGAAACGGGAACGGCGTCGCCACGCGCAGGACGCGCGGGCGCGTTACGGCGTCGAGATTCTCCTCAACATAGGTTGCGCTGATGCCGTGGGTTGCGATGCCCACGCGCGGCGCGGACGATCCCGCAGGCAGGATAAGGTTGCGGGCATACGACGAGAACTCGTCGGAGAGCGCGGCATTGCGCGCCTCGATCTTGGAGTGGTTGGCCTGCGAGAGGCGCGGGAAAATGACCCAACGCCCGGAGTCTTTGACAAACCCCGCGGGCTGCACGACGCGCCACGCGTCCCGATCCGCCACGGATACGGCCTCATAAGCGTGGTCCACGCGCGTGGTGGCGCGTAGGATCACCGGGCTCGCGATGCGCTCGGACAGATCGAAGGCCTCCTGGATCATCTCGTAGGCCTCGGCGACGCCCGAGGGATCGAGCACGGGAATCTTGGCGAACTGCGCGAAGGTGCGCGTGTCCTGCTCGGTTTGCGATGAGATGGGGCCGGGATCGTCGGCCACCATGACCACCATGCCGCCCTTCACGCCGATATACGCAAGGCTCATGAGCGGGTCGGAGGCAACGTTGAGGCCCACCTGCTTGCAGGTGACCAGGGCGCGCCCGCCCGCATAGGCGGCTCCGGCAGCCACCTCGAGGGCGGCCTTCTCGTTGACGGACCACTCCACGTAGACGGTGCCCGGATTGCGCTTGGCAACCGTCTCGAGCACCTCGGTGGATGGCGTGCCCGGATAGCCGGCGACCACGTTCACGCCAGCGGCGAGCGCCCCCAGCGCGATGGCCTCGTTGCCCATCAGGAACTCCTCGTGCATGAACCCTCCCCTACGCATCTGCGCGTCTGACACAGCTGAACCTTAGCAGGTTTGGCTCCATGCGCTACGCTTGTTCACATGTTCGAAAGCGAAGGAGGGCCCATGCGCATCACACATCTCTTCCATTCCGGCTTTCTCATCGAGCTCGACCGCACGGCGCTGCTCTTCGACTGGTATCCCCCGAGCGAAGAGCGCAGGACGGCGGATATCGCGCACCTGGGAAGCGAGCGCGCCGAGAAGCTCTATGTGTTCGTATCGCACCTGCACCACGACCACTACACGCCGGCCGTATGGGATCTGGGCGAGACCGAGGAGCTGAGCGGCACCGAAATCGTCTACATCGTGGACGCGGCGGTGGCGGAGCGGGCGCCCGCCGGGCGCGCCCTCAACGTGGTAGCATGCGCTCCCAAACGCACCTATAGCATCGATGGGCGCCTGAGCGCGAGCACCCTCGACTCGACCGACGAGGGCATCGCCTTCTGCGTCGCATGCGACGGCCGCACCATCTACCATGCGGGCGATCTCAGCGTGTGGTGGTGGCCCGAGCGCGATGAGGCGCTCAACAGGCGCAGCGAGCAGAGATGCCGCCGCTTCCTCAGACCGCTCGAGGGCACGCATATCGACATCGCGATGCTCCCCATCACGCCGCGCGCGGGATCCGACGGCGATAGGGGCATCGAGCTGTTCATGCAGATGATCGGCGCCGACACGGTGGTGCCGATGCACTACCGCGACGACCGCGCGGGCGCTCTGGCGCTCGCGAACAGCGCGCGTCTCGCGCCCTGGAGAAGCCGCATCCGCTTTGACGAGTGCTTCGAGCTGTAGGCTCTCGTGCGCCGATCACGCCTTGATGAGGAACGCCGCCAGCGCTCCCTCATGGCAGGTCACCTTGGCGTCCGCCGCCTCGATGATGTTCGAGACGCCCGTATCGCCTAGAAGCGGCAGCTCGGCGCCGTCGAGCTCCCAGCGCATGCCCTTCTCGGATACCACGGTGCCGGGCTCAAGCGCGATGGCCGAGAAGGTTTTGCCCTGATCGCTCTCGGCGAACTCCCAGCTATCGCGTCCCTCGGGCGAGAGGACGACAAGCTCGAAGGCGTCTTCGATGAGCACGGGGCCCGTGTCTTTGAACGACAGCATGAGCCCGATCACCGCAAGCGCATGGTCGGGGCGGCCGCCCGTCGCGCAGGTGATGGCGGGGTCGAGCTTCGCCCCGCGACGAATGGCCTCGGCGCGCGCATAGTGCAGGGCGACGGAGAGGTCGGTCGCGTACTTGTCCACCTCGAGCGCGATCTCGCGGCATGCCCCGGAGTGCACCCACGCGCTGGATTCGGCATCGATGGAGTCCTCGTCTCCGCAGAACAGATGCGGCGCCACCCCCGCACGTCGGCACACCTCGGCGCCTCGGTCCACGGCGATGATGAATTCGTACCCCTCGGCGAGCCGCGCCACCAGCTCGGGCGACGACGGTTCGGGCGACCCGTTGACGATAAGTGCTTTCAAGACTGCCATTGCAACTCCTTCCCGGGCGCGCTATGCGCGCGCCACAAGCTCGCGACGCAGCTCGGCGACATCCGCGAACACATAGTCGGGCTTGCGCCCGGCGGCGGAGACCATCCGGGGCGTCGTCTCCCCGGATAGCACCAGCACCGAAACGCTTCCCGCATTGTGAGCGACGGCCATGTCGGTGTAGAGGCGGTCGCCGACGACGCAGATACGCTCGTTGGGGACACCGCACATCGTGGAAACGGCATCGATCATGGCGCGGTCGGGTTTGCCGATGTAGACGGGTTCGCGGCCCGTCGCAGCCGTGAGCGCAGCGCAGATGCTGCCGCAGTCGGGCAGCGCCGCGCCGGCGGGCATGGGGCACACCCTGTCGGGATTGGCGGCGATGAACGCCGCGCCCTGGCGCAGAAAACGGCAGGCGCGCTCGAGCTTCTCGTATACGAGCTCCGTGTCGAAGCCCTGCACCACCACGTCCACCGCATCCGCATCGGTGTGGCCGTTCTCATCGTTGACCAGATCGATGCCATAGCCTGCGAGCTCGCGATGAAACGCGCGCGTGCCGGATAGGTAGACGCGTGCGCCGGGATAGTTGCGCTGCAGGTACATGCCCGTTGCCATGCTCGAGGTGAAGATGTTCTCGCGCTCGCAGGGAAAGCCCAGGCGACGCAGGCGGACAAGGTAATCCTCGCAGGACCGCGAGGAGTTGTTGGTGAGGTACATGAAGCGCTTGCCAAGCCATGGAAGGTCTTCCATGAGCTCGATGGAGCCCGCGCAGACCTCATCGCCCAGATAGAGCGTCCCATCCATATCGAGGAGGAAGAGCTCGCAGTATGAAAGGCCGTCGGCGGCGGACATGAAAGGCTCCTTGCTCATGGCTGAGACGATGCATGTATCTTCGATGATACCCGTGATCGACGGCAAAGTGTATGGCGCTCGCCGTGCAACTTGGCTAAAGTAGTCCGTTAGCACTCCCCTGAGCACCCCGCTCATCTTGAGACGAGAAGGATCCACTATGGCGCGTTACGACTACATCTGCACTGCTTGCACCTGCCCCTTCGAGGTGGAGCATCCCATGGACGAGCATCCCGATGTCATCTGCCCCCGGTGCGGCGCTCCCGCCGAGCGCCATTTCAGCGCGTCGGCCGTCATGTTCAAGGGGTCCGGATTCTATAACACCGATCGGCGCGATAAGGGCGGCTCGAGCGGCGAGTGATGGCGGGGCCGCCGCTGTTGGCGCTCTTGACCCTGTTGCCGCTGTTGGAGCCGTTGCCGCTGTTGCCGCGTTTTGCCGCGTTTTGCCGCTGGTGCCGCTGTTGTCGCTGCTGCCGCGTTGTGCCGCGTTTTGCCGCACAACTCTTTGGTTTATCTTTTTAACGAACGACCTACCTGCAGGATGTTCTTCTCTGCCGCACAAGTGTCGAGGTTATGCGGCAGAATGGCGTGGCCTCGTCCATGCGGAACGGCGTGGCCTCGTTCATGCAGAATGGCGTGGCCTCGTTCATGCGGAACGGCGTGGCCTCGTTCAGGCAGAACGGGCCAAAACCGAACAGTAGTGCCCGTCGCAGGAACCCGGAGCCGGAATGGTCTGGCTGTCGTCGCGGACACGGGAGAACGACGCCCCCGCCTCGCTGGCAAGAAACGCATCGACTACGCGGGCGTTCTCCTGAGCGAGGACCGAGCAGGTGGCGTAGATGAGGTGGCCTCCCGGCGCCACGCGGGCAGACGCGGCGTCGAGAAGGGAGGATTGCAGAGCGGCGAGCCCCTCGATCTTATCCAGCGTGAGCGAGGACGCGATCTCGGGATGGCGTCGCATCGTGCCTGTGCCCGAGCACGGCGCGTCGAGAAACACCATGTCGAAGCTGCGGTCGAGCTCCCTCGGCAGGCGCTCATCGCTCAGGTGCGTGCCGTCGAAGACGAGCCCGGTCACGCGATCGGCGAGCCCTGCTCGGATGACCCGCTTCCGAGCCGAGGAGACCTTGGACTCGTGCACGTCGATCGCGGTGATCCGCATGGACCCGCGCCGCGCGATGATAAGCGTCTTGGTGGCGCCGCCCTGCCCGATCTCGAGAAGCTCGGCACGGCAGAGATCGGCGACGACGGCGCAGATGCGCTGGGCGGCAAGGTCGCTCGCAACGACGGTACCCGCCTGCACGATGCCCGAGGCGTACAGCTCTCTGGGGGCATCCAGCTTATACACGCATGCCAGGTCGGTCGCGCGCGGCGAGAACGGCGCAAGCGCGGCGGCATCCTCGCAGAACACATAGACGGGTGCCGGCTCGAGATTCGAGCGGGCGAGCAACGCAGCAGCTTCGATGTCGATATCGCCTGCGATGCGCGCGAGCAGCCACGCGGGAAGCCCGGAGACGAGCCGCAGGTCGTGGATGTCGAACGCGGAGCCGGAAAGCCGCGCACGGGCAGCTTCGATGCGGGTCCTCTGCTCGGCTGCGACCCTGCGCAGCACCGCGTTCGCGAGTCCCGCAGCCCGCGCGCGCACCGAGCGCACGAGTTCGGTGCCCTGACTCACGGCAACCTCGGGCGGCGTCTCGAGAAAGAGCAGCTCGAAGGCGGAGACGCGCAGACAGTCCAGCACGCGCGGCTCCACCGACGAAGGGCGCTTTACCAGGGAGAACAGCATCTCGTCGAGCAGATCCCTCGCAGCGACGGCGCCCACCGCAAGGCGCGTCGCCAACGCTGCGTCAGGTGCGGAGAGCTCGCGGAATGCGCTTTGGGTGCGGATGATGTCGCGGATGCGGCCTGCGCGGCGACGCGCATCGGAGCAGGCTGCGAGCGCAGCCGCCCGCGCGGGAGCGGGCCCGGTCATGCGAGGGCGGTCCACTGCACGGCATCGCGCAGCCCGGCCGCCCAAGCGGAGGCATCCATCGCGCGCTTGCCGTCGGGCTTGACCTCGAGCACTTCGAGGCTCCCCTCGGAGCAGCCCAGGAACACGCGGCCTGCCCGCACGCGCACCTCTCCCGGATCGAGCCGCTCGTGCGAGACGCGGGCGTCGAGCACGCGCACGCCGCGTCGGGCGATGAGGCAGCGCGCCGGAGCCGCGTCCCCCGACGCCTGCACGCGCGCGCGGTTGCCCGTCGCGGTGTCGGCGGGGTCGAGGAGCATCTCGCGCTTATCGATCTTATGGGCATAGGTGACGAGCGACTCATCCTGCTCGGTCCACACGGCCGTCCCCGCTTCGATGTGCGCGAGGGCGTCGATGAGCGCATCGGCTCCCAGGCGCGCGAGCTCGTCGGTGAGCTCGCGGGCGCACTTGTCGCCCACCGGAGTGGATGCCTGGGCGCAGTACGCGCCCGCGTCGAGTTCATGGACGACCTCCATGATGGAGATGCCCGCCTCGGCATCGCCGGCAAGAATGGCGCGTTGGATGGGCGCCGCCCCGCGCCATCTGGGCAGCAGCGACGCATGCACGTTCACGCAGCCCAAGGGCGCGATGCCGAGCAGAGCGTCGGGCAGGATCGCACCGTATGCGGCGACGGCTATGACGTCGGGCCGCAGGGCTTCTATGAACGCGATCTCATCGGTGCCGATGCGTGCGCACTCACGTACGGGGAGCCCGAGCTCGATCGAGCGCACCTTCACGGGCGACGGCTCGAGGGTCCGGCCGCGCGAACGCACGGCGTCAGGTCGGGTGAAGACGGCGACGACCTCATGATGCGCTGCGAGCGCCTCGAGCGAGGGCACGGCGAAGGCGGGCGTGCCCATGAATACCACGCGCATGGGCCGCTCCTACTCCTCGTAGTCCGTCTCGCCGGGGAGCACGCCTTCTTCGATGGCGCGCTTGCATTCGGAAAGGGCGCGCATGCGCTCGAGGGGCCGCAGGTAATCGACCATGGTCTTGCCGTTCAGGTGGTCGATCTCATGCTGCAGGCATACGGCCATGAGGTTGTCGGAAGCCTCGTAGCGCAGGGTGTCGCCGTCGAGGTCCTCCGCCTCCACGATCACGTGCGAGGGCCGCGACACCGAGACCGAGATGCCCGGGAACGACAGGCAGCCCTCCTCGAATGCGCGCTCCTCGCCGTCGGCGACGATGATGCGCGGATTCACGAGCACATAGGGGTTCTTCGTGCCGTTTTCACCCGCATAGTCGCAGTCGATCACCACGAGGCGAACGAGCTCCCCCACCTGCGGCGCGGCAAGGCCGCAGCCATGGGCCAGATACATGTCGTCGAGCATGCGCGCGGCGAGGGCGCGGATCTCGGGCGTGATCTCCTCGATCTCGGCGCAGCGCTGGGTGAGGCGCGGATCGCCGGTGAGGACGATGTCATCGAAAGAAGCCATGTTGAAATCTCCTACATCAAATCGTATGCGTCGATATCGATCGACATGCTGCATCCGCGTTTGGCGGGCAGCGCATGTGTGCATTCGCTAAGGATAGCACCCAGGTCGGCGTCGAGGGGCGCCTTCACGAGAACATGACGCCGCACCCGATCCTTCACGCGCGCCTTCACGCACTCCGCCGGACCGAACACCTCCCAGCCGGGCAGACCGTCCACGTGGGCGCGAAGCTCCGCCGCAAAGGCATCTGCGAGCGCGGCGACCTCCTCGGCCCGCTTGCCCCAGAAGGTGACGTTGGCGAGGCGCGAGAACGGAGGATAGCCCGCCTCCCTGCGCTCGGCCAGCTCGGCTTCGAGGAAGGGCGCACGGTCATGGCGGGCCGCCGCGACGATGGCCGGGTGGCTGGCCCACCAGGTTTGGATGATCACCTCGCCGGGCTTCTCTCCCCTGCCGGCGCGGCCCGAAACCTGCTCGAGCAGGTTGTAGGTGCGTTCGGCGGCGCGGAAGTCGGGCAGCTTGAGCATGGTGTCGGCGTTGATGACGCCCACGAGCGTGACCTCGGGGAAGTCGAGCCCCTTGGCGATCATCTGCGTGCCCACGAGCACGGCGGACGGACTGGCGTCGAAACGCTCGAGCAGCTCCTGATGGGCGCCCTTGGCGCGCGTGGTGTCGGCGTCCATGCGGATGATGTCCATCTCGGGAGGCAGGAGCATGCACAGCTCGTCCTCCACGCGCTGCGTGCCCACGCCGAAGGCCGCCAGATAGCGGCTCCCGCAGTTGGGGCAGGCGGTGGAAGGGTCGGGGTAGGTCGTGATGGGCCAGCTCCGACCGCAGGTATGGCACATGAGGGAATGCGTGCGCTCGTGGAAGGTGAGCGACGTGGAACAATGCGGGCACTCGGGTACGCAGCCGCAGTCGCGGCACATGAGGAAGGTGGCGAAGCCGCGACGGTTGAGCAGCAGCACGGCCTTCTCGCCGCGCTGCGCGACGCCTTGCAGGGCGCGCACAAGTTCCGCCGAAAAGATCGAGCGCGCACCCGCGCGAAAGCCCGCCGCCATGTCCACAACGGTGACCTGAGGCAGCCGGGCATCGCCGGGACGCTCGGGCATCTCCACGCGGGTCCAGCGAACGCCGCGATACGAGCCCGCGCGGCAGCGCTCGAGGCTCTCGAGCGAGGGCGTGGCGGAGCCCAGCACGAGCGCAGCGCCGCGTTCGGCGGCAAGGTGGGCGGCCAGCTCGCGCGCGTGGTAGCGCGGCGCCTGGTCCTGCTTGTAGGAGCCCTCGTGCTCCTCGTCGATGATGATGAGCCCCACGTTGGAAAGCGGGGCGAACAGTGCCGAGCGCGCACCCACCACCACGCGCGCCCTGCCCTGGCGCACCATATCCCATTGGTCGAAGCGCTCGCCCGCTGAGAGGCGCGAGTGGAGGATGGCCACATCGTCGCCGAAGCGCGAGCGGAAGCGGCCCACGGTCTGAGCCGTGAGCGAGATCTCGGGCACGAGGACGAGCGCGCCCCTGCCCTGCGCACGCACCCGCTCGATGGCGCCGAGATACACCTCGGTCTTGCCCGATCCTGTGACGCCATCCACGAGCACCACGTCGCCGCACCCGCGCGAGGTTGCCTCGTCGATGGCGGCAAGGGCACGGCGCTGACCCTGCGTGAGCTGCTCGGGGCGTGCGGCATGCGCGCTCGAGAGGGAGGTGGCCGCTCCGCCGCGCACGCGTCGCCTGCTCGCCACGGCAACGGCGCCGCGCTTCTCGAGCGCCCTCACCGCAGCGCCGGCGCCTCCGATCAAAGCGGCGAGCTCGGCCAGGCGCATGGGGCCGGCTGCCAACGCCTCGAGCACACGGTGCTGGCGCGATGCGTTGTTCGCAGGCTCGAAGGCCGGGTCGACGAGCTCCACCCAGCGGTCGTCGATGGCGCCCGTGCGGGTGCTCACGAGCTCCCAAGGAGCCTGCTCGTCGGCACGGACCACCTTGACCTTTTGCCCGGGCGCGAGGAACGGTCTCACGGCCTCGGAAAGCGGGCAGGCGTACTCGCGCGCAAGCCACGCGATCACGCGG
>JAWRJQ010000067.1:0-34676 GCA_040307385.1 Atopobiaceae bacterium
CCCCCCCCCCCCCCCCCCCCGCTGGCTCAGCGGCGACGTAGCACGCTGCGACCCTCACGGGGACAAGAGCATGCGGGGGATGATCCGCCCCCTTTGAAGGTCCATATTCGTCCAGTACGCATCGTAAGGAGAGGGTTGGAATACCAGAGCCGGAAGGGATGCACTCCATCAGGATGGAGCTCAGGCTCACACGCGAGGAGAGCGAGCTGCTCGACACCCTAGCGGAGGCATTCGACAAGACCAGGAGCGGCTTTGTCAGGCTCGCCATCCACGCAATCGCGCTGTTCCAGGACGAGCTGGGAGAGGACGGGGAGCGCATCCTGTACCTAGACCCCATGACCTGGCGGCACATCCTATTGGAGTTCCGCATGCACGGGGTGAACCTCAACCAGTGCGCGCGGGCGTGCAACTCCATCGCCAAGGACATCGAGCGCCATACCGGGGAGATCTCAGACGATGATTGGAGCATCCAGGAGGTCATGACCACCTTGAGGAGCGTCGAGGGGCTTGCAAGGGAGATGATGGCAGAGCTACGTTCGCTGGAGAATCAGTTCCGCGCGACGCTCGCGTGCAAGCAGCTCATCAAGACGAAGAAGGAATACACGAGAGGAGGGGCTGAGAACCGACGGAAGAGCCGCAAAGTGCAAAACCGACGCTCCTATAGATTGTCAAGCGCCTTCTAGGTCCCGCTTCCCTCCATCGGCATGCCGTCCAGCACCCATTGCGAGTACCTCTCCGCGAGCCTCCTGCATTGGTTCCGTCCAGTCTCGACGCCGCTGATGCTCGACGGCGCGACGCCGAGGGCGCGCGCCACCTGGGCCTGCGAGAGCCCGGCGCCCTCCCTCGCCCCCCTCAGCGAGGACCTGTCCAGCCGCTCCCCGACATCATGCGGCCTCAGGAGCGCGCGGTAGGCCTCGCGCGCTATGTAGCGCTTGACGCAGCGGAGCGCCTCTGCCTTCGTGTGCCCCTCGGAGATCCTCCTCGCCACGTAGTCCCGCGTGGCGGGGTCGTACCTCAGCCTGCGGACGGCGATCTCGTGCAGCGCGCTGTTCGCCCTCCGGTCGCCGCCGCGGTTGAGGTGCACCCGCTCCGTCTTGCCGGACGAAGCGGGTATCGGCGCTGCGCCGCACAGCATCGCGAAGGCCGCCTCCGAGCGTATCCTGCCCGGGTTGGCACCCGCGGCGACGGCGAGCTTGGCCGCCGAGACCGGGCCGCAGCAGTACATGGCCAGGAGCGCCGGGCAGCCCTCGGAGACCGCGTCGGCGATCATGCGCTCGAGCCCCTCCGCCTCGGCCGTGCACGCCTCCCAGACGCGGGCCAGGGAGAGCATCGCCCGATGCAGCGCGCCGGCCCCCTCCTCCTCGATCTCGAGCATCGCGCGCATCATCCGCTCCTGGCCCATGCCCTCCCACCTGCGCCTCTCGTCCTCCGGGGCGGTCCTGGCGAGCGAGAGCGCGGCGGCATGCGCCTCGACCCGGGCGGACACGCACCTCTCCCGCGCGGCCAGCAGCGACCTCGCCCCGTCGACCCAGCCGGAGCGCTCCTTCGGCACCGAGGTGCCGTCGGCCGCGAGCACGTCGCGGGCCGCCCGCTCCGCATCGAGCGCGTCGTCCTTGCCCTCGCCGGCGCCCGCGGCGCCTCTCCTTCTTCTTGTTGAGCACCTCGAGCACCCTGAACCCGCGCAGCGCGAGCTCCCCGGCGAGGGCGGCCCCGTACGAGCACGTCCCCTCGACGCCGACGGCCGCGCAGCGGGCCGGGTCGCCGATCGCGTCCGCCAGGGCCGCGATTCCGGCGGCATCGGCTGGGAGCTCGCGCGACAACGCCACCCTGCGCTCCTCGTCGAGCACGCAGAGCCAGTGCGTGTCCGCGTGCGTGTCCACGCCCGCGACGACCTTGCCCGCGAGCTCCTCCGAGCAGATCTCAACGCCCATACCCACCTCCAGGTCAGCATTCCGACGATTCGGCCGCTGGCCCCGAGACAGTGCACCGACGGGAGAGCTACAATTGCGGGTGTCGCGGTCCGCGTGGTAGCGCCCATGCTCCTTATCAGGTCATCGGCGGCCGACGGCCGGGCACGCGGCGCACGGCAGGTCGGTTTCAAGGGCAGCCCCTCGGGGTGCCAGCAGGTAGACGGGCCAGTGCGCCGCGTGCCACAATCTTAGGCTCGATACGGATTGATCGAAGCCTTTATCCAATTGCAAATTATCGGTGCAGGTAGACGGCTTGTTGTAAGCCGTTTTAAGGCCCTATCTCTCTTGAAACGACCTATATACCATAGATTTTGAAAATGCTGTTCGCTTGCATTGCGTATTTGCAGTCACCAAGAGGTGCTGTTGCTACTCGAGCCTAGTGAGAGCTTCGACAATGGCCTCCTCAAGCTCCTTCTGCTGTGAGGCGGTCAGCTCGTTCGAGGTTCTGATGACGCAGGTTCCGTAGACGTGGTGAGAGCCCGACGCAATCCAAGAGCCGTCGAATGAAGAGAGGTATTGATCTCTGCGAATTGCATCCTCTTCGTTGGCATACACTTCTATGGCTCCGCCGCCATCCGTCCCCTTGTCTATTACCTCGTTGCCAGTTGAATTGAAGGTATCGACGAAGACCTTGCTCTGATCGACAAGGTCGCACATGAAGTAGACCGTGGCGGTATAGCCTCCCTGTTTGCCGAGCTGGCCATTGGGATCCATGTCCTCGGTCACGGCAGTTGGAAGCATAATATGCTCAACCCCTGTGAGCCGTTGGATAACAAATGCTGCCGAAGGATTGGTGATCTGCTCCATCTGCCTTATGCTGTCAAGCAGCGCAGACTTAGCTTCTGCCATAGCTGCAAGCTGGTCCGAATAGTCAACCGCCTCGAGCTCGGCAACCTGCGCTTGGATCTCCTCCGCCGTATCCGCCATCTCGGGCACCTCGATCCTGGCGCCCTGCGCAGAGCTGATAGCCTCCTCGCAAGCGGTCAAGGTCGACTCGTCGAATGGCCTGATTTCGGATCTCATTGCCTCGGTCAAATCTGCGATGGAAGCATCAACCTCGGCATTCTTCTCCTCAAGTGACGCGGCTGCGACCTCGAATGCCTCCTGCGCCTCCTTCTTTGCAGAATCACATCCCGAAAGGAGTGGCAGAGTTACGGCAATTACAAGAGCAGAGATTATTGCTGCAGCTTTCTTCTCGAGTCTTTTCATAGCTCTCATCTCCCGAATTAGTGAGAGGTTCATTTTCTGCAAGACGCCAATCTCAATTGATATTATCAGCTGTCAGCTGAGGGTCTATAGCCCTCAGCTAAATGATTATTTGGCTGCTTAGGCGTTCTCGGCTTCAATCACAATCTCACGTGCTCTCACGGCTATGTCATATTGATCGGTGGAACTAAAGGTCAGGTCGCGGTATGTACGCCCGTTTAGATCAAAGTCGTAATTGTGGCCAGGCACTGAAACAACAATGCGCTCAAAAGATTTTGGCTTAGTGTTGAGGGATACAAAATCGGCTAAGCCCTTATCTAGCATCATGTTATCTGCGAACACATCTGACCTTATATAGAGGTGGTTATGTCCAAAGGGTTCATAGCCACCGCCATTTAGCTTCGCGAGCTTTTCCTTAAAAGCATCGATTACGAGGCCAAAGTCGTCTTTGCCATTAGGGCCAAAGAGGCCATAGTCAGATACCTTCCCGCCCAGCTGCTCGATTCGTTCAATAATCCTCGCCTGGCTGAATTCGTTATCCTCTGTACGCAGCTTTGCATAAAGAGCATCTGCCTCTTGGTTGCGAGCAGCTAATGCTTGCGTAACTTCTACACCCAGATCAAGCGCGCCATCACGCAAGTCTGGTTTGTCACCGTGGGAAAGGCGTCCGTATGTCGTCGCATCGATAAACTGTAGTACCAAGCGGGCGTAAGCCTCCCATATATCTAAACATGTGTGGGAGGGAAGCACGTCATCGTGTTTGATAGCGGAAGCTCTCTTGTTCATGAACGAATTATACGACACCGCCGACGTCAATCTCACCCGTCATGAGCCTAGGCAACAGAGCATCCCTTATCTCACTGAGCTTGCGTGACTGCACCTTTAAGCCAATCATTTCATCTACAAGCGGCTGAAAACGCGCCGTCAGCAATCCCATTTCGCTGGGTGGAGGAACGAGTACTTCCGATTCCTGTAGCGCGCTTCTCTTGATATGGCCCATCGTGGTAGCACGGTCCTTGGCAAGGGCAATGAAGCGCCTCATGTGCTGCTTTGTCCACATGTAATAGAACCAGCTCGGATACGCCTCTGATGTCACCTTGAAGAGATGCTGGTTGAGCCCGGCGTCTCCTCCGGCCCAGAAGTCAAGCAGCAAGGTACCTGACCACGAGAACACCAGGTCACCGTCATGGATGGTGACTGACTCATCAATGTCGCTACGGCATCTCTCGGCATCGCTCCCGCAGTAGCCCTGCCCGAGTTCGCGAATTTTAAGCACCGGAAGGCCTGGGTCATCGCCGATGGGCCTGAAACGCTGCATGGCGAGACCGTTCTTGTAGCTCGCGATATCGAGAAGGGAGGCAGATTCCCAATCGTCCAACTCGCTCTGTATGAGATTGTCAAATTGAACGTCGAGCAAAGCAGCCAAATAATCATTTGCGAGATTGTTGAGCTGAATAAGCGACTGGATAGAGTCGAGTAGGGTCACGGTTTGCTTCTGTGTTTCGATATCTGGAAGCTCGACCTCAATCTTTTGGAAGGTGCTCGTTGGTCTTCCAAGGGCGGGCACGCCCGTCTGCGCCTTGTTAGACAGAATCTTCCACTGACCTTTAGGCGTATGAAAGTAGTACACGAAATAGGAAGGCAGAACTCGATCGTTCATTCTCATTCGGAATTGACTCTGAGAGATAATGTAGTGCTCATATTGGGAGTCACAAGGAATATAAGCAACTTGTCCGAGCGTTCCCCTGTGCGTCACCACAACATCGCCGCGAGATGCAAGAGCGCGTCCCAATGATGCCGCCTTTTCAGGTGTAACGAACCTGAGCTCGGTATCGTTTGTGGTAAAACCGGTGAGATTTGAGCCGTTGAAGACTGGAACACCAGAATCGACAAAGCAATCAACTTTGATGTTTGAACCGAATGGCCCCATCGCTATCTCGTCGACAAGCTCAGAAACAGGATATGTGCGGAACGGAATATTAGAACCCATAGCCGATAGCCTCCAGGTTCTTCCTGATCTGTTCCTGCAGGCGGTTCGACTCCTCGAAGCACTTGGCGAGCTCGCTGGTCAGGCGCTCCATCTTCTCCTCGAAGGGCTCGCCGTCGCCTTCCTCTTCCTTGATGCCCACATAGCGGCCGGGGGTGAGGATGTAGTCCTGCTTGGCGATCTCGTCGATGTCGACCGCAGCGCAGAAGCCCTTCTCATCCTCGAGCTCCCCGTTGCGGAAGTCATCGAACGCCTTTGCGACCTTGGCGATATCCTCGTCTGTGAATTCACGCAGTTTGCGGCTCACCATGGTGCCCATCTCGCGGGCATCCACGAAGAGGGTCTTCCTCTGGCGGTTCGGCTCCTTGCTGATGATCCACAGGCTCACGGGGATGCCCGTGCTGTAGAACAGGCGGTCCGGCATGGCGACGATGCCCTCGACGAGGCCTCTCTTGACGATGGCCTGCCTGATGGCGCCCTCGTTGTTCTGCTGGGAGGAGAGCGAGCCGTTCGCGAGGACCATGCCCATGCGCCCTCCGTCGGCGAGGTGGTGGATCATGTGCTGCATCCAGGCGAAGTTGGCGTTGCCCGCAGGAGGCATGCCGAACTCCCATCTGGGATCCTCGGTGAGCTGGTCGCTGCCCCAGTCTGACAGGTTGAAGGGCGGGTTGGCCAGGATGAAGTCGAGCCGCTTGTCCTTGTGGACGTCGTTGAAGAACGTGTCGGCGTTGTAGGTGCCCAGGTCCGCGTCGATGCCGCGGATGGCGAGGTTCATCATCGCCATCTTCCAGGTGGTGGGGTTGCTCTCCTGCCCGAAGACCGAGATGTCGTTGATGTTGCCCTGGTGCCTGCGCACGAAGTCCGCCGACTGGACGAACATGCCGCCCGAGCCGCAGCAGGGGTCGTAGACGCGCCCGTGGTAGGGCTCGATGATCTCGACGAGCGTGCGGACAACGCAGGCGGGCGTGTAGAACTCGCCTGCGTTCTTGCCCTCGGCCTCGGCGAACCTGGAGAGGCAGTATTCGTAGGTGCGGCCGAGGATGTCGCGTGTGTCGCCTTTCTCCGCCATCTGCACGTTGGTGAAGAGGTCGACCACCTCGCCCAGACGTCGCTTGTCGAGCTCCTGGCGCGCGAAGTTCTTGGGCAGGATCCCCTTGAGCTTGTCGTTCTCCGCCTCGATGAGGCGCATGGCGTTGTCGATGGCCTTGCCGACCTCGGGCGTATGCGCGGCCGCCGCGATGGCCTCCCAGCGCGCATCCCGCGGAACCCAGAAGATGTTCTCCGCCGTGTACTCGTCGCGGTCCTCCTCGAAGCCCTCGCCCTCCTCGACGAGCTCCTGGTGTCTGGCATCGAACTTGTCGGAGATGTACTTGAGGAAGATGAGGCCGAGCACCACGTTCTTGTACTCCGAGGCGTCGATGTTGCCGCGCAGCTTGTCCGCCGCGCTCCAGATCTGCTGCTCGAACCCGATCTCGGCCGTGTTGTCCGTCTTCTTGGCTGCCATGGAACCTTCCCTATCTTATGCCCTCGTGTCCGCCCAGAGCTCGCATTGCGCCATGACCGTCTCCATGGCCTCCTCCGCGCCCTCGGGCGGGTACTTGTACTTGCGGAGCAGCCGCTTGATGGCGCGGCGCATGCCGGCTCGCGCGCTCTCCTTGCGCTGCCAGTCGATGGTGGAGTTGGTGCGCATCGCCTCGGTGAGCTCGCGCGTGATGGCGACCAGCTGGTCGTTGTCGTAGAAGTCCTTCACCGCCTGGGGCTTGGTGATGGCGTCGTAGAAGGCGAGCTCCTCCTGCGTGAGGCCCAGCTGCTCCGCCTCGCTGCGTTCCTCCATCATCTCCCTGGCCATCTTGAGGAGCTCCTCGATGACCTCTGCGTTGGTGAGCATGCCGTTGAGGTAGCTGTTGATGTTCTTCTGCAGGAGCTCGCTGAACTTCTGGGACTTCACTACGCTCGTGCGCCCGTAGGCGCGCACCTGCTCCTTGATGAGGCGCTTGAGCGTCTCGAAGGCGATATTCCTCTCCTTCATGTTGGCGAGCTCGTTGAGGAACGACTCGTCGAAGAGGGAGATCTCCACGCTGTCCTGCTCGAAGAGGTTGATGACGCCGTCGCTCCTCACCGCCTGCTCGAGGATGGCGCCCACGCGCTGGTTGAGCTCGGCGTAGGTCATGGTGCCGCCGCCTCTGGGCTGCCTGCCCTCGACGCGCAGCACCTGCACGCGCAGCACGCTGATGAACGCCGCCTCGTGCTGATCCTCCTCGGAGACCATGCTCTTGCAGAGGCTGAGCGCCTGGTTCATGAGCGCCGCCTGCTTGATCAGGTCCTCCTTGGTGTCCGCGCGCTTGGGCTCGAGCAGCCAGTTGGTGCCCTCGGTGATGCATCCCGCCAGCTCCTGCTTGCTTCCGGAGAAGATGCGCCCGCGGTAGTCGAAGCCGTAGAGCAGGTCGCGGCACACCTCGAGCTTCTCGCGGAACTTGGGGTACGCTGTCGCGGCGATGTCCATGTTGCCGTAGTTGCGCCGGTCGCGGGCGGTGTAGTCCCTCATGGCCCGCTTGAGCGCACCTGCGATGCCGATGTAGTCGACGATGAGGCCGCCCTCCTTGCCGGGGTACACGCGGTTGACGCGCGCGACGGCCTGCATGAGGTTGTGGCCCTTCATGGGCTTGAAGACGTACATGGTGGCGAGGCTGGGCACGTCGAAGCCGGTGAGCCACATGTCCACGACGATGGCGATCTTCAGGGGGTCGTCGTCCTTCTTGAAGCGGCGCTCCATATCCTTCTTGTGCGTCGCCCCGCCGCAGACCTCGAACCACTCCTCGGGATCCTGGTTGGACATGGTCATGACCACGCCCACCTTGTCCTTCCAAGCAGGGCGCAGCTCCATGAGGCGGTAGTAGATCTTCATGGCGATGGGGCGACTGTACGCCACGATCATCGCCTTGCCGGTGAGCACGTCGGAGCGGTTCCTCTCGTAGTGCTCCACGATGTCGGTGCAGAGGGCGTCGATGGTCTCCCCGGTGCCGAAGATGGCGTCCATGCTGCCCAGCTCGTGCTTGCTGCGCTCGACGCTCGCGAGGTCAGCCTCCTCGGCGTACTCAGCGTAGACGGCATCGAGCTTGCCGAGGACGCTCTCGTCCAGGTGGAGCGCCACGACGCGGCTCTCGTAGAACACGGGTCGGGTGGCGTCGTCCTCGACAGCCTGCGTCATGTCGTAGACGTCGATGTAGTCGCCGAAGATCTCACGCGTGTTCTTGTCCTCGGTGGCGATGGGCGTGCCCGTGAAGCCGATGTAGCTCGCGTTGGGAAGGGCCTTGCGCACCATGCGGGCCGCGCCGATGCTGATGTTGCCCTTCTCGTCCATGCGCTCGGTGAGGCCGTACTGGCCACGGTGCGCCTCGTCGACCATCACGACGACGTTGCTGCGGTCGCAGAGCGGCTCGTCGCCGTCCACGAACTTCTGCATGGTGGTGAAGATGATGCCGTTGGCCTCGCGGCCCACGAGCAGGTCCTTGAGGTTCTGCTGCGACTGGGCCTTGACCGGGTCCTGTCGCAGGAACGCCTTGCAGCGCGAGAACTGCCCGTAGAGCTGGTCGTCGAGGTCGTTACGGTCGGTGATGACGACGATGGTGGGGCTGTCCAGGCGCTCCTGGAGAAGGTGCGCGAAGAACACCATGGAGAGCGACTTCCCCGAACCCTGCGTGTGCCAGAATACGCCGACCTTGCCGTCGCCCGCGACGGCCTCGGCGGCGCGTTCCACCGCCTTGCGCACAGCGAAGTACTGGTGGTAACCCGCGAGGATCTTGACCATGCTCTCCGCGGAGTTGTTGAAGCAGATGAAGTTGTGGACGATGTCGATGAGGCGGTGCTTCTCGAGCATTCCGTCGAGCATCGTCCTCCAGTCCGCGTGCTCGGTGCCCGAGTAGTCGCCGTCGACGCTCTTCCACGCGACGTAGCGGTCCTCCTTGGCGGTTATTGTGCCCACGCGCGTCTCGGTGAGGTCGCTCATCACGCAGAAGGCGTTGGGCACGAACATGCTGGGGATGTGCTGCATGTAGTTGCGGAGCTGCTTGTACGCGTCGGAGGCGTCCGTCTCCTCGCGAGACGGGCTCTTGAGCTCGAACAGGACGAGCGGCATCCCGTTCACGAAGACGATGAGGTCGGGGCGCTTCTGCGAGTACTCCACGAACGTCCACTGGTTGACCACGTGGAAGCTGTTGTTCAGGGGGTTCTTGTAGTCGAGGAGGTAGACGATGTCGTCGCGCTCCTCCTCGCCGTCGTAGAAGCGGACCTCCACGCCGGACTGCAGGTAGTCGTTGAATACCTCGTTCTTCTGCGCGAGGGAGCCGGCGTCGATACCATCCATCTTGAGAATGGCCTGCTCGATTGCGGCGAAGGGAAGACCGGGGTTGATGTGCTCGAGGCTGTCACGGAGCACGTCGTAGAGGAAGACATCGCGGTAGTCGGGGGTCGAGCGGAGCACGTTTGGTCCGTAGAGGTACGTGTAGCCGAGGTCGTCGCGCAGGTGCTCGATAATGGCTTGCTCATAGAAATCCTCGTTGATCGAGACATATGACTTGATCCAGCTGCTGGTGTCAATGTTAGCCATAGGGACTCCCTACTACGGATATGCCAATTATACAGGGGGTCATGTACGCCGAGAATCATTCATCTTGGGCTTGAAGAGCCATAAAGCTGCCATATGACGTTGTAAACGAGCTGATGATCCTCTAGGGCATCAGAAGCGAGCCCATTCACAAGCTCTCAATTTGTGCTGTTTTTGAGAAGCAATTAGACCCTTTTTTAGACCTTACGGCTCTTTTCAACACGATTTTTACGCAAACAGGCCAGAGCAACTATGGCTCTGACCTGCGGAAACTCTGGTGCCCCCGGGCCGATTCGAACGGCCGACACCCGCTTTAGGAGAGCGGTGCTCTATCCCCTGAGCTACGAGGGCGCAGGTGCCATTCTAGCACCATGCGCACACGGTGGCTACTTCTTGGCCTTCTTCTCGGCTTTGGCCGCTTCCTTGGCGGCCTTGCGCTCAAGCGCCGCCTTGCGCTCGGCGGCGAGAATCTCGGCGACCTTCTTGTTCGACATGCCCTGCAGCCTCTTCTCGACTTCCTTGCGCACGGGACGGCGGGCGATCCACTCGTACACGAAGCTCGCGATGATGAAGAGGTAGGCGGTGGCGAGCGACACGATGGAGGCGATGCCCTGCGGCGTGGAGTAATCGCCATCCGTTATCGGGAACATGAATGAAAGCGCGAGCGAGACGAGCGTGGCGATGAACCCGATGCCCAGAAGGATCCACCAGATGCGCTCCGATCTCTTGAAGACCGGATTCTGCGAAAGCAGCACCTGATATGCCTGGCTGCGGAAATCTTCCTCCTCGCGCTGCTTGCGGCGTTCGGCTTTTTCGGCCTCCTTCTGCTCCTTGGTCTTCTTCACCCAGGGCATCGACGTCTTGGCAGCCGCACCCTTCTTTCCGCTCTTGCTCGCGGTGCGCACCGAAGCGGCCTTCTCGCGAGCGGGCCTGGCGTTGGCCGAGGACTTCTTGGACGAGCCCTTCTTGGCGGTGCTCGGTGCGGCGGCAGGCTTGCCGCTTGCCTGAGACGCCTCGCTTCGGGCGCCCGCAATGGTATCGCGCAGTGACATGGTTACAGCTCCTTCTTGGGAACGAACTTCTCGCCGGTGATGATCTCGAACGCCTCCTGATACCGCTTGGACGTGCCCGCGATGACCTCGGCGGGCAGGTGGGGCGGTTCGCCGGCCATATCCCAGTTGTCGAGCAGCCAATTGCGCACGTACTGCTTGTCGTAGCTGGGCTGCACCTGGCCGGCAACGTAGCCGGCGGCGGGCCAGAAGCGGCTGGAATCGGGGGTGAGGCATTCGTCGATGAGCGTGAGCTCGCCGTCGATCATGCCGAACTCGAATTTTGTGTCGGCGATGATGATGCCCCGCGTGACGGCATAATCGGCTGAGGCGGCATAGATGGAAAGCGACGCATCGCGCAGCTGGGCGCCCCTCTCCTCCCCCACGATCTCGGCCATGCGCTCGAAGGAGATGTTCTCGTCGTGCAGGCCCTGCTCCGCCTTGGTGGACGGCGTGAAGATGGGGCTGAGGAGCTTGGATGCCTCGACGAGGCCTCCGGGCAGCTCGATGCCGCACACGGTGCCGTCCGCATCGTAGGTTTTTTTGCCGCTCCCGGTAAGGTAGCCGCGCACGATGCATTCGACGGGCAGGGCCTGCGCCTTCTTGACCAGCATGGCGCGGCCGTTGAGGTAGTCGGCGTACGGCGCGAACTTCTGGGGGAAATCGTCCACGTCGGTCGAAATCATGTGGTTGGGCACGAGATGCGCGAAGCGCCTGAACCAGAACTCCGAGATGCGCGTCAGGATCTCGCCCTTGTAGGGAATCTCATCGGGAAGGATGAAGTCGAACGCGGAGATGCGATCGGAGACGACCAGCAGCAGGCTGTCGCCGCAATCATAGATGTCGCGGACCTTGCCGCGGCTGTCGGGACGAAGTTCCTCTGCCACCGTGAGCCCCCTTGGAAGCAGTAAGCGGGTACGCCAGGTTGATTATAGAGGATGAACGGGCGCACGGTCGATGCCGAAGAGAACTCCCCGCGCGCCGACGCGCCTACTTGTCGCGGTTCGTGCGGACGCGCCTGCGGTTGATCGGCACCCTCAACGTGAACATGGTGCCCTTCCCCACCTCGGATTCCACGGAGATGGTGCCGTTGTGTCGGTCGATGATCTCCTTGGTGAGCGACAAGCCCACGCCCAAGCCGCCCGATTCCATCTCGCGGCTGGCATCCGAGCGCCAGAAGCGCGAGAAGGTGCGCGGGATGTCCTCCTTGGCGATGCCGATGCCCGTATCGGCTACCGAGATGAGCGCATCCTGGCGCTCCTGGGCAACCGTCACCACGATCCACCCGTCCTCCTTGGTGTAGCGCATGGCGTTCGACAGCAGATTGACGATGGCCTCGCTGATCATATCGGGGTTGACGTCGGCGTAGAGCACGCCGTCGAGCGTCTCGTCGGAAAAGCGCAGGTGGAGGCCCTTCGCATGGAAAAGCTGGTGCTGCGAGGAGATGAGGCTCGACACCATGTACACGAGGTCGGTACGCTCGGTTTCGAGCTGGTTGGTTCCGTTTTCGATGCGCGAGAGGTGCAGCATGGCGTCGACCAGCTTGGAGAGGCGGCGCACCTCGGCGGCGAGCGTCTCGAAGTGCTCGTCGTCGGTCGGCAGCACGCCGTCCTGCATGGCCTCGACGGTGGCCTGCATGGCCATGAGCGGCGTGCGCAGCTCATGGGCCACATCGGAGGTGAGGCGGTGCTCGAGCTTGATGTCGCGCTCGAGCGAGGTGGCCATCTCGTCGAAGGTCTCGCCCAGGCGGCCGATCTCGTCGCCGCCCGCCAGGCCCGTGCGCGCGGTGAGGTCGCCGTTGCGGATCTGCGCAGCCGTGGAGGTGATGCGTTTGATGGGCTTGGTGAGGGCACGCGACACGATCCAGCCGATCAGGCACGCGAGCGCGACGGCGACCACCGCCGCCCAGCTGATGGCCTGGTATGAATTGGTGCGGAACGCCGCGTCGCTCTTGGTGAGCAGCGCCTCCGAGCCGAGCGCCCACAGGCGCACCGTGCCCACCACCTCGTTCTGCGCATCGTGCACATCGGCCGAGACGATGGACCCGGCATCGGTGGGCATGAGCGACACCTCGCTCCGCCGGCGCTGGGGCGATTGCTGCGCACCTTCCTTCCCCGGCCCCAGGGGAAGCCCCTCGATGCGGTTGGTGATGGCCCAGGTGTCGTCGTAGAGGACGTTGCCCTCGGCATCGACCAGCTGCACCACGATATCGTCCGAGATGCTGGATGCGGCGGACACTGCGGAAACGACGTCGGGCGTCCACGACTCCGCCTCCGCATAGCGCTGCGAGAGCGTGTCGGCGGTCGAGGTCGCCACGCGCTGCATGTTCTGGCGCGTGTAGCTTTGGAACTGGCCTTCCCATACAAAACCGAGCACGATGACGAGGATGACGGCGGTCATGACCGCCGTCATGGCGAACGACAGGGTCAGACGCGTCGAATAGCGCATCGCCGATGTGGGGGTGGGTTTGATGGTGTTGTACGAACCGCGCGCGGAGACCGAACCAGCCTCGGTCTCCGCTGCGCTTTCGTGGGAATCTGTCGAGAAGCTGACAACCACGAGGATGCCTTATCCGGCCGCCTCGTCCGACTTCTCGGGTGCCTCGAAACGATATCCCACGCCGTGGACGGTATAGAGCCAACGCGGATTGCGCGGATCGTCGCCCAACTTGGCGCGCAGGTTCTTGACGTGGGAGTCGATGGTGCGCTCGTAACCCTCGAAGTCGTAGCCGAGCACCTTCTCGACAAGCTCCATACGGGTGTAGACGCGGCCCGGATAGCGAGCGAGGGTGGTGAGGAGCTTGAACTCGGAGGCCGTGAGGTCGATCTCGGCGGCCTCGACCGTCACCTTGTGGCCCGAGATATCGATCACGAGATCGCCGAAGTCGAGCACCTCGAGGGTGGGCTCGCTCTCGGTATGGGCGCGGCGCAGCAGGGCGCGGACGCGCGCCACGAGCTCGCGCGGCGAGAACGGCTTGATGAGGTAGTCGTCGGCACCGAGCTCGAGGCCGATGATGCGGTCTTCAACCTCGCCCTTCGCAGTCAGCATGATGATGGGCACGTTGGACGTTTCGCGGATGGAGCGGCACACGCGCTCGCCGGAAAGCTTGGGGAGCATGAGATCGAGGATGACGAGATCGAAGCTGTGCTTCTCGAACTCCTCCACGGCGCTCTGCCCGTCGCCCACGCCGCGCACGATGTAGCCCTCGCGCTCGAGATAGGCGGAAACGGCATCGCGGATAGTCTTCTCGTCTTCGACCAGCAGGATCTTTTTCTCGTCTGAAGCCATAGGCGGCCTCCTTTTTTGCAGACAGGCAGCATGCACCGAAGCTGCATGCGCATACGTACGGATATTTTACCCCAGTCTACGCGATTATGCTCCCTGCGGCAGGCCGAACGTGCGAACGATGACTTTGGAGGGGTAGCCCGATTTCTCATCCTTGACGGTGGCATAGGTGACGAAGGTGTCGCCGACCTCGCCCGCACGTGCGGGAAACTCGCCGTAATCCACCGAACGATCGACGGCCGAGAGGAAGCTGTAGGTGCGGGCCTGGATATCGAGGGCGTAGTAAGACGAGCGGCTCTTGATGATGAAGATGCTGCCGTTTCCGCACGCCCCCTCTGCAGGCTCGCGCCAGAAGCACACGAACTTCCCGTCGTCGCCCGTGATGAAGGTGCCCATCTCGCCCAGCAGGCCGCCCGAACCGTACGAAGCCTCGACCGATACGATGAAGCGCTCGCCGGCACGCGACGCCGCCAGAGGCCGCACGCTCTCGGGCATGACGAGCTGATCGATCACGGTTGCAAGGTCGTCGGCGAGCGAGTAGCACGTGACGCCGTAGAAGACGCCCTCGTCGCCGCGCACACGAGGGGTGAGGGTGACGGTGCTGCCGCCGGGTGTGGGCGGGGTGGCAAAACGGCCCTGAGACTCCACCACGGCCTTGGCATCGTCCTGACCGACCTTCCACAGATAGCAGAAGGAGGACTCGGAGGTTTTATCGCCCGAGAGCGCGGGCTGCACCTGCCAGAGCACGCTCGCCCCCGCACAGCAGAAGGCCGGCGGGTCCCAGTTCTTGTCGCCCGAGGCGAGCAGCGACGTGGTGCCCGAGAGCGCGCCGTCCGCGAAGCGCGAACCGTACAGCAGCCAATCGCGCGTGATCATATCGAGCTCGACCCATGCGTAGGCCTCATCGGAGCAGCGCGCGTCGTAGATGATGTTGGTGGTGTTCACCGTGAGCGGCTGGGGAAGCACCTCGGCGAGCGTGCCCGAGGCGAGCGAGAGCGCCGCTCCCTTGACCATGGGCATGGCGGACGAGCCGGCGGAGAGCGCGGGGATCCATGTACCCTCCGCAGGCAGCAGGATGGTGCCGAGCGGCAGCTCGAACGTCTCGCGCGGGGTGAGGGCGAGATCCGCCTCGGTGAAGGTCTCGAGCGCGTCGACGCCGTCCTCCGGGGGAATGATCGTGGGGTCGGGCGTGGCGCTGTCGCTGCCTGCGGAGTTGGTGCAGCCGGGCAGAAGCGTCACAGCGGCGGCAGCGGCGCCGGCGACGGCGGTTCCCTTGAGAAACGTGCGGCGCGTGAAGGCGGGAAACGCCATGCTACGCCTCCTCCCAAGTCTGCGGCGCGGCCATGCGCGACGCGCTCGCGCGGCAATCGTATGCGATCATGGGCAGATCTCCTTTCAGACCGTCTCGCCCGCAGGGCCTCTCTGCGCTATGCGAAGGTCAGGGCCTCCAAGCGGTCGAACATGATGTTCGACCGCGTAAGGAAGCTCCGCGGATCGAAGATGGCGTCGAGCTGGGCCGTGTCGAGCGTGCATGCGGGATCGGCCTCGAGGCGCTCGCGGAAGGTGGGGCCGGGGACGCCCTGCTGGATATCGGCCCACACGGCCATGGCGCTGGTCTGCACCACCTTGTAGGCGTCCTCGCGGGACAGGCCCGTCTCGACGAGCGCGAGCAGCACCTTGGACGAGAACAGCATGCCCCGTGTCTTGTTGAGGTTGGCCATCATCTGAGCCGGATAGAGCACCATGCCGTCGAGCAGGGCCTCGAGCTTGGAGAGCATATGGTCGAGCGCGATGAAGCTGTCGGCCTGTGCGACGCGCTCGGCCGACGAGTGGCTGATGTCGCGCTCATGCCACAGGGCAACGTTGTCGAAGGCCACCTGCGCATTGGCCTTGACCACGCGTGCCAGGCCGCAGATCTTCTCGCAGGTGATGGGATTGCGCTTGTGGGGCATGGCACTCGATCCCTTCTGGCCCTTCTTGAACGGCTCCTCGGCCTCGAGGGTGTCGGTCTTCTGCAGGGCGCGCATCTCGGTTGCGATGCGTTCGCAGGTGGCGGCGCAGGTGGCGAGCACGCCGGCCAGATAGGCATGGTGATCGCGGCTGATGACCTGCGTGGAGAGCGGGTCGTGCGCAAGCCCCAGGTGGCTGCAGACGTACTCCTCCACATACGGGTCGATGGACGAGTAGGTGCCCACGGCGCCGGAGATCGCGCCGAAGGCCACGTTGGCGCGGGCATCCGCCAGGCGGTCATGATCGCGCTTGAGCTCCCATGCCCAGCTCGCGAACTTCATGCCGAAGGTCATGGGCTCTGCGTGGATGCCGTGGGTACGGCCCACGCAGAGCGTGTCGCGCTCCTCGAACGCGCGGCGCTTGGCGACCTCGGCGCAGGCGCGCGTGCGCCGGATGAGGATGTCGCAGGCCTGCACGAGCTGATAGCACATGGCCGTGTCGCCCAGGTCGGTCGAGGTCATGCCGAAGTGCACCCAGCGGCTGGGCTTGGGCTCGCCCTCCGCAACATCGGCGTCGATGTGGGAGCCCATGTTGGTGAGAAAGGCGATGACGTCGTGGTTGGTGACGGCCTCGATGGCGTCGACCTCATCCGTGTTGAAGGCGGCGTGCGCGCGGATCCACGCGGCTTCGTCGCGCGTGATGCCGATGGCCCCGAGCTCGGCCTGCGCCTCGCAGGCAAGCACCTCGATCTCCTGCCAGATAGCATATTTGTTCTCGAGCGAGAAGATGCCGCCCATCTCGGCGCCGGTGTAACGGTCGATCATGCGCGTTCCTTTCTGCGGGATGACTCCCCTATTCTAGCGCGTCGCCGTAAAGGGATTCTTGCGCGGTTCGCGCCCACATCGAACATCCCTTGTGCTAGCGTGGTGGAGCTTCATATTTTGATGCAGCGAGCGGGGGGCGATCATGCACACCTATGCCGAAGAGATGGACCGCGCCGAGATCGAGCAGGGGCTGCGTCTCTCGCGTAAGCGAGAGAAGCCCTCTAAGCCGCAGTTCTTCGCACTGCTCAACCTGGGGCTCGTCCTCACGGCGGCGGGTATCGTGCTCTTCAAGGCGCCCAACCACTTTGCGCTGGGCGGAACCTCGGGCATCTCGATCATCCTCTCCACGCTCAATCCGGGCCTCCCCGTAAGCGTCGTCATGTGGGGCGTGAACGCCGCTCTCGTGGCGCTGGGCTTCATCTTCCTCGGCCGGAGCACCATGGGCTGGACGGTCTTCTCGTCGTTCGCGCTCTCCGCATATGTGAGCCTGTTCGAATGGCTGATCCCGCTCGCATCCCCTCTGACCGGCGACACGCTGCTCGAGCTCATCTTCGCGGTGATGCTGCCCGCCGTCGGCAGCGCCCTCGTGTTCAACATCGGCGCATCGACGGGCGGAACCGACATCCTCGCCATGATCCTGCGCCGCCACACCTCGCTTGAAATCGGAAAGGCGCTGCTCGTGGTCGATGCGGCCATCGTGGGCATCGCCGCCGTGCTGTACGGGCCGCGCACCGGCCTCTACTGCGTGCTCGGGCTTATCGCCAAGGCGCTGGTGGTCGATCAGTTCATCGAGAGCATCAACACGAGCAAGGTGATCACCATCGTGATCGAGGATCCCGGGCCCATCATGGATTACCTGGTGCGCACGCTCCATCGCACGGCGACGCTGCGCGAGGAGCGGGGCTGCTTCTCGGGCAAGATGTTCTCCGTGCTCGTGACCGTGCTCAACCGCCACGAGGCGGCGCTCGTGCGCAACTATGTCAACGAAACGCAGCCGAGCGCGTTCATGACGATCGTGAGCAGCTCGGAGATCATCGGCAAGGGCTTCCGCAGCGCATAGCCGCGCAGCGGCGCCTACACGTAGTCGGCCTCGAGCACCTCGCGGGCTTCTTCGAGCTGGATCAGCACGGCGTCGAGCGCGGTGCCGCCGTAGGTCGTGCGCGCGTTGACGATGCCTTCGGGGTCGAGCGTGCCGAGGATATCGCCATCGAACAGCTCGCTCGCCTCACGCAGGTCGTCCAGCGTGAGGTCCTCGAGCCCGCAGCCGCGCCTCTCGCACTCCAGCACCAGACCGCCCACCACGGCATGCGCCTCGCGGAACGGCATGCCCTTCTTGGCCAGATAATCGGCCACGTCGGTCGCTGCGGTGAAGCCCTCGCGCGCGGCGGCGGCCATGCGCTCGCGGTGCACGGTCATCGTGGCGATCATGCCCTCCATCACCGCATAGCAGTCGAGCAGCGTGTCGGCGGCGTCGATCGCGCCGTCCTTGCACTCCTGCAGGTCCTTGTTGTAGGCGAGCGGCAGGCCCTTCATCGTGACGAGCAGGCTCACCAGATCGCCCACCACGCGCCCCGTCTTGCCGCGCGCGAGCTCGGCGAAGTCGGGGTTCTTCTTCTGCGGCATGATGGACGAGCCTGTGGACCAGGCATCGGACAGCGTGATGAAGCCGAACTCGGATGAGGACCACAGCACGATCTCCTCGGCGAGGCGCGAGAGGTGCATCATCGACACCGCGCAGGCGTATTCGAGATCGAGCAGGTAGTCGCGGTCGGACACGGCATCGAGCGAGTTGGGTATGGTCATCGCGAAATCGAGCAGCTCGGTGGTGCGCTCGCGGTCGAGCGGATAGCTCGTTCCGGCGAGCGCGGCGGCGCCCAGCGGGTTTTCATCAGCGGCGTCGAAGGCGGCGGCGAGACGCGTGAAGTCGCGCGTGAGCATCCAGAAATAGGCCAACAGATGATGGGAGAGCAGGACGGGCTGGGCGTGCTGGAGATGCGTGTAGCCGGGCATCACCACATCGGTCGAGCGCTCGGCAACGTCGAGCAGCACCTCGCGCAGCACGCAGTTCTCGGTGAGCAGGCTGTCGAGGAGGTCCTTGGCGAGCAGGCGGATATCGGTCGCCACCTGGTCGTTGCGCGAGCGGCCCGTGTGCAGGCGCGCGCCCGGCGCCCCGATGGCGGCCGTCAGTGCGCGCTCCACCGCCATGTGGACGTCCTCGTCGGCGTCGTCCCACGCGAACTCGCCCGTCTCGATCTCGGTGGAGATCTTGGCGAGGCCCGCCTCGATGGCCTCGAAGTCTTCCTCGGAGATGATGCCCTGCTCGGCGAGCATGCGGGCATGGGCGAGCGATCCGGCGACGTCCTGCGCCGCCATGATCTTGTCGGTTTCGAGCGATGCACCCCATTTGAGCGCGAATTCGCTGGTATTCTCTTCGAATCTGCCCGACCACAGCGCCATGGCGACCTCCCCGATGAAAGCGGTGCGCACGGATGGCCGCACGCACCGACGTGTTCACTGCAATCCTACCGCATGTTGCCGCATGCGGCGGCGCACCCTTCGCTAACGGATGGGCTGGAGCCCGGAGCCGGGGCCCTGGATGCGCGACCAGGTGCGCGACGGCAGGCTGTGAAGCTCGATGAACCCGCGCGAGGCGCTGTGGTCGAAGGTGTCGCCCTCATCGTAGGTGGCGAGGTTGTAGTCGTAGAGGCTGTAGTTGGAGCGCAGGCCGTCGACGAAGAGACCGCCCTTGCAGAGCTTGATGCGTACCTCGCCGGTAACGAATTCCTGCGTGTAGGCGTTGTACGCGTCGATGGCGAGGCGGCTCTGCGAGAACCACAGGCCGCGATAGACGAGCGACGCCCACTCCACGTCGAGCTTCGCCTTCTGCTTGAGGGTCTCGGCGTCGAGGCAGAGCATCTCGAGAGCCTGGTGGGCGGTGATCAGCAGCAGCGCGCCCGGGCACTCGTAGCACTCGCGGCTCTTGATGCCCACGACGCGGTCTTCGATCATGTCGATGCGGCCGTAGCCGTTGCGGCCGGCGATCTCGTTTGCCTTGAGGATGATGTCGAGCAGGCTCATCTCGATGCCGTTGACGGAGCACGGAACGCCGCCCTTGAAGCCGATGACGACGGTCTCGGGGTCGTTGGGGCAGTCCTCGGGGTTGGCGGTCATCGTCCAGATGTCGGCGGGCGGCGTGTTCCACGTGTCTTCGAGCACGCCGCACTCGATGGCGCGGCCCCACAGGTTATCGTCGATGGAATAGGGCTTCTTCTTGGTGGTGGGAACGGGCACGCCGTTGGCCTCGGCCCACTCCATCTCTGAATCGCGCGTGGTGAGATCCCACTCGCGCACGGGTGCGATGAGCTTGAGGGCGGGGTCGAGCGCCTGGATGGAGGTCTCGAAGCGCACCTGGTCGTTGCCCTTGCCGGTGCAGCCGTGCGCCACGTAGGCTGCGCCGTGCTCATGGGCGATATCCACGAGGTATTTGGAGATGAGCGGGCGGGAAAGGGCGGAGAGCAGCGGGTAGATGCCCTCGTACTTGCCGTTTGCCCAGATGGCTTTCGAGAGGATCCTGTCGGCGTACTCCTCGCGCATGTCGACGGCCTCGGAAACGATGGCGCCCATATCGAGCGCCTTCTGCTTGATGGGGCCGAGATCGCGCTCGTCCTGGCCGACGTTGCCGCAGATGGCGATGACGTCCATGTCCCGCTCAACCTGGAGCCACTTCACGATGACCGACGTATCGAGACCGCCCGAATAGGCGAGGACGACTTTTTCCTTTGCCATACCATGTACCTTTCCCGTGTACTTTTTCGTGGATTCGAATTGTACTCCCTTTAAAATTCAGTATTACGATGTTTTTTGAAATATATATACATGTTACATTTCGGCATGGCGGGCCGGGACGGCCGCGCACGTCTCTGGACGGGCGTCGCAAGCAGAGCATGGCACCGAAACGGCTTATTCCTGCGGTTTCGGTGCCATGGGCGGCAGACGCGCCGGCCCGGGCTCACCGGTGCAGGCACGGTGGGTCCTACCGCCGATCACACGTATTCGATGCCGTCGCGGGAGACGCGCGCATAGAAATGACGGCGCGGTTCGGGACGTTCGTTGCGGATGTCGTAGGCGCCGAGCAGCATGCGCTCTCCGTCGTCGAGCAGCTCCTCGCGTGCCGCATAGATCGTGGCGAGCGCATCTCCTGCGGCAACGGCATCGCCCGTCTTTTTGGCGAGCACGATGCCGGCGGCGTAATCGATGCCGTCCTCCTTCTTGACACGCCCCGCGCCGAGCACCACCGAGGCGGTGCCCACACGCTCGGTATCCATCGCATATACGATGCCGCCATGAGGCGCATATACCGCGCGCGAACAGGTGGGCTGCGGGAGCAGATCGGGGTTGTCGAGCGCGGCGACATCGCCGCCCAGCGCCTCGATCATCTCGCGGAACTTGGCAAAGGCTGCGCCGCTGTCGATCTGCGCGCGCACGGCATCGCGGCATGCATCGAGCGCTCCCTTCCCGCCGAGCTCGGCCATATTGGCGGCGAGCTCCACGCAGACCTCGGTCACATCCTCGGGGCCCTTCCCCTGCAGCACATCGCAGACCTCGCGTATCTCGAGCGCGTTTCCGATGCACGCGCCGAGCGGGACGCCCATATCGGTGATGAGCGCCACCGTAGTGCGCCCCACGTTCTCACCGATCTCGACCATCTGGCGCGAAAGCTCGACGGCATCGTCAACCGACTTCATGAAGGCGCCGTTCCCGCAGGTGACCTCGAGCAGGATGCGATCGGCACCCGCAGCGATCTTCTTGCTCATAACGCTCGAGGCTATGAGCGGCACGCTATTGACCGTGGCCGTGACATCGCGCAGCGCGTAGAACTTCTTGTCGGCGGGATCGAGGTTTCCCGACTGGCCCACGACCACGCCGCCCACCGTGCGCGCGATTTCCAGGAAACGCGCGCGGCTGGGCGCAACGTCGAGACCGGGGATGGCCTCCATCTTGTCGATGGTCCCTCCCGTGTGGCCGAGGCCGCGGCCGCTGATCTTGGCCACGGGCACGCCGAGCGCGGCTGCCAGCGGCACCGCCACGAGCGTGGTCTTATCGCCCACGCCGCCCGTAGAATGCTTATCGACCTTGATGCCGGGAATGGACGAGAGGTCGAGCATGTCGCCGGATCGCGCCATGGCCATGGTGAGATGCGCCGTCTCGCGCGCATCCATGCCTTGGAAGAAGACGGCCATGAACAGCGCCGATACCTGATAATCGGGAATATCGCCCGCAACGTAGCCGTTCACGAAGAAATCGATCTCCTCGTCGCTCAACGCCAGGCCGTCGCGCTTCTTCTCGATGATGTCGTACATGCGCATGGTCGCAGCCTCCTTCAGCGAAGCGGGGCGGCCCGAGCCGGTAGGTCGGACCCGCCCCGCAGGATACGTCTATGCCAGGTTCTCGGGGCCGAAGCTCGCGGGCAGCAGCTCCTCGAGCGTGTAGGAGCGGTACTCGTCGCGCGAGGCGGCGAGGATGACGCGGAAGCTGCGGACGTTGCAGAACTCGCGCATGACCTGGCGGCACACGCCGCACGGCGCCGTGTAGGAGTCGATCTCCCTGCCTTCGGGGCCGCCCACCACGGCGATGGCCTCGAACGCCCGCGCTCCCTCGCTCACCGCCTTGAAGAAGGCCGTGCGCTCGGCGCAGACCGAGGGTCCGAATGCGGCGTTCTCGATGTTGCAGCCCTGCCATACGCGGCCCTCGGCATCGAGGAGCGCCGCTCCCACGGAGAAATTCGAGTAGGGCACGTAGGCGCGCTCGCGTGCCTCGCATGCAAGCTCTACCAGCTGTGTATCGTCCATGATGACCTCTCTTAGCGGCTGCCTTTGATGTAGGGGACGCCGTCGGCCCGCGGAGCAACCGAACGTCCCACGAAGAGCACGAGCACGATGATGGTCATGATGTAGGGGAGCATGGCAAGAATCTGGCTCGGAACGACGATGGCGCCTCCGCCGAGCAGGACGACGAGCGCCTGCGTGCAGCCGAAGAGCAGGCATGCACGGTACGCGCCCTGGGGCGTCCACTTGCCGAAGATGACTGCAGCCAGAGCGATGAAGCCGTGGCCCGAGATGGCCGTCTGGGTGAACTGCGAGATGATCGCGGTGGTCATCGCGGCTCCGCCGAACCCCGCAAGCATGCCCGATACGAGCACGCAGATGAAGCGCGTCCGGTAGACGTTGATGCCCAGGGTGTCGGCGGCTGCAGGGTGCTCGCCCACAGCGCGCACGCGCAGGCCCCATTTGGTTTTGTAGAGCACGAACCACAGCGCGATCGTGAGCGCGAGGGCGATGACCGTGGAGACATTCATATTGAGATTGGCCCAGATGGTGCCTGCAAAGGCGTTTGCGCCGAAGATCTTCGGAAGCTTGGGAACGATGGGCGTCATGGCAGCGCCATCGAACATGCTGCGGCATGCGAAGAGCGCGATGCCGGGGGCAAGCAGGTTGATTGCCACGCCCGAGACCGTCTGGTTGGCCGAGAACGTGACCGAGGCGATCGCGTGGAGCGCGGCAACGGCCGCACCGCAGAGTCCGGCGATGAGAAACGCCAGCCAGGGGTTCTGCGTGAAGTAGCTCGCGGCGGCTGCGGAGATGGCGCCGATGACCATCATGCCCTCGATACCGATGTTGACGACGCCGGAGCGCTCGGAGATGACGCCGCCGAGCGCGCCGAACAC
The DNA here is from genome assembly GCA_040307385.1 of Atopobiaceae bacterium. GTDB lineage: Bacteria > Actinomycetota > Coriobacteriia > Coriobacteriales > Atopobiaceae > RUG721. The sequence continues at coordinate 23,599 of JAWRJQ010000067.1, forward strand.
GAGCGGGGTGGAATACATGAGCGTGATGCTCACAAGAAGAATCGCGTTGTTCAGCATGGCTGCTCCTCCCCGCCCTTCGCGCTCGCGTCGTGACCTGCGCCGTCGCCCGCAGGCGCATCGTGCCTCGCCTCAACGTGAGACGTCGCAAGCTCCTCAGGCGGCGCCTTCCGCCGCTCGATCCAGGCGGCGAGCAGCGGGGTCACGCCCGGAAGCGCCGTGAAGAAGACGATCGTGCCGATCATGATGTTGATGATTTCGGACGGCGCCCCCATGACCTCCTGCACCGTCATGCCGCCGTAGATGAGGCCCGCGAACAGCAGGCTCGCCGGGATGCACCCCACCGTGGAGCAGCCCGCGATGAAGGCGACCGAGAGGCCGTTGAAGCCGTAGCCCTCCATGGCAGCGATAGTCGTGATGGTATGCGGAGAGATGCCCGTGATGTTGAGCACGCCGGCCAGACCGCAGAATGTTCCCGAGATCAGCATCGCGAGGATGATGTTCTTCTCGACGTTGATGCCGGCGAAGCGCGCAGCGTCCTTGTTGTGGCCCACCGCACGCAGCTCGTAGCCGAGCTCGGTACGGGCAAGCAGGATTCCCGCGAGGATGGCCACGGCGACCGCGATCAAGAATCCGAAGTTGAGGTCGGTCTTGAGGAGCACCTCTTTAAGCCAGGGGATGCCGTTCAGAAACTCGATGCCCGCCTCGGAGCGCTTCCAGTTGGGGAGCACCATCGTATACCCGCTCGGATTGATGGGAATGGCGCTCGTGGAGTTGGCCTTGTGGAACGTGTCGGTGCTCACGACGAAGTTGCAGAGGTAGAGCATGATCCAGTTGGTCATGATGGAGGTGATGACCTCGTGGATGCCGAACCGCGCTTTCAGAAAACCGATGAACGCCCCCAGCAGCGCACCCGCGAGCGCGCCCGACACGATCACGAGCAGGATCTGGATGGGCGCGGGGAAGTCGAAGACGACGCCCACGATGGTGGCGGCGATGGTACCGGCGATGTACTGCCCCTCGGCACCGATGTTGAACAGGCCGGTCTTGTAGGCGAAGGCAACCGCCACGCCCGTGAGCAGGATGGGCGTCGCCTTGATGATGACGTTGGCGATGTACTTGGGCCTGCCGAGCGCCCCCTGGAAGAGCGCCGCGAACGACGGGCCGGGCGCGAATCCCGCGATGGCGAGCACGATCGCAGCCACGGCGAAGCCGACGGCGATGGCGACGATGGCCGATGCGAGAGGCTTCCTCAAGAACTTGATGAAGGCGTTCATTTGACACCACCTCCTGCCATGAGCAGGCCGAGCTGCTCCTCATCGACCGTGCCCTGGGCGAACTCTCCCACGATCTTGCCGTGATAGATGACGGCGATGGTATCGGACAGATCCATGACCTCGTCGAGCTCGAACGAGACGAGCAGCACCGCAGCGCCGCTGTCGCGCACCGAGAGCAGGGCCTTGTGCACGAACTCGATGGCGCCCACGTCGAGGCCGCGCGTGGGCTGGAAGGCTACGAGCACCTTGGGCGAGGCGGAAACCTCGCGCGCGATGATGACCTTCTGCTGGTTGCCTCCCGAAAGCCCCGAGGCAACCTGCCCCTCGCAACCGGCGGGGCGGATGTCGAACTGCTCGATGAGCGTGCGGGCAAACGTGTTCACCTGCGTGTAATCGAGCATGAGGCCCTTGCCGAACCGCTCTTCTCCATGCCGCTCGAGAACCGTGTTCTCCCCCACGGTGAAGGGGAGCACGAGGCCCCAGCGATGGCGGTCGGAGGGGATGACGGCCACGGCGTTGTCGAGCGAAGTGCGGGGGCTGGTGTTCTGGATCTGGATGCCGCCGACCTCGATGGTGCCCGCCTCGGCCTTCACCAGGTTGCAGATGGCGCTGACGAGCTCCTTCTGCCCGTTGCCGTCGATGCCGGCGATGCCCACGATCTCACCGGCGCGCACGTCGAGGTCGAGGCCGCGCACCTGATCGATGCCGCGCTCGTCCTTGACCTCGAGACCCTTGATCGAGAAGATCACGTCTCCGGGCTGCGCGGGCGTCTTCTCGACGGTGAGGCTGACGTTGCGGCCCACCATCTTGGAGGCGAGCTCGGTCTCGGTGGTCTGGGCCACGTCGACGGTGCCCATGTACACGCCGCGGCGGACGATGGAGCACTCGTCGGCGCAGGCAAGGATCTCCTTGAGCTTATGGGTGATGATGATGATCGTCTTGCCCTTGCCTACGAGGTCGTTCATGATCTCGATGAGCTTCTCGATCTCCTGCGGGGTGAGAACCGCCGTGGGCTCGTCGAGAATCAGCGTCTCGGCGCCGCGATAGAGCGCCTTGAGGATCTCGACGCGCTGCTGCATGCCCACCGAGATGTCCTCGATCTTGGCGTCGGGATCGACCTCGAAGCCGTACTCCTCGACGATCTTGACGACCTCCTCGCGCGCACGCTTCATATCGAGCGTGCCGAGCGGGCCGCACACCTCGTCGCCCAGCACGATGTTCTCGGTCACGGTGAAGTTCTCGACCAGCATGAAGTGCTGGTGGACCATGCCGATGCCCTGTTTGATGGCATCGGTGGGCGTTGCAATGCCGACCTGCTCGCCGCTGAGGTAGATCGCGCCCTCATCGGCCTGGTACAGGCCGTAGAGAATGTTCATGAGCGTGCTCTTACCTGCGCCGTTCTCGCCGAGGATCGCATGAACGGACTGCTTTCTCACGTTGAGGTCAACATGATCGAGCGCCGTGAACGACCCGAAGCGCTTGACGATGCCATGCATCTGCACCGCGTACTCAGGGCTGACTTCCACGCACACCTCCCCTATCGGAAATGATTTGCCGTTTTATAGTAGGGGAGCGCCCGCGCGGGACGCTCCCCCCATGCTCCCGAAATCGCCGGAGACGGCTTGTTTCTAGGCGAGCGTACTGGTTTAGAGGCTTTCCTTGAAGGAAGCGAGCTCGTCCGCGCTCTTGGGAACGGTGATCTCGCCGGCCTTGATCTTGTCGATGACGTCGAGAGCGCCCTGGTAGACCTCGTCGGGGAGCAGATCGTGCGTGGGGGCGATGCCCACGGCGTCTTCGGCGGCGCCGAGGACGATGTTGGACCCGCCGGTGAGGCTGCCGTCGATCAGCTGCTGGGAGATCTGGTAGATGGCCTGGTCGACGCGCTTGAGGGCGGAGGTGATGACCGTCTCGGGAGCGAGGAAGCTCTGATCCTGGTCGACGCCGATCGCCCATACGCCCGCCTCAGCGCATGCCTCGATCATGCCGGTGCCGGTGCCGCCGGCGGCATGGTAGAGAACGTCGCAGCCGTCGGCGATCTGGGACTGGGCGATGGCCTTGCCCTTGGCGGCATCGCCGAAGGACTCCGCCCACTGGCCCTGGTAGGTGACGTTGAGGCCCAGCTCCTTGTTGGCATACTCGATGCCCGCATAGTAGCCCTGCTCGAAGGACTGCATGAACTCGGAGTCGATGCCGCCGACGAAACCCACCTTGCCGGAGGTGGTCATGCGCGCCGCGACATAGCCCACGGCGAAGGAGCAGTCCTCCTGCTTGAAGGTGACGCCGGTGAGGTTGGGGGCGCCGGCATCGTTGGTGGAGTCGATGATGGCGAACTGGACATCGGGGTTGGCGAGCGCGGCCTCGTTGACGGCGGAGCCCATGGCGAATCCGATGCCCCAGATGAGCTGCGCGCCCGCATCGACGGCTTTATCGAGGTTGGTCATGTAGTCGGCGTCCTGCTTGGACTCGAGGTAGGACACGTCCCAGCCGAACTCGGAGCCGAGCCGCTGCATGCCGGCCCACGAAAGCTCGTTGAAGGACTGGTCGTTGACGCCACCGGTGTCGGTGACCATGATGATCTTGGCTGCAGCGTCGGTGCCGTCGCCACCTGCACCGCCATCGGACTGCTCGCCACCGCCGCCAGCGGGAGCGCCACCGCCACCGCAGCCGGCGAGCGTCAGTGCCGCAGCGCCTGCAACACCGAGGAACGAGCGACGTGTTAGCTTCTCCATATTCGGTACTTCCTTCCTTTTGCTCAATCCAACGGTCCTATTGCCGTTGGACTCGTGCCCGGTTCTTCGACGGCTCTCCGCCATCAACCCGACCCCGTCTTTCGTCTTCGCTAGACGTGCGCGACGGCGGTTTCGAGGGCTACTTGCATCATATCATCAAAGCTGGTCTCACGCTCCTCTGCGCTCATCGCGCCCGACGTGTGGATGAGGTCGGAGACCGTGAACATGCCGAGCGCCTTTTTATGGAGCTCGGCGGCGATCATGTAGAGCGCGGCGGACTCCATCTCGATGGCGAGCACGCCCATGCTCTGCCATGCTGCGGAGGCGTCCGCGTCGGCAGCCGCATGATAGAAGTGGTCGGATGAGAGCACGTTGCCCACGAGGGTGCGCACGCCCTTGTCGCGTGCGATGGAAGCTGCCGAGGAGAGCAGGTCGAAATCGGCGATGGGTGCGAACGTGCCCGGCAGACGGTACATGGCGGCGAAGTTGGAGTCGGTGCAGGCGCCTTGGGCGATCACGAGGTCGCGCAGGCGCGTGCGCTCGTCGAGGCCGCCCGCCGAACCGATGCGGATGATGACATCGACGTCGTAGAAGGCGAACAGCTCGTGCGCATAGATCCCGATGGAGGGCATGCCCATGCCGCTCCCCATGACCGAGATCTCTTTGCCCTGGTACATGCCCGTATAGCCGAACATGTTGCGCACGGTGTTGAATTGCCGCGCGTCTTCGAGGTAGCGCTCGGCCACGACCTTGGCGCGCAGCGGGTCGCCCGGCATGAGGACGGCCTTGGCGATCTGGCCTTTGTACGCGGCATTGTGCGGGGTGGGAGTTACAGGCATCTGCTACACCTCCAGGATCTCGGACAGATGGGACGTGCCATGCTCGAGGGGCGCGACGCCCAGGTACTCGAGGATGGTCGCGGACATGTCGGCGAACGTGGGCAGGGTGCCCAAATCGGTGCCCGCCTTGACGCGCGGGCCGCATACGAGCCAGAACACGTGCTCGCGGCTATGGTCGGTGGACGGCGTGACGGGATCGCAGCCGTGGTCGGCCGTGATCATGAGCAGGTCGTCCTCGCGCATGCGGGAGAACATCTCGGGCAGCTTGGAATCGAAGTACGCGATGGCCTTGGCATAGCCCTCCGCATCGTTGCGATGGCCGTAGATGGAGTCGGTGTCGACGAGGTTGGTGAAGCAGAGGCCCTCGAAGTCGCGGTCCATCCACGCGATGGTCTTATCGATGCCGTCGGCGTTGCTCGTGGTGAGGATGTGGTCGGTCATCCCCCGATGCGCGAAGATGTCGTAGATCTTGCCCACCGAGAGCACATCCATGCCGGCGGCTTTGATGGCGTCGAGCATGGTGGTGCCCGTGGGCTCGAGGGAGAAGTCGTGACGGTTCGCCGTGCGCTGGAAGGCGGGCCACGCCCCCGTGAACGGGCGGGCGATCACGCGGGCGACGCCGTGCACGCCGGTGAGGATGGAGCGCGCGATGCGGCAGAAGCGGTAGAGCTCCTCGGGCGGCACGAGGCTTTCGTGGGCCGCGATCTGGAACACGGAGTCGGCCGAGGTGTAGACGATGAGGTCGCCCGTCTCGAGATGCTCGCGACCGTAGTCGTAGATGACCTCGGTGCCCGAATAGGGCTTGTTGCAGAGCACGCCCCGGCCCGTCCGGCGCACGAACTCGTCGATGATCTCGGGTGGGAACCCGTTGGGATAGGTGGGGAAGAGCGTGGGCGAGATGACGCCCGCCATCTCCCAGTGGCCCACCGTGGTGTCTTTGCCCTTAGAGGCCTCGGCCATGCGGGCGAACGCCCCGCAGGGCGCCGCAACAGGTGCCAGATCGACGTCGTAGACGCTCTCAAGCGCGCCCTCTATGTTCAGGAGGCCCATGTCGGTGAGGTGGGGAATATCGAGATAGGGCGTGGTCGCGCAGGCGCAGAGCGTGTTGGAACCCTCGTCGCCGTAGACGGAGGCATCGGGCATCTCGCCGATGCCGAAGCTGTCGAGCACGATCACGAAAACGCGTTTTGCCATTAACGAAGCCTGCTTTCAAACGGAACTGGCGTGCGATGATGAATCGTCTACACGTATTATGATACGTGTTGTGAGAGAATTTATGCATTTCCGACGGACGGGGGAATAGTGGCGGCATCTGGACAGCACGGCACGGCGCGCTCGGTGGCCGTCGTGGGCGGTGCCAACATCGACATCGCAGGTAAGGCCGCCGGGCCGCTCGTCGAATTCGACTCGAACCCCGGCCATGTGAGCCTCTCGGCAGGCGGCGTGGGGCGCAACATCGCCCACAATCTCGCACTGCTGGGCGAGCAGGTCGAGCTGATCAGCGTGCTCGGCGATGACGCGAACGGCGCGGAGCTCGCGCGCATCTGCCGCGAGGCGGGCATCGGGCTCGAGCACGCCCTCATCGCCGAAGGGCAGCGCACATCGACCTACCTCTTCATCATGGATGAGACGGGCGAGATGCGCTTCGCCATCAACGACATGGCGATTCTCGATGCGCTCACGCCCGCGGCGCTCGAGAGCCGCCTCGCGGTTCTGAACAGCGCTTCCATCTGCTTCGTCGACACCAACATGCCCGCCGCCACGCTCGCATGGCTCATCGACGCGCTCGAGGTGCCCGTGTTCTGCGACCCCATCTCCTGCGCCAAGGCGCCCCGGATCGGCGGCAGCCTCGCAGGCATCCATACGCTCAAGCCGAACCGCTGGGAAGCCGAGGTGCTCACGGGGACCGCGGACCCCGCCCGTGCCGCCGAGCGCCTGATCGATGCGGGCGTGCAGCGCGTGTTCATCTCGCTCGGGGCCGACGGGCTGCTGTGCGCGGATGATCGCGGCAGCATCAGGATCGCTCAGGGTCCGATCGAGGTGGCGAGCGCGACGGGTGCCGGAGATGCCATGATGGCGGCGCTCGCGTGGGCCTATCTCGAGGGGATGGACACGGAGCAGAGCGGGCGCGCGGGCCTTGCCGCCTCCGCGATCTGCATTGCCAGCCCCGAAACCGTCTCGCCGCACATGTGCGTTGAGGCGCTGCGCGCGCGTATGGACGGCGGCGTCGGTCTATAATAGCCCCGCGTACGTCGTGCGCCGAACAAAGTGAGCACCGCATCGCGTGCACCGTATCGGAAGGAGCGTTTCCATGGAACTCTGCGAATATCTCGATCTCACGCCCGAGGTGGTCGATGCCCTGGCGACAGGAAGGCCCGTGGTCGCGCTCGAATCGACCATCATCTCCCACGGCATGCCCTACCCCGAGAACGTTAAAACGGCGCTCGAGGTCGAGCGGATCGTGCGCGAGAACGGCGCGGTGCCGGCGACGGTCGCCATCATCGGCGGGCGCCTGCGGGCGGGTCTGACCCCCGAGGAGATCGATTATCTGGGCAAGCGCGGCCGCGAGGTTGCCAAGGTCAGCCGCCGCGACCTTCCCGTCATCGTTGCGCGCGGCGAGGACGGCGCCACCACGGTGGCGGCGACCATGATCGTCGCTGCGCTCGCCGGCATCAAGGTCTTCGCCACGGGCGGCCTGGGCGGCGTGCATCGGGGCGCCGAGAAGACCATGGATATCTCCGCAGACCTCGAAGAGCTTGCGAAGACGCCCGTCCTGGTCGTCTGCGCGGGCGCCAAGGCCATCCTCGACCTCGGCCTCACGCTCGAGTACCTCGAGACCAAGGGCGTTCCGGTGCTCGGCTACGGCACCAACGAGCTGCCTGCGTTCTACTCGCGCGAGAGTGGGTTCGGCGTTGACTACCGCGTGGACACGCCTGCGGAGGTTGCGCGGATCTTCCATGCCAAGCAGCAGCTCGGCCTTGCCGGCGGCATGCTGCTGGGCAACCCCATTCCCGAGGAATACTCCATGGACAAGGCCGTGATCGGCGCCGCCATCGACGCCGCGCTCGCCGAGGCCGATGCGCAGGGCATCCACGGCAAGGAGACCACGCCCTTCCTGCTCGCGAAGGTTGCCGAGCTCACCGGCGGCGATTCGCTGGAGTCCAATATCCGCCTCGTCTACAACAACGTCGCGCTCGGCGCGCGCGTGGCAGCGGAGCTGGCCGAGCTGTAGGTTGTCCGTTGCAGATACGCTCGCGCTAGCTGCGGGTATGCGTGGCGCAGGCCCACCAAGGGCTTGCGTCCGCGATGCGCGCGGCCGCCTCGTCGCTTGCGCAGATGGCAAACGAGCACGAGCCCGAGCCCGTGACCTGCGCGCCGAGCACGCCTTCCTGCCCACGAAGCCATGCCATGCACTCCCCTATCTCGGGTGCGAGCTGCGCGGCGGCGGGGGCAAGATTGTTGTAGAGGTGTGCGGCGATCGCCGCGATATCGGAGCCGAGCAGGGCCTGCACCATGCGTTCGGGATCCTGAGGCGCGGTGGGGCGTTCGTCAAAGGCCCCGTACGCCTCGGCGGTCGAGACGCCCGTCTCGGGCTTGACGAGCACGACCGGCATGCGCAGCGGCGGAAACGACCGGTCATGCACATCTCCCGCGCCCACGAACAGCGCGGGATCCGGCTGGAGGAAGAAGGCAACGTCCGCGCCGATCGTCCGCGCGATGCTCATGAGCTGCGGATCGTCGATCGGGATGCCGTTGAGCATGGCCATCGCGCGGAGCACGGCGGCGGCATCCGTCGATGAGCTGCCCAAACCTGCGGCGCTCGGGATGTTGCGCGTGACGGCGATGCGGTAGCCGCACTGCGGCGCGAACGCCTCCTCGAAAGCGCGGACGGCTTTGCAGGCTGCGATCTTCTCGTTCTCGATGCCGAGGTTGGGCGAGAACGACACGTCGGCGGCTTCCGCACGCGAGACGCGCAGCTCGTCTGCGAGCTCGAGGGCGATCATGACGGAATCCGCGCGATGATAGCCCCGTCCGTCGCGTCCGGGGTAGATGCCGAGGTGCAGGTTCACCTTCGCCGGAGCGCGCAGCACGAGCTGGTCGCTGTGGGGAGGGTGCGCCACGTCCCTGCTCTAATCCTCGTCGTCGAACTCGTCGACTGCGGACGCGTACGCGCCGCCATCCTGCTCGTCCGCGACGCTGAAATCGAGGATGCGCTCCCCGGAGTCGGTGTCGTAGAGCTCGACCGTGCCCGTGAGCACGTCCACATACTGGTAGGACTGGCGCGACTTGCGGCCGCGACGCTCATCCACCTCGACGACGAACAGCGAGGGGTGCACCGTCACGAGCGTGCCGGTGCGCTCGATGATGCGGGAGCGGCCCATGTTGGCATGCACCTTGAGACGCTCGCCCTGCAGCGCCATCAGCTCCTCGCGGATGATATCGACCCTGTTGACGGGTGGGATCTCGTTTTCCATCGATTACCTCCAAGGACGCCGCCGACGCGGCGGGAAGATGCGACTCATGAGCCGACATGATACTATCCTCGGCATGGGCAATTCAAGGTCTGCACGGAGAAACCGCATGATCGCGGGGGCCTGGATCCGGCGGCCCGCCCCTTGGAACAGCGGTGTTCGCGGCCAACGCGCTGGGAAGAAGAGCTTGGGTGAACGGCCCTCAATACCATGCTGGGAGGGTGGCTGGACAATCGTAGAACATGTCATCCGTATGATTCGCCGAGGAGGTGTCCCATGCGTCGAGCGCAGCGGCGTCATGGAGGGATGCGCAGCGGGAGAACATTGATTCCATGATCGTGACCGAGGAGACGTCCCATGAGGCGAGGCCGGAGATGTCCGTGAGGGAGGCGCAGCCGGAGAACATGCTGCCCATTCTCCTCACCGACGAGGTGTCCCAGGAAGAGAGGGCCGAGGCGCTGGAGAGGGAGGTGCAGTCAAAGAACATGCCCCCCATGTCCTCCGCCGAGGAGGTGCCCCAGGAGGCGAGAGGCGAGAGGTCTGCAAGGGAGGAACAGCGGGAGAACATGTAGGACATGTCGGTTGCCGACGAGGTGTCCCACGATGCGAGGCCGGAGATATCTGCAAGGGAGGAACAGCGGGAGAACATCGCATTCATGTCCCTCGCCGAGGAGAGGCCCCATGCGGAGAGGCCCGCGAGGTTCGTGAGGGAGGCGCAGCCGGAGAACATGTAGGACATGCTCCTTACCGACGAGACATCCCAGGAATCGAGCGCCGCAGCGTCTGCGAGGGACGCGCAATCCCGGAACATGTGGCCCATATGCGCCACCGACGAGGTGTCCCACGATGCAAGGCCGGAGATATCCGTGAGAGAGGTACATTCGTAGAAAGCACCGGTGAGAGACGAGGGAGCCTCGACCCTGCAGCGCGAGCTCACAGACGCGATGCGGTCATCGCGCACCCAAACCGACTCGAACCCGTCAAATACAGCGTGCTGTCCTTGGAACAGGTCGGAGGCGTCCGCCTCGGACGACACCCATTTCTCCGCGACCTCCCTTCCCGGGGCAGTGCTGTCACCATATTGGAACACGAGATCTCCGTCCGCATAGAGGACGGCGGTGAGCGGCCCATCCGAGGGCATCGTCCAACCCCCGTCCGTCGCCTCGTCGAAGGAGCGGGCATCCCGGGCGGGATCATACTCCTTGAGCGCTCGCGCTGCCCCTGTCGATACACCCGCATGGATGCAGGCCGCAACGATCAGAGCACCCGCGAGCGCAACGGCGATGGCCGCAGCCACGGAGCGATGGCGGCGCGCGCCCCCATCTGGCCTATGAGCTTCCGCACCCGTCTCCACGGCATCGACCCCCGTGCCGCACTCTGGGCAGGCGGACGCATTTCCCGGAATCTCCGTTCTGCAGTTCGGGCAAAGCATGATGGCAACCTTTCAACGTAGATGAACCTGAGCTGCTAACAGCGCGGCGGAGGGCGGTCCGGTTGCCGCCCTACCCCTCGAGCTTCGCCGCGAGATCGCACAGCGCGTGATAGCGGTGCGAGATCGCGTTCTTCTCGGCAAGCTCGAGCTGCGCCATGGTGCGTCCGGGCGTCGCGTCGGGCAGAAAGAGCGGGTCGTAACCGAAGCCGTTCGTGCCGACGGGCGAGAAACCTATGCGCCCTTCGCAGTCGCCATCGCCGGCGAGCTGGCTGCCGTCGGCATAGACGAGCGCCACCGACGAGTGGAAGCGTGCCGTGCGCTCGGGCTCGGGC
>JAWRJQ010000068.1:0-12063 GCA_040307385.1 Atopobiaceae bacterium
CGGTGCCCTCGACGTCGATGCGCACGCCCAAGCGGATATCGTCGGATGCAGCGCCGATGCGCAGCTCATATGCGCCTCCCTCGACCTCCCATCTGTTGGTCTTCACGTTGAAGTAGCGGAAAGCCTTGTCATCGATCTTGATAAGGACGCGCTTGCTCTCACCCGGCGCGAGCGTGGTCTTGGCAAAGCCCTTGAGCTCCTGCTCGGGGCGGAAGATCTTGTGCTCGGGAAGCGACACGTAGAGCTGGCTGATCTCGGTGCCCGCCACGTCGCCGACATTGGAGAGCGTGAATTCGATGCCCTCGTTGACGACCTCGAGGTCGGAATACGCGAAGCTCGTGTAGGAGAGGCCGAAGCCGAAGGAATACGCCGTGGGGATGCGATTGGTGAGGAAGTAGCGGTAGCCCACGTAGAGACCCTCACGATACTCGGCGGTGAGCTTCTCGCTGGGGAACGCGCCGGCGGTGGGCACGTCGGCGTAGCGCACGGGCCACGTCTCTGCGAGCTTGCCGGAGGGATTCACGCGGCCGGTGAGCACGTCGGCTGCGGCGGAAGCCCCCGCCTGTCCGCCCAGCGCGCAGTACACGACGGATGCGGCGTTATTGGTCCAGTCGGTCTCGATCGAGCTGCCGCAGAAGAGCAGCACGACCACATGGGGATTGACGTTGCGCACCTTGGAGAGCAGCTCGGTTTGGTTGGCGTCGAGGGTCATGCGCATGCGCTCGGCGCCCTCCGACTCGTTGACCTCGGAGAGCCCGAGGCACATCACCACGACATCCGCCTGGCGAGCGAGGTCGATGGCGGCGTCGGCCATGGCGGTGTTCGCGGAGCCGTCGCGGGCGAACCCGCGCTCGTAGCCGATGAGCTTGATGGCTTCGTCGGCCTGGGCGACCTCAAGCAGGGTGTCGAGCTTGGTGCAGTTCACGAGCGAGGATCCCGCACCCTGGTAGCGCGGGGTCTCGGCGTAGTCGCCGATAAGGGCGACGCTCGTCTCGGGCGAGAGGGGCAGCAGCGGTGCACCGTCCACGGCATCGTTCTTGAGAAGGACGACGCCTTGGGCGGCGATGGTGCGCGCAAGCTCATGATGGGCGTCGGCGTCGAAGGCCGCGGGATAGGTTTTCTTGGCGGCATCGGTTTCGAAAACGAGCTTCAGAGCCTCTTCGACGCGGGCATCCACGTCGGAGATGGAAAGCCTGCCCGAGTTGACGGCATCGACGAGCTCGCGGGCGGAGTTGAGACCGGGCGCGGGCATCTCGAACGCGGAACCTGCGGCAACGCCGGCAACGTGGTCGTTGGAGCCGCCCCAATCGGTGACGACGGCGCCCGAGAACCCCCATTCGCCCATGAGGATCTCCTTGAGCAGGTGCTTGTTCTCGTTGGCATAGACGCCGTTGACGAGGTTGTAGCTCGACATGATGCTCTTGGGATCGGACTCCTTGACGGCGATCTCGAAGCCCGTGAGGTAGATCTCGCGCAGGGTGCGCTCATCGAGCACGGAATCGGAAGCTTGGCGACGGGTCTCCTGTTGATTGCAGGCGAAGTGCTTGAGACATGCGGAGAGGCCCCTGCCCTGGATGCCGCGCACGTAGCCGGCGGCCATCTTTCCCGACAGGTAGGGGTCCTCGGAGATGTACTCGAAGTTGCGGCCGCAGAGCGGATCGCGCTTGATGCACAGGCCGGGGCCGAGCACCACGTTGTTGTTCATAGTGGCGGATTCTTCGGCCAGCGCCGCGCCGATCTGCTCGGCCAGCTTGGGATCCCAGGTGTTGGAGACGGTCACGGCGGTGGGGAAGCAGGTCGCGGGCAGGGAGCCGCCGATGCCCAGGTGGTTCGCCCCCTCGCCCTGCACGCGCATGCCATGGGGTCCGTCGGCGAAGTGCAGCACGGGCACTCCCTTCTCGGCGTATCCACGGGTTCCGAATGCGCTCTCGCCCGAGAGCAGGGCGCATTTCTCCTCGAGCGTGAGACCGGCGATGATGTCTTGGTATGCCATGTCAATCCTTTCTCGCAGGATACACCATGAAAAATGATAGGCGAATAACTTTGACGCGAGGCAATCATGACATAAACGGTCGTGCTCATGTCGCATCCTGCGCTTGCACGGTTAGCATAGTCCGCGATTAGGTGCGGAAAAAGCGATCCGGACCCCGGGAATGGGGTCCGGCTCTCAGGAAGGGGGAGGGAACTCCGAGCTCTTACGAGCCGAGTTTTGCGAGCTTCTTCTGGAGCTTGGCCTCGGCGCGCTTGCCGCGCTTGTATAGCTCGGGGTGGGCCAGCTCGTCGCGCCCGCGCTTCACGATCAAGCGGATCGCATTGGCGATGAGCAGGACTGCTACTGCGGTAATGGCCCAGATGACGTACTGCCAGCTTGCGGGGTTCTCCTTGAAGGTGGTGCCGGGCACCGCGCCCTGCATAGCGTTGGAGTTGGCAACGGCATAGGCGGTGTTGTGGATTGCGGTGCGCATGGCGGCGCGGCTGGTGGCGGAGTCGTAGTCGGAAATGGACCACATCATGCTCATGGGCATGTTGAGGTAGGTGTCGCAGCCGTTGCGCATGGCGAGGTCGCGGTGGTTGTCGCCGTTCCAGGTCCAGTAGTCGGAGATGACCATGCCCTCGAATCCCCACTCACCGCGCAAAAGATCGATGAGCAGCGCGCGGTTGGTGTGGCCTAGCTGGGTGCCCAGGCAGGTCTGCGAGGCCATGACGGCGGTGCCGGCGCGCATGACGCGGCTCTGCATGGTGCCGTCCTCGGCGGAGTAGTTCACGGTCATGCGTGCCTCGCGGAAGGCGATCTCGAAGGGACGAAGGTAGAGCTCGCGCATGGTCTGTTCGTCAGCCCAGGTGCAGATGAGCTGGGAGCGGCCGGTGTCGGTCTCGTTGAGGGCGAAGTGCTTGAGGTAGCAGAACATGCCCTGGTCGCCCGCACCCGAGACTGCGGCTGCTGCGATTCTTCCGGAGAGCAGCGGGTCCTCGGAGTAGTACTCAAAGACGCGTCCGGAGAAGGCGGAACGGTGAAGGTTGATGGCGGGGGAGTACCAGCCGTTGATGCCGTGCTGCAGGGATTCCTGACCGAAGGCTGCCGCCATGCGGTAAATGAGCTCAGTGTTCCAGGTGGAGGCCATGAGCGGGGCGAATCCGGTAGACGAGGACTTGGTAAGGTCGTAGCCACCGTCCGAACCGCCGGGTACCTTGAGACCGTTCGCGCCGTCCTCGTCAACGGTTCCGGGCAGTCCGATGGAGCTGATGGGCTGGGTTGCATAGGCATCGCCCGAGAAGTTGAGCCTGATGTTGTCGGCATCGGCGTCCCAGTCGATCTGGTCGAGCAGGAGCTCCCAGCGCGGGTCGTCGTAGTCGGCACCGCGCAGGTCGGCAACGGTGAGGCCATTCTTCGCGCCGGAAATAGGCGCCTCGGCGGTGTACACGAGGCTTCCCTCGACATTGCCGTACTCGGGGTCGGTGGCCGGGTCGAACGTGATGTAGAGATCGTGGCGGTCGGTGTAGGCCTCGGGAATGGAGCGGGCCTCGGGGAGGTCGGGCTGCGTACCTGTCCAGTCTGCACGGGAAAGGATCGTGGAGTCTTCCACCATGTAGTCGGTCATGCTCTGGAAGCGGTTCGTGGCAGCCTGATAGGTGGCAGCGTCATCGATGATGGCGTTGCCGTCAACGTCGAGCGAGGCCTGCATGGACTTCTCGGCATCACGGATATGGTCGTTGTCGGAGCCGTCGTACCAGATGGTCTCTGCCACGGTCACATTGGCGCTGTCGATGACATCGTGGCTGTTGGCACGCAGGCTGATGGCGTAGTCGCCGGCCTCGAGCACGTAGCAACCCATCGTGCCGTTGCCGTTGTCGTGGGCGTAGCTGTAGGAGGCCATCTCCTCGGTTGCGAAGGTGAGCGTAAGGGTTTGGCTCTCGCCGGGCTCGAGGAGCTTGGTCTTGTCGAACGCGATGAGCTGGCAGGCTGGTTTCTCGATGCCGGTAGCTGCGTCAAGCTCGGTATAGGGGCTTGCAAGGTAGATCTCGACGACGTCTTTGCCTGCGACGCTGCCGGTGTTTGCAACGGTTACGGTGACAGTTACGATTCCGTTGGCCTCGGCCACGGAATCGAGCGTCTTCTCGAAGGTGGTGTAGGAGAGGCCGTAGCCGAAGGGGAATACCACGGCTGCGTCGTAATCGAAGCTGGGATCGACCTCATCTGCCGTCTCGTACCAGCGGTAGCCCATGTAGACGCCCTCGCGGTACTCGTTGAAGGTGCGATTGAACTCTCCGCCGTCGGTGTAGCTTCCGGAGGCGGTGGGCAGGTTGTCATAGGTATGGACGCCCATGGCGGTGTAGGTGGGGCCATCGGTGAGATCGGCAGGCCAGATGTCAACGGTGCGGCCGGAAGGGTTCACGGCACCGGTGAGGATGTCGGAAAGGGCACTCATGCCGCGGTCACCGCAGTGGCCGTAGTAGAGGATGGCGTCGACTGCGTACTCGCCCTCCATGAGCTCGCCGAATTCCATGGTGGCGGAGCCCACGTAGATCACGACTGTGTTGTCACAGGTGGCCTTGGAGGCTGCGATGGCACCCTTCTCATTGGCGGAGAGGGCAAGGTAGTGCGGCGTCCCGTCCTCGTAGGCATCGTGCTTCTGATCCTGGCCTTCCTGGCCAGCGCGCGTGATGAAGACGATGCCCGTGGTGCCGGGGGCTGCTGCCTCGAGGCCGTCGTAGATGGCGGCATCGTACTCGTAGAGCTTGCAGTCGCCGCCCAGCATCGAACCGGCCTCGCCGGCGACCTTGGTTCCTGGGGCTTCGATGGTGGCGACCACCTCGGCGCCATGCATGCGCTCTACGGCGGCGGTATCGATGGCGAATGCGGAGAGACCCTGCTCCGGCGTCACGGGATCCTTGGCCATCTTGGCGGATCCGCCCGTGGTGAGCTGGCCGTAGATGGGATTCTCGTAGGCATAGCCGAAGGGACGCACGGTGGAGCCTGCGGCAAGCGGCAGTACACCGTCGTTTGCGAGGAGCACGGTGCCCTCCTGCTGGATTTCGAGCGCCACGGCGTAGGCTGCCTCCTTGGCCTCCTCGGCGCTTGCGCACTGGACGTCATAGAACGCGCCGTCCCATCCCGCCTTGTCGGACGGAACGACGACGCTCGTGCTTCCCTTGCTCACATAGGAGTCGAGCAATCCCTTCGCCACGCTTCCCATAGCGTTTGCGATTGCGATGATCAGCACGAGGAAGAAGATTCCGATGCCATGGAGCACCCGGAACTTCTTGTTGCTCATCTTGAGTCTGTTCTTCTTTGCCATCTTCCTTCCCTCCTTGGGAAATCACACGAGAGTACCTCACGCATACAGGCTAGGCTTCACGAAACCGATTGACGGGGTGTGCCATATTCGGTGCGCGCTGTGTCAAAATTGGCTCAGGATGAAACATGTTCCTCGGAGCGGTGCTCCACGCGAGGAGGCGTGATGTATCGAATCTTGATCGTGGAGGATGAGGACGCAGCCGCCGAGTTGCTCAAGCATGCCGTGGAGACGTACGGCGCCGAGCAGGGCGAGAGGTTCCAGGTCGTGCGCATGGCGAGCGCCATCGGTCTGGACGAGCTGGTAAGCAAGGATTTCGACCTTATCTTCCTCGACATAGAGCTTCCCGGCCAAAACGGCATGGATGCGGCGTTCGATCTGCGCGCGCACGATACCTCAACGCCCATCATCTTCGTTACCAACATGGCAAACTACGCAGTGCACGGCTATGCCGTGAACGCCCTTGACTTCATCGTGAAGCCCTTCACCTACGAGGACTTCCACCTGCGGATGGACCGCGCCATGCAGGTGATGCTCATGCGGATGCGTCGGACGCTTTCGGTGCGTTCGCGCGACGGCATGCGCATGTTCGATGCGGGTGACCTCGTCTTTATCGATATGGACGGCCACAATCTGGTCTACCACCTGTCCGATGGGTCGCGTCTCTCGGTACGCGGATCGATGCGCAAGCTTGAGGACGAGCTCGGCGGCAATCCGTTTCTGCGTATCTCGAGCGGCTGCATCGTCAACATGAGCCACGTGCGCGGTATAGCTGATGCGGCCATCACGCTCTCGACGGGAGATACGGTTTGGGCGAGCCGTGCAAACAAGAGGGCGGCGCTTGCTGCCATCGCCGTATACCTGGGAAGCGGGGCATAGCGCATGCTGTCCCCTTCTCTGGAACCGTCTGGCATCCTCGGCGTCGTCTATCTGGTCTCCTCGCTCTTCATGCAGCCGCTGCTGTTCCTCGTGCCCACGTTCTTGATGGCCGACCGCTTCCCTCGGCGCGATCGCTTCCCCATGCGCTGCATGCGGGCAGCAATCCTAGTTGCGGGATTCAACCTCGCCATCTCCATTGCGATCATGCTCGGACAGACGGGCGGCCCTCTCTCCGGGGCCCGCTATGTGCTCAACTTCGTTGTTTACTCGCTCTACCTCATCGTTCTCGTTCCAGCTGCGGGAAGCTGCTTCGAGATGGGCTTCTGGGATGCTCTTTTCTGCGCCACGGCGGGCTACACCATACAGAACATCGGCTCGGGCCTCGGCGAGTTCCTCAGGATCCTGTTCCAAGCTTCCACGGGGTCGGCGCTAGCGGAGCTTCCCGCCGTCGTGGTGTCCGACCTCTCGGTCATCGCCATCATCGTCATCTACCACTACCTGTTCATCCGCCATCTCGGCGAGCTCGGCAGCCTTGGGAAGGACTCCCGTCTGATGCTCGGTGCGGCGGTGGGCGTCATCCTCGTGGTGATTGCGTTCGACGTCGTCATCCGCGGCCTCGAAAGGGAAGGTGCTGCTCTGGGGTTTCTGCTTGCGCTGAGGATCATCCACGGTGCCGTGAGCTACTTCGTGCTCTTCGCCGAATACGAGATGCTCTACAACGTGCGCCTCGCAGGAGAGGTCGATGCCCAGGCGCGGCTCTCCGCGGAGCGTGAGCGTCAATACCTGCTTTCCCGCGATACCATCGCGGCGGTGAACCGACGCGTGCATGATATCCGCCATAAGGTGGCGCGCGACCTCTCCGGGCAGGATGTTGCCATCGACAAGGAGACGCTCAAGGCGGTCGTGCGCGATATCTCCGTGTTCGATACGCAGGTCAAGACCGGAAACGATGCCCTCGACACCATCCTCACCGAGAAGAGCCTCACCTGCACGCGCCGCGGCGTCACGCTTTCATGCATCGCAGATGGAACAGCGCTCCGCCACATGACCGCAGCCGATCTCTACGGCCTGTTCTCACTGCTCCTCGATCGTGCGATGGAGGAGGTGTGTGACCTCGACGACAAGAACCTTCGCTCGGTCTCGCTCACCCTGCGCCGGGTGGGAGAGCTCGCCCTGCTGCATGTGGAGCATTATGCGAAGGATGGGGGAGTCTACCCTGCGGGGGAGCTCGAGGAGATTGTCTCCCGCTACGGCGGCACCCTCAACGTATCCGATCAAGGGAAGAGCCGTGCGATCGATACGATGCTGCCGATTCCGAGCAAGCGAGGAGCGCCCCTGGTGCATATCGAATAAAAGCGAACCGGACCCTGAGGCGGCGGGTCCGGTTCTAACAGGAAGGTGTTCTGCGGACGGGATTCAAGGGGATGCGGGTATGCCGTCCGCAATGAAAGGAAAATCCTTCCATCCCCACCTTACGGC
This sequence comes from Atopobiaceae bacterium, assembly GCA_040307385.1. Lineage (GTDB taxonomy): Bacteria > Actinomycetota > Coriobacteriia > Coriobacteriales > Atopobiaceae > RUG721. Next base: position 7,653 of record JAWRJQ010000068.1, read on the forward strand.
AAGCCGCAGCTTCTGTGGGGTTTTCAACGTAAAACGTTGTTTTTTGAGCATATTCTGCTATGTGCCCCGGCGACAAATCATGGGAATCTGCTCAAATCGAGAACCGAATCGCCGGGGCCTTACGGGTAATGGGTATGCTTGTTTTCATGAACAACAGACGGGATATGAATGCTCGAGCTTAAGAACATATCGAAAACGTACGTAACCGGCTCGTTCACACAGGTTGCGCTCGACGATGCGTCGCTCACCTTCCGCGACAACGAGTTCGTCGCCATTCTCGGGCCCTCGGGCTCGGGCAAGACCACCATGCTCAACGTCATCGGCGGCCTCGATCATTTCGATGCGGGCGACCTGGTGATCGACGGCATCTCCACGCGCCACTACAAGGATCGCGATTGGGATGCCTACCGCAACAACCGCATCGGCTTCGTGTTCCAAAGCTACAACCTCATTCCGCATCAGACGATCCTCTCCAACGTCGAGCTTGCCCTCACGCTCTCGGGCGTGTCGAAGGCGGAACGCCGCGAACGCGCGCGGGAGGCGCTCGAGCAGGTGGGGTTGGGGCAGCATGTCGACAAGCGTCCCTCCCAGCTTTCGGGCGGCCAGATGCAACGCGTCGCCATCGCCCGGGCGCTCATCAACGATCCCGAGATCCTGCTCGCGGATGAGCCGACGGGAGCGCTCGACTCCAAGACCTCGGTTGCCGTGATGGATCTCCTGAAGGAAGTCGCCCATGATCGTCTGGTGATCATGGTCACCCACAATCCCGAGCTGGCCCGCCGCTACGCTACCCGCATCGTCGAGCTGGCGGACGGCCGCGTCACGGCCGACTCCGATCCGGTCGATCCCGGCGTTTTGGAGCAGCGCACGGCCAAGGAGGCCCGCAAAACGCGGATGAGTTTCCTCACCGCGCTGTCGCTGTCGTTCAACAACCTCATGACCAAGAAGGGCCGCACCATCATGACGGCCTTCGCGGGATCGATCGGCATCATCGGCATCGCCGCCATCCTGGCGCTGGCCAACGGCGTGAACGCCTACATCGAAGGCGTCGAGCGCGATACGCTCTCCATCTACCCGCTCACCATCCAGAGCTCCGGTTTCGACCTCGCCTCGATGATGGCGGAGGGCTCGGGTGCGTTGCAGCAAGATGACGCTGCAGATACGGCGGAAGTGGAGGCCGCAACCGAACAGGCCGATGCCTCCACGCAGGCACCCGAGGAGAACACCGTCGAATCGCGCAGCTCCCTCTCGCGCATGTTCTCCCGCGTGAGCCAGAACGACCTCGCCTCGCTCAAGGCCTTTTTCGACGATGACGGTGGAGGCATCAACGCCTACGTGTGCCATATCGATTACATCTACGATGCGGTGCCCCAGATCTTTCTCGCCGACACCTCGGATGGGGCTCTGCAGGTGAACCCCGACACCGCCTTCTCGTCGCTAGGCGGCGATTTCGGGAGCTCCTTCATGTCATCCTCGCTGTCAACCACCAGCGTGTTCCATCAGCTGCCCGGCAACTACGACATCTTCTCCGATCAATACGATGTGCTGGCGGGGCGATGGCCCGAAGGAACCCATGAGCTCGTGCTCGTGCTGGGCTATAACGGGCGGCTCTCCGATCTGCTCGAGTACAGCATGGGCCTACGCGACCACGATGAGCTCGACGCCATGATCGGGAGCCTTCAGAGCGGCGGCGATGCGGTGGTATCCGACACATCCGACAAGACCTATACCTATGACGAGCTCATGGCGCCCGTCTTCTCGCTCGTGCATGCGAGCGACATGTACCAGTACGATGCCGAATTCAACGTCTGGACCAACAAGACGGATGATGCCGCGTACATGGCGAGCCTGGTGGAGCAGGGCGAGGAGCTCAGGATCGTGGGCATCGTGCGGCCCAAGGAAGGCGTCGATGCCACCACGCTCTCCACGGGCATCTATTACACGCCCGAACTTGTCCTGCACGTGATGGACGCGGCGGCTGAGAGCGAGATCGTTCAGAGCCAGCTCGCGAACCCCGAGGTGGACGTGTTCTCGGGCAAGACCTTCGACGAGCTGGCCGAGGACAGCGGCTCCACCTTCGACATGTCCACGCTCATCTCCATCGACGGCACCAAGATCAGCCAGGCCATCACCTTCGACACCGGTGCGCTCTCGCTCGATCTTTCGGGGCTCGATCTCACCGCCATCGACGTGTCGGGCTTCTCGATGCCCGAGCTCGATCTCTCGTCGCTGTCCTTCGATACGAGCCAGCTGCCTGAGCTCACGGCGGAGGATCTCGCTGCGGTGTTCCCGGAGCTTTCGCGCGAGGATCTCATCGACATCCTCGCCTCCGTCGAGATCCGCTTCGTCGAGGGCGGCCAAGAGCGCCTCAACGAGGCGATCCAGGAGATCGTGTCCGGGTTCGCCGCGTATCAGGCGGAGAATCCCGAGGCCACTATCGCAGACTACGTCTCCACCGACGAGGTGCGCTCATCGCTTGCATCCGCCACCGTCGGCCTCATCGACGCCGAGGACCTCGAGCGCCAGCTCGTCGCCGCCATCTCGGCCAAGCTCGGCATCGGCGCGACGGACGACGCGGGCGAGTCCGCAGTACCCGACGAGGGTGGCGACCCTGCCGAGGGTTCCGAGGACGCGCCCGAGGTTCCCACCGACATCGCGGGCCTTTCCCAAGAGGTCGTCTCGCGCCTGCTTTCCGCATACGTGGAGACCATCGCAGCATCGCTCGGCCAGCAGATATCCACGGCCATCCAAGCCTACATGCAGAGCGCGCTCACGCAGATGATGACGCAGATGACCTCCGCCATCCAAGACCAGATCGTCTCCGCCATGCAGGGTGCCATGGCGCAGCTTACGAGCGGAATGGCGAACGCCCTGCATCTGGACGAGGAAACCTTCGCAAGCGCGTTCCAGTTCAACCTCGACGAGCGCCAGCTCACCGAGCTCATGTCGTCGCTCATGACGCCTGAGCGGGCAAGCTACGACGGCAATCTCGTCAAGCTGGGCTACGGCACCCTCGACCGGCCTTCGGAGATCGACATCTACCCGCTCGACTTCGAGAGCAAGAGCAGCGTGGTGGACATCCTCGATGCCTACAACGATGAGATGCGCGAGGTGGATGAGGACAAGGTCATCACCTACACCGACCTCGTGGGCGCGCTCATGAGCTCGGTCACGCGCATCGTCGACATGATCTCCGCCATGCTCATCGCCTTCGTGTCGATCTCGCTCGTCGTGAGCTCCATCATGATCGGGATCATCACCTACATCTCGGTGCTCGAGCGCAAGAAGGAGATCGGCATTCTGCGCTCCATCGGCGCTTCCAAGCGCGACGTCTCGAACGTGTTCAATGCGGAGACGGTGATCGAGGGCCTGATCGCGGGCCTCATGGGCGTGGGCATCACCTATCTCATCACGCTTCCCGCCAACGCCATCGTGTACGAGCAGTTCGGCGTGAGGCAGATCGCCCAGCTTCCTCTCCGCGCCGCCGTCTTCCTGGTGGCGCTTTCGGTGGTGCTCACGGTGATCGCCGGCCTCATCCCGGCCCGCGCCGCGAGCAAATCCGATCCGGTCGAAGCGCTGCGCAGCGAATAGGGGGAGTGCATGGCCGTCTTCGTCATCGCGCCCGACTCCTTCAAGGGAACGCTCTCATCCGAGCAGGTCATCACCTGCATTTCGGATGAGATCCGCGCCATGCTGCCCGATGCGGAGATCCGCGCGTATCCGATGGCGGATGGCGGGGAGGGCACGCTCGCGGCGCTGCGCCGTGCGGCTGACGGAACGCGTCGGACGATCGTCGAGATGGCCGAGACCTGCGGCCTCACGCTCATCCCCGAGGCGGAGCGCGACCCGCGCTCTACGAGCACGTACGCGTTCGGGCAGGCGATTCGCACGGCGCTCGATGCGGGTGCGGAGGAGATCGTGCTCGCGTTGGGCGGCAGCTCGACCAACGATTGCGGCACGGGCGCCCTGCGCGCGCTCGGCGCCCGCTTCCTCGACGGCGCGGGGTGTGAGCTCGAAGGGCGCGGGGCGGATCTCGCGCGCGTGGCGTCGATCGACCTCTCGGAGCTCGACCCGCGCATTTCCCGCGTTCGCTTCACGGCGCTCTGCGATGTGGACAACCCGCTGCTGGGACCCGATGGCGCAACGCTCACGTTCGGTCCGCAGAAGGGCGCTACGCCCGAGATCTGCGCCGAGCTCGAAGCGGGCATGGCGTCGTTCGCGCGGGTGCTCGCCGAGACGTTCGGGCGCGATGAGAGCACGGCGTTCGGGGCGGGCGCTGCGGGCGGCATGGGGCTCGCTGCGCGCGTCTTCCTCGGCGCCGACGTCGTACCCGGTGCGGAATACCTGCTCGATGCGCTCGGATTCGATCGCCTGCTCGCGGATGCCGATTGGTGCATCACGGGCGAGGGGA
>JAWRJQ010000069.1:0-4345 GCA_040307385.1 Atopobiaceae bacterium
GATGACGGACTCGCCAGCCTCGTTGAGCGTGAGCTCCTCGCCGCCCAGGATGTAGGCGCCGGTGCGCTCGCCCTCGGCCTGGAAGTCGCCCGCAGGAGAGATGTAGGTCCACGCCACGTCGTCGCGGGCGCGCAGCTCCTCCAGGGCCTTGGCCATGGCCGCCGCCAGCGGTTTGAAGGCGTCCGGGAAGTCGGGGCCGTCGGCCACGCAGGCGGTGTGCTCGGGGTTCACGTAGAGCGAGCCCGCACCGCCCACGACGAGCAGGCGCACGTCGGTGCCGGCAACGCAGTCGCAGAGGTGCGCGAGCGTGGTGGAGTGCTGGGGCAGCGTCTCGGGCGTCCAGGCGCCGAACGCGTCGACCACGGCGTCGAAGCCCGCCAGGTCCTCGGCCGCGAGGTCCATGATGTCCTTGACCACGGCCTTCTCGGCGACCGTCTGGTTCTCGCCGCGCACGATGGCGGTGACGTCCATGCCGCGACCTGCGGCCTCCTTCACGATGAGCTTGCCGGCCTTGCCGTTTGCCGCTACGACTGCGATCTTCTTCATGGTGGTGCCCCTTTCGTAGGTTGTAACCTTAACGCTTACAGCCTGTACTATGACATGCCGCCGATGTAATGTCAACGATTACAACATGGGTGTTCACAACTCCTCCATAGTTGTAATGCGTGACATTACAACCGATGCGTGCTACGCTATCCGAAGAGAAAGAGAGGGATTATGAGGTTCTCGTCCAGGCTGCCGGTAGCCACCCACATACTGCTCTGCATCGCCCTTCTGGGACACGAGCACAAGACCACGTCCACGTTCCTCGCAGGCAGCGTCGGCGTAAATCCCGTCATCGTGCGAAACGTCCTGGGGCAGCTCAAGGCCGCGGGCATCGTGACGGTGGAGCCGGGCGTCGGCGGGGCATCGCTTGCCCGCGCGCCGGAGGAGATAACGCTGCGCGACGTGCTCGAGGCCGTCGAGGACGACGCGGGCGTCTTCCGCATGCACGAGCACCCCAGCCCCGAGTGCCCCGTGGGCCGCAACGTGCACGCCGTGCTGGGCGCGGAGCTTGACGCCGCCGAGCGGGCCATGATGGACCGCCTGGCCTCCGCCACCCTGGCCGACCTGGCGGACGAGACGCGGGGGCTCATCGCGCAGCAGGAGCAAGCCTAGAAGTCCAGGTCCCCGAGCTCGTCCAGGTCGTCGATCGCCGTGGTCACGGTGTTCTCCACGACCTGCACCGATGTCGCCACGCTCAGGTTGCCGTCGATGCCCGCAACGTCGTTCTGCAGAGCGGCCACGTCAGCCGCCAGAGAGCTCGTCACCGCGTAGTCGACCTGCTGCACCGTGCCGACGCGATGATCAGGGTTGGTTCTCCCGCATATGATCCGCAAGAGGCAGGAAAAATGGTTGCCAAAGAGCTGCTAAGGCTCATCATGTAACGATTCCAACTTCCTATGGAGGTTTTTATAGGCAACGGGGAATGGCGACAAGTCGCGGAAACCGACTTCCCGACGGCTTTCGGCCCCTTCCAAATGACCGGGCCGCGGGTAAACTTTTCGGCTGAAACCCCGCAATAAAGAATCCCTGACTGTTTTACCAGGTCAGAAACTTAATATTGGTCAAGGGGGGTTCGACTTACCGAATGCCATACTGTTCTGCCTGCTCACGCTTGCTTTCGTGGTGCTGTCGTTCATCACGCACCTCCAGCAGTACGACGCCACCTACGGCCTGGTCTACGACGAGGTGAAAACCATGCGCGTGGGGCTGGCGGAACGGCTGCGCAAGCTGCCCCTGGGATTCTTCGGCAAGCGCGACCTGGCCGACCTCACCGAAACCATCATGGGCGACGTGAACCGTATGGAGCACGTGTGGTCACATGCGGTCGGATACCTCTACGGCAGCTATATCTCCACGGCCATCATTGCCGTCATGCTCCTGGCGATGGACTGGCGCCTTGCCATTGCGTGCCTGTGGGGCGTACCTGTGGCGTTCTTGCTGCTGTTCGGCACCCGCAGGCTGTCGGAGCGCAATTCTGCCACCACGAAGGCGGCGGCGCTTGAAGTCTCCGACGGCATCCAGGAAACGCTCGAGAACATCCGCGAGATTCACGCGACCAACCAGCAGCAACGCTATCTTGACGACCTCAACGCCAAAATCGATGCACACGAGCGAACGATGATCGAGGGAGAGCTGGCAACCGGCCTGTTCGTGAACGGCGCAAGCGTCATCATGCGCCTGGGTGTGGCCACCACCATCCTCACCGGCGCCAACCTCATTCTATCCGGGCAGATCGACTTCATGGTCCTGTTCTTGTTCCTGCTGGTCATCACACGAATCTACGCCCCCTTCGACCAGAGTCTCATCATGATTGCCGAGATGTTCCTATCCCAGGTTTCCGCCGACCGTCTGATGGCGATCTACGATACGCCCATAGCCGAAGGTGCCGAGACTTTCGCGCCGGACGGCCACGACATCGTATTCAAGAACGTTGGGTTCTCTTATTCCGACGAACAGGTGCTGCGGGGCGTGAGCTTCACCGCCAAGGAGGGCGAGGTGACGGCACTTGTGGGCCCGAGCGGTTCGGGCAAGAGCACATGCGCACGCCTAGCCGCACGCCTGTGGGATGTTGCAGAGGGAACAATCGAGGTCGGCGGCGTGGACATCGCAACGGTCGACCCCGAGGTGCTGTTGACCGACTACTCCATGGCGTTCCAAGATGTGACGCTGTTCGACGACACGGTCATGGCGAACATCCGGCTGGGCAAACTGGATGCCACCGACGAAGAGGTGCTCGCTGCGGCTGCAGCAGCAAACTGCGACGAGTTCGTGAGCAAGCTGCCGCTGGGCTACAACACCCCCATTGGCGAAAACGGAGCCAGGCTTTCGGGCGGCGAGCGCCAGCGCATCTCCATCGCACGCGCCCTGCTGAAAGACGCCCCCATCGTGCTTCTTGACGAGGCGACGGCGTCGTTGGACGTGGAGAACGAAACGAAGGTGCAGGACGCGCTTTCACGCCTGCTGCAGAGCAAGACCGTGCTCGTGATTGCACACCGCATGCGCACGGTGGAAGCCGCCGACAAGATCGTCGTGCTCGCAGGCGGGCGCGTTATAGAGGAAGGCACCCCTGCCGACCTGCTCGCGCGTGAGAACAGCTCGTTCGCCCATATGCGCGAATTGCAGTCGGCAAGCGCTCGATGGAGCATGTAAACCGAGCAGGCTCCTTGTCCCGCACGGCTATCGCTTGTTCGAGGCGCCCGGCATACCAGAGGCTGTCGTTGGCGACCTCGATGCGCAGGCCGATTTCGGCAACCTGGTAGTAGTGCAGCGCGAGCACCGGGTCGTAGGGGATATCCCACTCCCTGTTATCGGGGTCGATACCGAGCTCCGCCAGGCGAAACGTCGCCTTGTTGCTTGCCCGCACAGCGTCATTCCCGCGAGCCCGCCCCGTCTTCATCGGGCACCCAGTACCCGCCCGTAGAATTTAGGACTATGGGGAAGACCTCCTTCAGCCGCGCGAATAATCACGGCGAAGCACCCGTTGGCGCCACAGCATACCCCGTGCCTTAAAATAACGAGATGATGGCTTAGTGCGTCGACGACTAGAAGAGGGCGATGGCAATTTCGTACTGGAACCACAACTCAGTCTATTACCCCTGGGTCTTGGAGAAGACGCGCGACTGCCATCGCGTGCTCGATGTGGGCTGCGGAAACGGTGAGCTCGCGATTATGCTCGCAGCCGCCGGCCACATCGTCGTGGGGCTGGACCCTTCCGAAGAGTGCATCGCGAAGGCAAGGGCCAGGGGGAACGGCGAGAAGGTCCGATTCGCCTGCGCCTCGTTCGAGAGCTTCGAGGCAGAGGAGCCATTCGATGCCATCGTGTTCGTCGCGTCGCTCCACCACATGGACATGGAGAAATCCCTGACGAAGTCGAAGGGGCTTCTGGCACCCGGGGGCGTGATCGCCGTCGTCGGTCTGGCATCGCCCTCGTCGGCACTTGACCATGCAATCGAGGCATTGCGCGTCGTCCCCAGCTGGTTGAGCTCAAAGATGCACCGCATGAAGACCTCCGAGGACCTGGGCATACCCACCTCATACGAGCTACCTACGATGACGCAGGTTCGGGATGTCGCGTCGCGCCTTCTTCCGGGCGATGCCATCCGCCACGCCTTGCACTGGCGCTACCTCCTTACGTGGAGAAAGGCATAGCCACCGACTCAGCTCCACGATTCCATACTTGCGGTACTTCATCATGTAAGAGTCGAGAGACTCCAGCTCGTCCGGGCTGAACACGCGCGATGCCACGTGCTTATCGAACTTGATGACGGCCGATTTCTCCACAACCATGAAGTTGATGTCC
>JAWRJQ010000070.1:0-20818 GCA_040307385.1 Atopobiaceae bacterium
AACGGACAGGGCTACCACCCCGTCTATAAATACTCGACCGATGACCTCTGCGGCTACGAGGATCACGGCATGGTGATGAGCTTCGGCCTCATGTCGGATCCCGATCCCGCGATCGGCACCGGCTCGGTCATGCAGGACCAAGACGGCCTCTACCATCTCTTCTACACCGGACATAACGACACAGGAAACAGCGGGAGGGGCCGGGAGTGCGTCATGCATGCCACGAGCACCGACCGCGAGACCTGGACGAAGATTCCGGAAGACACGTTCTTCGCCCCCGAGGGATACTCCAAAGACGACTTCCGCGACCCCGAGGTGTTTTGGGTTGAGGAAGATCAGTGCTACTGGATGCTCATCGCGGCGCGCGAAAACGAGCAGGGCGGCGTCGTGGCGAAGTACACCTCCACCGACCTCTCGACGTGGGAGTTCCACGGCCCCATCTACGCCCCTCATGAGCAGTTCATGCTGGAGTGCCCCGACCTTTTCAAGATGGGCGATAGGTACTATCTCACGTACAGCTGGGACTGCGTGACCTACTACGCCATGGGCGATTCCATAGACGGACCCTTCACCGCCCCCGCAGACAACGTGCTCGATGGCAACAACTTCGTCTTCTATGCGGCGAAGACCGCCGAGCTGGACGGCGCCCGTTACCTCTGCGGATGGATCGGTCGCGCGGGCATGTCCGCAGACTCGGGCATGTACCTGTGGGCAGGCAACCTGCTCAACCACGAGTTGATCCAGCATGACGATGGGACGCTCGGCGTTCGCGCGCCCCAAACCTTCAGCGGCTATTTCACCGAGGAACTGCCCTTCCGCGCGGTTAAGAAGGAAGGCTCCGTCAAGATCGCGGACAACAGCATCGCGCTCCAGGCGAGCGAGGGCGCGTATGCGCTCGCCGACATGGGCACGCGTCCGGCGACCATGCTGTTCGAATGCGATGTGGCCTTCGATGAGAGCGGATGCGTGGGCTTTGCCTTCGGCGGCGGCGAGTCCGACGAACCCTACACCGCGCTCTGCCTCGATGCACGCACCGGCATGCTGCACTATGAGGGCTTCTACATCGAGCAGCTCCGACAGTTCGATCCCGTGATGTTCACGACCTTCGACTTCTCGAAGAACGCGACCCATCACGTGACGCTGGTGTGCGAGAACGAGATCGTGATCATGTACGTCGACGGCGTGAAGGCGCTGAGCGCGCGCATCGCCCACTCCACCGACGGAGCCCATTTCTGCGTCTTCGCCGACGGATGCGATGCGGAGTTCGCCAACATCTCCATGATGCGCCCATCCGCAGCTGATTAGGGAGCCTCGGAGCAAGAAGCGTGCGGATCTGCGGACTTCCGCCTCATTCACATGAGACGGTGTTCTCCGAATCGCGCCGCTCGATCCTCCACGTGATGCTCGTCGTGGCGCCGAGCAGCGCCCTGTCATGCGAGACGAGCATCAGCGCGCCGGGAAATGCCGCGAGCACGCGCTCAAGCGCCTCGGTGGAGCCTAGGTCCAGGTGGTTGGTGGGCTCGTCCATGATGATGAGCTCGGGACTATCGAGCATGCCGAGCGCGAGCATGAGCTTGCGCATCTCGCCGGGGCTGATCTCATCGCCCTCCAGCAGACGTTCGGGCTCGGAGTTGAGCTGCGCCACGATGGAGAGAACGCGACCGCGCGCTGAGGCGGGCAGGTCATGCAGGCGGGAACGGGCTGCCCGCTGCTGCTCCTCGCTCGGCTCCTGCGGGATATAGAGCGCACGCACGCCCTCCGGTATGTGCGCGATGAGGTGTTTTACCAGCGTGGTCTTGCCGCTGCCGTTGTCGCCCACCAACCCGATATGGTCGCTGCGGCCGATGGAAAGCGGCGGCACGGCGAGGACCCGCTCTCCGAGCGAAAGCTCGGCGGATTCGAGCCGCACCAGCACGGGGCGCCTGCTCGGTGCGGCATCGAGCCAGATGTCCGCATCGTAGCGCTTCTCCACGCGCATCTGATCGAGCTGCGCCGACACCCGCCCCAGCCGCTTCTCCATCGTGCCCGCCTGCTTTGCCGCGATGCTGTCGGTTCCCGAGAAGATGGCCACGCGCTTTTTGCGCCGCGCATCGCTGTCGTGCTTGTCGATGCCCGCAAGGCTCTTCTTGCCCTCCTTGCGCGCCGCCAGCTCGCGCCGTCGCTGCGTCTCGCGTTCGATGCGCTTCTTCTCGCGTCGGGCGTCTTCGCGGGCGCGGACGCTGCTTTCGCGCTCGAGCGCCGCCTGACCGGATGCCTGCGTGTAGCCGCCCGGCCTCATGGTCGCCGCACCCTCCGTCATGAAGAGGCACTGCCCGCAGAGGCCGTCGAGCAGGGCGCGGTCGTGGGAGATGAGGATGCCGATGCCGTCGAAGGCTTCGAGCGCACGGAAGATCTCGTCGCGCGTGGCGGCGTCCACATGATTGGTGGGTTCGTCCATCACGAGCACGTCAGGCTCTTGCCACAGGGCGCAGGCAATCTGCAAGCGCTTCTGCTGCCCGCCCGAGAGCGTGCCGTAGCGCCATGGCCAATCGTCCTCGAGTGCGAGCGTCTCCCTCAAGCGTGCGGCGCGGCGGTCGTACGCCGTTGCGAAATCCTCGAGGTTATCGGGCGGATTCGTAGCGTCCTGCGCGCAGTAGGCACTCACGAGCGAAGGCCCCACGCTGCCGGCGTCGGGTTCGAGCAGCCCGCAGGCGATGCGCGCGAGCGTGGTCTTGCCGCAGCCGTTGTCGCCCACGATGCCCGTCCACCCCTGCGGAAAGGCAGCGGTGATTCCGTGCAGGATGGGCGCCTGCGCCAGCGGGTAGCAATATGCGATGTTCGATAGATTGAGCTGCATGAACGATCCTCTCGATGCATGCCCGAACGCGAACCGCGACGGTTCCTCCGCGAACGGGCGGTTTGATGCTTGCATCGATTAGACCCTCATGCACCGATCCCTTCTCTGGCCGGGGCTTGGCATATGGGCTCCGGCGGGGTTCTCGCAACCAGTATACCCTATGCCCCGGTGTAGGCGTCCTCGGCCGAGCATGAGAAATCCTGCTGCGCGAGCCACGCCTCCTCCGCAGGCGTGTCGGGAATGTCCTCGCGCTCGATCTTGAAGATCACGGGGCGCGTGCCATCGTTGCAGCAGGCGATCATGATACGGTCGTCGTTCGGCCACCCGTGCATGATGGCACCGCCCTGCAGGGCCGTGTAGATGTAGCGGCTGATGCAGTCCCATGCCTCGGCGCACGGGAAATCGCCCGCAAGATCGCCGCGGCCGAAGCGCCAGAAATCGTCGCGCCCTCCCTCGCGCCAAAAATGGAACTGCTGCCCCACCTCGAAACAGGGGCACGCACCGCTTTCGGGGTTGGCGAGATATGCTTCCTGCAGGTCGGGGAAGAGCTTCTTGTCGATAACGGTAACGGTCGCACGATGGCGCATGGCGATCCCCTTTCTGCTTCTAACGCTCCACATAGGAGCAGATAAGCTCCATCTCGCCCGAGAACGCCAGCGTTCCGCAGCCTGCAAGCGCGATGAAATGGTCGCCCTGGGCGAGCGCGCGCTCCTCGCCGTCCAGCTCGAGCGAGCCCGCGCCCGCCACCACGCTCACGCAGAGATAGTCCCAATGCTGCACCAGGGCCACGGGCGCATCCTCATGCACGCGCACGCGCAGCACATCGAAGCTCGCGTTGTGCAGAAGATGCGCGAGGCCGCCCGCCTCGGATGCCGTGAGCTCGCCCGATACGGGCGGCGCGGCGGCATAGTCCACCACATCGGCGGACTGCTCCACATGCAGATCGCGAGCGACCCCGTCGGCGTCCACGCGATCGAAATCGTACACGCGGTAGGTCACATCGCTCGATTGCTGCGTCTCCAAGATGAGCGTCCCCGCCAGGATGGCATGGACCGTGCCCGGTTCCACGGCGAAGAAGTCGCCTGCGTGCACGGGGATCTCGTTGAGCAGATCGGACCATCGTCCGTCGTGCACCATCTGCAAAAACTCTGCACGGTCGCGAGCATGCTGGCCCACGATGATATGGGCGTCCTCATCGGCATCGAGCACGTACCAGCACTCGCGCTTGCCGAGGCTGCCGTCTTCATGCTCAGCCGCATAGGCGTCATCGGGATGCACCTGCACCGAGAGCGAGTCGCTCGCATCGAGGATCTTGATGAGCAGCGGGAACCGGTCGCCCGGTGCGCCACCGAAGAGCTCGCGATGCGTATCCCAGAGTTCGGAGAGCCTGCAGCCCGCATACGGCCCCTCGCATACGAGGCAGTCGCCATGGGGATGGGCGGAGATGGCCCAGCACTCCCCTATCGGCCCGTCGGGAATCCGATAGCCGAACTCGCGCTCGAGCTTGCGTCCGCCCCAGATCTTCTCAACGAACACGGGTTCCAATACGAGCAGCTTATCCACCACGAACTCTCCTTTAGCATGCAGCATCCCATCGATGATAAGGATAGCGAAAACGCGACTCGGGGCATCTTGCGTTTCTTACCACACTTCTCCCAGCAGCGTATCCACGATGCGGTCGATGTCATCGCGCTCTTCGAGCTCGGCGCGCACATCGTTGGCCTGCGCCACGTTATCGGTGATGATCGCATCGGCATCCGTGAGCAGGAAGCGATGCTGCGCTTCGGGATCGTTGACGGTCCACACGAAGACCTCCTTGCCCTGATCGTGCGTGGCATCGATGGCGGCCGAGGTGGCCGAAAGCTCCTCAAGCGCCAGATAATCGCAGTTGAGCGCGGCGATGTCACCATAACCCGCCCAGGAGAGAAAGCCCGTTCGCGCATCGGGATAGGCTCCTTCCAGATAGGCGATGAGCTGGTAATCGAGCGAGATGAACACGCATGCGTCCAGCATGCCGCGTTCGCGCGCGATGCGCACGGCATCATCCGCCATCTGCCGATCGGCAGAAGCTCCCTTGAGCTCGACGAACAGGATCATGTCCCTCTCGCGCGCGGCATCGAGCATCTCTTCGTAGGTGGCAACAGGCTCGCCATCCACGGAAAGCCGTCGCACCTCCTCCAGCGTCATATCGCCCGGCCTGCGCGCATCGCCCGCAGTGCGGCGGAACGTGGCATCGTGGGTGACCACGTAGAACCCGTCCGCCGTGCGCTGGATGTCGATTTCGGATCCCCATGCTCCCAGCTCTGCAGCCGCGCGCAAACCCGCCACGGTATTCTCGGGGCCTTCGTTGCCGCCTCCGCGGTGCGCGATGACCCGCACGCCGATCTCGGCGGGAAACAGCTCGTCAAAATGCGCGTCGCAGATGAGCGCTCCGGCAACGCACAGCGCGAGCGCAGCCGCGACGGCAGCCGCCATAACCGGATGGCGGCGCTTCTCGCGTGCGGGTATCTCGGCTGCTGCCCCTCGGCAATAGCCAACGTAGAGCTGGGTGATCCTGATGAGCGTGAAGGGCGTGATCAGAAACGATGCAAGGCCGACGAGCAGCGAACCCGCAAGGCTTGCAAGCAGCGTCCAAAAGCGCAGGTTCTTCTCGACGCCGAGCATATCGAGCACGGCAAACGGCAGCACCTGCGCTACAAGGGCGAGCGCAATCAGGGCAAGAGCGAGAAGCAGCCCGAAGGAAACGGTTTTGAGCAGGTAGTCTTTCCAGTGCTGTCGCATGAGAGCGCGGGAACGCACCCGAGACGCGCGCATGTCCAGGCCGTCTATGACCACGCCGTGGATGCAGAAGATGTTCAGGATGCCCACTATCGAGAACACCACCGCCACCATCGCGTAGGCCGCGCTGTAGAGCGGCGAAGCGGTGATGACCGACGAGATGAAGCTGGGAATCTTGAGCCCTTCGGTGAGCGAGATCGACACGCCCACGCCGAGCAGAGGCGCGATCAGGGCCACATAGAGCACCACCGCCGCACCTGCCGGGCAGAGGAAGCGGCTGATGGCGGAGAAGCCCTCGGCCACCGTCGTCCAGATCGGAACCCGCTCTCCGCGAACCACGTGGCCCGCATAGGCTATCTTCACGTTGAGGTCGAGCGCCACAGAGAGATAGAGCACGATGAGCGCCGCGCATATGAGCGTCCAGCCCTGCCATGAGGTGAAGAGGAACGCGAAATCCCCCGCCGTCACGGCGACGCGTCCCTGCGAGGCAAGCGCCCAAGCTGCGAGCAGGCGCAGCGCCCGCACAACGATGCCGAGAGCGAGCGCGGTGACGAGCGAGTAGCCCGCAAGCTCCGGAATCGCCTGCCAGTAGGGACGGATGCCGTTGGGACGGCGGGTGGCCATGGTGTTCTCCTCTCGACGCCTTGGTACATTATGGGCCATCGAAGGCGTCGAGCTATCGGCGATGCGCGCGCATCCGCCTCGCGGGGATTCGAGCCGCGGGCACGGGGTACAATTGACCTCGAGAACGACGCAGGCACGGCGATGGGAGCACACCATGAACAGGACGCTCGTCACGTACTTCTCACCAACCGGCACCACCGAACGTGCGGCCGAGGCCCCCGCACAGGCCATCGGTGCCGATCTCTTCGAGATCGAGCCGACCCGGCCCTACAGCCGTGCGGATCTGAATTGGAACGACAGAAGCAGCCGCAGCTCCATCGAGATGCGCGACGAGGCGGCGCGCCCCGCCATCGTCCGCACGGCAGAGGACATCGCCGCCTACGATGTCGTGTTCGTGGGCTTCCCCATCTGGTGGTACGTAGAGCCGCGCATCATCGACACCTTCCTCGAGACGCACGATCTGGCAGGCAAAACCATCGTTCCCTTTGCCACGAGCGGCGGCAGCGGTCTCGGCAAGGCTCCGCAGCGCATGCAGACGCTCGTCCCCAAGGCAACCGTGGCAGACGGAAAGCTGCTCAACGGTCGCCTTGAGGACGATGCGCTCCGCGCTTGGGCGCGCGATCTAGGTCTGTAAGGTTTCGCTTACGCGAGAGCCTTGCGGATCCGCGTGGTCACGCCGGAAAGGTTGAGACCCACTACGTACTGCTTGAGCGGGCGCTTGATGTGCTCGACCACGAAACGCCGGCCGTCGATGTCCTGAGCCGCGAGATTGGCGTAGAGCTTCTCGAGCTCGGCCTTCACCTCGGGGTCGTTGAAGGCGTAGTGCCCCGAGATGTCCAGGATCTGCAGGCTCAGCTCATCGTTTGCCAAGATGTCGTCAACCGAGAGGTTCACGTCGTCGCCTGTCATCCACTTGCGCCAGCGCTCGGTCTTGATGGCCTTCACGAGCAGGGTCCGGCGCAGGTTGGAGGGATCGTCGCACAGGCCGTTATCAACCAGGAGCTGCTCGACGTCGCACAGCTTGAGATAGGCGCGGGTCTCCTCCGTACCGTACTGCGGAGCCACGTTGGATGCCGTCACGTGCGCGGGGATGTGCTCGAGCAGCGTCACATCGTCGAGGTAGTCGGCGTTGTGCTCCTTGAGTCCCACCCCGTAGCGCTTGGCCATGTCGGCCAGCTTGCGCGCGTTCTCGAAGTCGTAGCGGCCCACCTGCTCGGTGAGGCGGGTGAGCGTGCCCGTCTGGCCCACGATGAAGGTGGGCATGGGGCAGCCGCGCGCCTCGAGCTCGGGTGCAAGGCGCGAGATGAACTCCTCGTAGGTGTCGGTGGAGGTGAGCCCGCCGTTGGTCTCCTCGGTGCCCACCTCGTAGGCGACCTCGGGCAGCCCGTGCTCGCGACGATACCGCTCGAGATAGTCGATGAGATCGACGGTGCGGCGCAGCACCACGTCGAGCGGGATCACCTTCCCGATTTGATAGGGGTCCTTGGTGGGATCGACCATGAGCAGGTGGAAGCCGGCCTCCATGTCGGCCACGAACGACCTGCGGGCGATCTCCATGGCCTCGTCCTCAGGCAGGTGGGCATTGCGCTCCTCGTCGCGCTGCCACGGGCCGCCGTGATCGCGGCAGAGATAGTACGGCACGTCTCCGCCCACCTCCTCGGCCACCTTCGCGATATCGGCTGCAAAACGCGTCTGGTCCCAGCCGTTCACGTAGCCTGCGCCCAGCTCGTCCATGTCGACTTGGTTGCGCGATGCGATGAACATGAGGGGGAAATCCTCATCACGCGCCAGCTCGAAGGCCGCCTGCAGAAGGTTGGGCGACATGGGGCCTATGCCGATCATCGTGGCATGGTCGCCCGTATCTTGGAGCTTGAGCATGCCCTTCACGGCCTGCGCGATAGTGAGCTGCTGTGACATTGCGCTTCCTTTCCGTGCGGGAGCGCCCGCATCTGCGCGAGGCGCTCCCTTGTGTTGTGATGGAATACTACTCTGCAACCGCCGTTGCCAGCTTCGGCTTGAGGGCGATGAGAATCGCAGCGCCCACGAGCGAGCCGATCACGATGTCGAGGCAGAACAGTGCGATGTTGTTGGTGGCCATGGCCACGATGAAGCCGCCGTGCGGAACGTAGCACTCGATGCCCTGGATGGCTGCGAGCGCTGCGCCCACGGCGGAGCCGATGCAGATGGCCGGCGCGGTGCGGGCGAAGTCCTTCACCGCGAAGGGGATGGCGCCCTCGGTGATGCCGATGCAGCCCATGAAGAGCGCGGAGATGCCCATCTGGCGGTCGGCCGCGTCATACTTGTTGCGCGCCACGAGCGCCGCGATGCCGCAGGCGATGGGCGGAATCGCAACCGCCACGCGGAACATGCCGTTGGGCGCATAGACGCCGGTGGTCATGAGAGCCATCGTGAAGGTCGAGGCGGTCTTGTTGATGGGGCCGCCCATGTCGATGGCCGTCATGATGCCGATGACCACGCCGAGCACCACCGCGGAACCGCCGGAGAGGCCCGACAGCGCGTTGGTGAGCCAGTCCATGACCACCGAGAGCGGTGCGGCAAGCACGTAGATGTAGACCATGCCCAGCACGAGCGACGTGAGGATGGGGATGATCAGGATGGGCATGATCGTGGCGATGGTGTCGTTGGTGCGCCAGGTCTTCATCCATTTGACCCAGTAGCCCACGGCAACGGCCATGATCATCGCGCCCAAAAAGCCCGTGGATACGTTCACGTCGCCGATGGGCACGGGGTTGTTCACGAGATAGCCGAGCACGAATCCGGGTGCCAGGGCGGGCTTCCCCGCAATGGAGTAGGCGATGTAAGCGGCGAGCACGGGGATCATCATGTTGATGCCCGCCATGCCGATGAGGTTGAGGTTCTGCATGAAGGGGTTGGTGATCTCCATGCCGGCCTCGCCCGCCTGGCCCGATGCCAGCGAGAAGGCGAGGAACACGCCGCCGATAACGACGATGGGGATGAAGTACGAAACGCCGGTGTTGAATGCGGCGAGCAGATCCTTGCCGAAGTTCTCGAACAGCGGACGGCGTACGGGCGCGGCGCCGGCGGTGCTTGCGGCCTCGGCAGCGGCGAGCGCCTGATCGATGATTTCGGCGGGCGTCGAGATGGTCTCGGATGTGCCGACCTTGAGCAGGCGGCCCTCGGCCTCTTTGGCCTCGAAGCGCTCGGCCTCGTTCACATCGACGTCGACGGCGTGGATGACCACATCGGCGGCGTCGATCTCCGCCTGCGTGAGGGCGTTCTCGATGCCGATGCCGCCCTGGGCCTCGACCTTGCACGCGATCCCGCGCCGCTTGCACTCGTCTTCCAGCGCCTTCTTCGCCATATAGGTGTGGGCGATGCCCACGGTACATGCGCAGACGGCTACGATTCTCATGGAGTGTCTCCTCTCCCGTGTTGGCATGCCGCCTGCGCTCGCGATCGACAGGCAGCCGTTCGTCCGAACGTGACTTCGTTTCAGATTCTTGCATACTAGCCCGCACTGATCGGTCAGTATTCGGCGAACGCGCAGGTAGATTATGCAATACTGCCGCTATGTAAAGCGGTTTACTACGATGAATAGCGTAAAATGCATAAAGGCCCGTTCGTGTCAAGAAGATATTCATGAATTCGGCAGGCGGCGATAACCGCAGCCGTCACGTGCGTTTTTCGACGCAGGTTCAGCTACGATGATCTATGCTGTACGGAACAGGCTGCACGCACCGCGTCCAACGGGGGGACCATGGCGGAGAAGCGCCTTAACATCCACGACATCGCGCAGATGGCGGGCACCTCCACCGCCACCGTGTCGAACTACCTCAACGGGCGGTTCGAACGCATGAGCGAGGCGACCCGCGAGCGCATCGCGCAGGTGGTGCATCGCACGGGATATGTGCCGAGTGCGCAGGCGAAGGATCTCGCGGGTTCGAGCAGCCATGTTATCGCCGTCATCATCCTCAACAACTCGAACCTCTGGGCGGGACGCGTGTTCACGGGCATCGAGCGCGTCGCGCAGCAGGCAGGCTACCAGACCGTGATCTGCAACACGGGTTTCAGCTCCGCGACGGAGCGCGCCCAGGTTGAGAAGATGCTTTCACTGGGCGTGGACGGGTTCATCATCCAGCCCACGTCGCATCACCGCGAGCTGCGCAGGCTCCTCGAGGCGGCGCGCAAGCCCGTGGTGTTCTTCGATTTCGGATACGCGGATGTGGATTGCAGCTGGGTGCGCACCGATCTTTACGGCGCCGTGTACGATGCGACGAGCAGCTGCGTCGAGCGGGGCTACGACGACTTCGTGGTCTGCGCGGCACCGCCCGGCAAGATGAGGTCGCGGGTGGAGCGCATGGACGGCATGGCCGACGCCCTCGCGGTGCGGGGCCTCGAAGCGCGCGTCGTCGAGATGGACGAGAACACCGCCGATGTGCAGGCTCTCGAGCGCAAGCTCGACGCCGCCATCGTCCCCGCCCGGCGCACGCTCGTGTTCTGCCCGCACCAGTGGGGCCTCGCGCGCCTGGTGAAGGCGCTGCGCTCGCGCAGGCACCTCATGCCCGAGCGCATCGGGCTTCTCGGCATCAACAACGAGGACTGGGCCGACCTTGCGGAGCCGGGCATCTCGACCATCATCGAACCCGTCGAGGAGGAGGGCGAGCTCGTGTGCTCCATACTCATGGGGCAGCTCCGCGAGCCTGCGGCAGCGCCAGTCCAGCGCATCCTGCCCTGCTCCACCCGTTGGCTCGCCTCGACCCTCTAGGCTGACAATCTCGGCTGAAAAAGCCGCCGTTGCCCGGTTACGCGGCAACGGCGGCGCTTTGCGAACGCGACGCTCTGCGTTCCGGCCTGCAGCCTTACAACAGGAAGTACTTCAACAGGAACAGAACGGCCAGAACGTACATCAAAGGCGTGATCTTCTTCATCTTGCCCGTCACCAGGTTGATCGCCACGAAGGAGATGACGCCCATGGCGATGCCCTCGGAGATGCTGTAGAAGAACGGCATCGCGATGATGCAGATGTAGCACGGAATCGCCTCGGCCATATCCTCGAAGTCGATGTGAGCGATATTGCTGAACATGTAGAAGCCGACGACGACCAGTGCCGGAGCCGTCGCAAACGAAGGGATGGCGAGGAAGATCGGCGAGAGGAACAGGGACAGGCCGAACAGGATCGCGGACGTTACCGCCGTGAGGCCCGTGCGCCCACCCTCTGCGACACCTGCAGCAGACTCGACGAAGGTGGTGACGGTCGAAGTGCCGAGAACCGCACCGACGGTCGTTCCGACGGAGTCGGCCAGGAGGGCGCCGCGGATGTTCGGCAGCTTGCCGTCCTTATCGAGCATGCCCGCCTTGGTGGACACGCCGATCAGGGTGCCGATGGTATCGAACAGGTCTACGAACAGGAACGCGAACAGGACCACGAAGAATTCCAGGGTGAGAACCTTAGAGAAGTCGAGCTTGAAGAAGATCGGCGCAAGGCTGGGAACGGAGAGCCCGTTCGAGAAATCGGGAAGCAGGCTGTAGAATCCAAGCTCCGGGCTCGGAACATAGAGGCCCGCCAGCTGGCAGATGATGCCGAGGACCCACGTTGCCAGAATGCCGATCAGGATGTTTCCCTTGACCTTCTTCTCAACCAAGATCGCCGTGATGATGATGCCGACGATTGCAAGGACGACCGTGATGCCGACATCGTTGAAGGTGCCGAGCGTCGAACCCTCGGGAAGGGCCATGTTGTAGTTGTCCAAGCTGAACAGGCCCACCAGCGTGGAGCTGCCGATCACGATATGGGCATTCTGCAGGCCGATGAACGCGATGAACAGGCCGATGCCCACGCTCACCGCCGCTTTGAGATTCAGCGGGATCGCGTTGAAGATGGCCTCGCGCACATTGGTGACGCTGAGGATCAGGAAGATGATGCCTTCCACGAAGACCGCGGTAAGGGCCATCTCCCAGCTGTAGCCCATGCCGATGACGACGGAGTAGGTGAAGTAGGCGTTGAGTCCCATGCCGGGCGCCAGTGCAAACGGATAGTTTGCGAACGCCGCCATCAAAAGCGTCGCGATCATGCCCGCAAGCGCGGTGGCCGTGAACACGGCGCCGTGATCCATGCCGGCCTGCGCAAGGATCGTCGGGTTGACCGCGAGGATGTACGCCATGGTCATAAATGTGGTTATGCCCGCGATGACCTCTGTCTTGACATCCGTATTGCGTTCCTTCAGTTTAAAGATCTTGTCTAAATCCATAGTTACCCTCCCTTTTTTCCGGGTGACGGTCCGGCTACATGAAAATAATATAGACAATCTTAAAAAAAGTCATAAAGACGTGCATTTCATCGGTGAGCGGTATCGATGGGCTGATACAACAGCCTCTTTAAAGGAGATTTATGCGGTAGGCGAACGGCGACGCTCAGGAAACCTGCACCGAAGCGCCTTCAAGCGCACGGCGGCCGAGCTCCAAGGCGCCGAGGATCCCCTGCGCTCCCCCGCAGCCGGCGGGGACGATGTAGGAGTCGATATCCTCCAGTTCGGGAGTTACGAGATACCCGTTGAGCAGGTCCCGCGTCTTGGCGCGGATGAGCGCGAACAGCTGCTCCTGGTGCATCACGCCTCCTCCCAGCACGACCCTGTGCGGCGCGTAGCACAGCACGTAGGTCGAGATGCCCAGGGCGAGGTAGGAGCTCTCCAGCTCCCACACCTCGTCGCGACCCGCGAGCTCGGCGGCCTTCTCGCCCCAACGCCGCTCTATGGCCGGCCCCGACGCCAGGCCCTCCAAGCAGCCGCTGTGGTAGGGGCAGACGCTCCTCGCCGCGTCGCCGGGCACGCGCGGAACGGTTATGTGGCCGGCTTCGGCATGCAGCATGCCGTGGAGCAGCGCACCCTCCACCATCACGCCGGCGCCGATGCCGGTGCCCACGGTCACGTACACCACGTTGGACAGGCCTTGGGCGGCGCCGAAGGTGGCCTCGCCCAAACAGGCGGCGTTCACGTCGGTGTCGTACCCCACGGGCACGCCGAGCCTATGTATGAGGGCGCCGCGCAGGTCGAAGTGCCTCCATGCGGTCTTGGGCGTCTCGAGGATCTGCCCGAAGCGCGGGTTGCCGGGATTCACGCAGGTGGGGCCGAAGGCGCCGATGCCCAGGGAATCCACGGTGCGCTGAGCGAACCACGCCGCCATCTGCTCCACGCATGCATCGGGAGCGGTGGTGGGGATCTCCTCCATCTCCACGATATGCCCCGCCTCATCGCCGAGGGCAAGGACCATCTTGGTTCCGCCCGCCTCTATCGCACCGATCGATGCCATCGCACTTGCCTTTCTTCTCAGGTAAATCGACGCCTCTTCCGCTGACGAGCCCCATTCGGGGATACTCCCCCAATGGGGGAGTATCCCCGAATGGGAGTTAGCGCAGCTCCCGCCTCCACTGCGTCATGCCGTTCGCGCGATACAGCGCGGCCTTGCCCGTGCTGTTGAAGAGCTCCATCTTCTGGGCGACAACCTGCTTGCCGGCATCGATGCATGCGGGGAACAGGTTATTGGGATCCCAGCCGGAGTTGGGCTGCGCCAAGATCTCGCGCGCCTTGGAGAAAAACGCGCTCTTATAGTCGGAGGAGATGTTCACCTTCTGGATGCCGATCCTCACTGCCGCGGCGATCTCGGCATCGGGGTTGCCGGAACCGCCGTGCAGGACGAGGGGGATGTCCACGGCATCTTTGATCTGCTCGAGGATGTCGATGCGGAGTTTGGGCGTCACGCCCTTGGGATACAGGCCATGGCAGGTGCCGATGGCGATGGCAAGGGAATCGACGCCGGTCTTCTCGACGAAGGTCTTCGCATCCTGGGGATCGGTGTACTTGACCTCGGTCATGCCGCCCTCGATGGTCGTTCCGGTATCGCCGATGGTTCCCAGCTCGCCCTCCACGGAAACGCCGAGCATGTGGCACAGGCGCACGACCTCAGCGGTCTTCTCGATATTGCCCTCGAAGGGAAGGAGGGAGCCGTCGATCATAACGGAGCTGAAGCCGTCATGCACGGCGCGCATGATCGACGCGAGGGAATCGCCATGGTCGAGGTGCAGGACGAATGGAACAGGACTGTTGGAGATGCGGGCGATCATGTATTTCACGAAGTCGTCCTTGCAGTAATCGAGCTCCGTGGGGTGCACGGCGATGATCGCGGGCGCGTCGTTCTCCTCGGCGGCTTCGACGACGGTCCTGAACAGGTTGGACTCGGAGACGTTGTAGGCGCCGACCGCGAAGCGATGCTCCTGCGCAACGGAGAGCATCTGGTTCATATTCACAAGCATTGCAATTCCTTTCTCGTTCAGCTCGGGTTCATATATCTAATGGTCTGGCGTCAGGCCATGGATGTTCAAGGTGATCAGCGTGCCTTCCCCTGCGAGCCGGAAAGCTCGATGTAACGCTCGATGACGGCGGCTCCTGCAAGATACGACCGGTGGATCAGTTCGGGATAATCATAGTCGGGCTGCTCGCTCAAAGCATGCGCGATGAACGTGCGCTGGGCGATCATGTAGTCGGTTCCGACGTTGATCTTGTTGATACCGCATGCAATCGATCGCCTGATGGTCTCGGGCGTCGTGCCGGATCCTCCGTGCAACACCAGTGGGATCCCCGTTGCGGCCTTGATCTTCTCAACGATGTCGAAGCGAAATTCGGGAACATAGCCCTCGGGATAGGCGCCATGGGAAGAGCCGTACGACACGGCAAGGGCGTCGATGCCCGTCTGCTCGATGAACGCGATGGCGTCATCGGGATTCGTGTACATGCCCGTGCTGGTGAAGCCGGACCCCTCCTGCACAAGGCCCATGCCGCCCACCTCGGCCTCGACGCTTGCGCCGAACTGCTGGGCGAACTCGACCACGGAGCGGGTGATGCCCACGTTCTCGTTGAAGGGGCGCATGGAGGCATCGACCATCACGCTTGAGAATCCCTCGTGCAGGCAGCGTTTGAGATGGGCGACGTCGCTTCCGTGGTCGAGGTTGATTGCCACGGGAACGTGCACGCGCCGAGCCATCTTGATGAGGGGTGCGGCGAGCACATCGCAGTCGAAGTACGCCTTGACGTGATCTTGCAGCAGGTCGATGATGATCGGCGCATCCATCTGCGCCGCCGCGTGGATCACACCCGCTGCGGACTCGAGGTTGAAGGCGTTTATCGCCATGACCGCATAGCCCTCTTCGTTGGCTTTTGCGAGGATGCCCCGCATTGATTCGTACATAGGAAACCTCTTTTGAATGTGAACGTGTCCTGCGAATAGAAAAACGCGCGGAACCGGCAGCCCGGCTCCGCGCAGGTCCGATGTTTACGAGAAGCTCAAGCCGGAGAGATCGACCTCCTCCTCGACCTGCTCGACGTTGAGATCGTCGATCTCCTCGGGTTTGAGAGGCCTCTTGAGCAGTATGAGCAGCAGCGCGGTGACGAGCGAGCCCGCTGCCAGCGCAACGAGTGCCCAGCCCGGATTCGTCATCATGGGCACCACGAACATGCCTCCGGAGGGAACCATGGATTCGACGCCCATCGAGAACGCGATGGCTCCGCAGACCGCGTCGCCCAGAGCCGTGCTGATCACGGTGCGCACGAGATCGTTCATCGCGATGGGGATGACGCCCTCGGTGATCATGCAGACGCCCATGGGGAAGGCGACCTTGATGTTCTCGACCTCGGACAGCTTGAAGATGGGCTTCTTGAAGACGAATTTCGAGAGCACCAGCGCAAGCGCCACGCCGAACGGGGGAACCATGGAGCCCAGAACCTTGACCGCCTCGGGGCCGTAGATGCCGTCGGCCATCATGCCGTCGCAGATGAGGTTGGGGACCTTGGAAATCGCCCCGCCGTAATCGAGGTGTTGGATCAGTCCGAGAATGAAGCCGGTGGTGAGCCTTTGCGTGTAGTCGAGACCCGTAATGAACGCGGTGAGCGCGGCGGTGATTGCGGCGATGGGGCCGCCGAGGACGAACACCATGAGCACGCCGGCGATGATCGCGGTAAGCGTGGGGATGATCATCATGGGCATAAGCGCCTGGGCCCACGTGGGAACCTTGAGATAGGTCTCGAGCCAAAGGGCGATGTAGCCGGCGACGATGCCGCCGATCATGCCCCCGAGGAATCCCGCCCCCAGAAACGACGCGACCTGGCCCATGAGGAAGCCTGGAGCCAGGCCGGGGCGATCGGCGATCGCATAGGCGATGTAGCCGGCGATGAACGAGGGCAGCAGCCCCATTCCGAAGACTCCGATCGTGGTGAGGGCATCGGGAATCGTGATTCCATCGAGTGTGGACACGTTCTGGCCGCCGGTGAGGTTGCCTATCGCGATAAGCAGGCCGGACGCTACGACCAGCGGAAGAAGGTAGCTGATGGCGGTGAGGATCGGAGCCTTGATGCCCACCTTCTTCATCGTTCTCTTGACTTCTTCAGCCACAGTTTCTCTCCTCTCCAAGCATGTTTTTCACCTTGTCGGACTGCACCTACAACGTTTTTCGAAGCTCCTCATGAATCTTCGAGATGACCTGTTTGGGCGCTTTGATGGCGAGACCCGTGGGGATCTTCATGACCTTCTTGTCCTTGAAGCGCTCCGTGCCCTCGATGTGGACATCGACGCACAGCAGGACGCAGTCCGCTTCAGCGATCTGCTGCGCGGTCAGCTCATCCTCCACGCCGATGGTCCCCTGGGTTTCCATGTGAACCTCGTCGCCCATCGCCTGCGCGGCCTTCACGATGGCGTCCTTTGCCATGTAGGTATGCGCGATTCCGCTGCAACAGGCACATACTCCGACGATCTTCATGTCCCTCTCCCTCCTCTCGAATCAGATTGCCGTGGCTGCAAGCCACCTACCTGCAGTTCATATTCCGTATGGAACACTGTTTTATAATAATACTAGTTTTTGGAACAATGATTCATCACGGGCCGGGTCACGCTCAACGGCGCAAGGCGGCAGCCAGACGGATGTCCTCGCGTCTTCTCTGCGCACAGGAACGTATGCGGGCTGCCTGCCCTACCCGAGAGCCGGTGGAATCAACGTCCGGGGGCGGCGTGCCCGTCTCGGTCGATTATTCGAGACGCTTTTGTGCGGAAACGCGTCCCGTTCAATCGACTGAGACGAACACGTCCGTCTCGGTCGGTTGAACGGGACAACGAAGCCGGCGGGCGACGGATGACGCGGCTGACAAGACGGCTATGCTACCACCATGCGCGGATATCTATCATGCGTTCAACCCGCCTTTGGAGTGCCTGTCGAATGAACGCCATCCGATCTTTCAGAAGCGGGTTCTGCCCGAGGATGGCCATCGCCTCGTCGACGAACCCATCCAGGCCTCCGGTATCGAGCCATGACAGATCTTCGACGAGCATCATCTGACGCGCAGGCCTCGGATCGAACGGTCTGCTCCGATAGCTGAATTCGCCGGACCGCAGATCCGAAAGGGTGGAATTCACCCAAAGGCTCGACCCAGAATCGAAGAGCGGAGCAGGACGACAGGCGAGCGTCTCGACATTTCGGATGATTCCAAAGTTTCGGTAGTGCCGATCATCGTTCGCCAGGATGTCGTCGCACACGATCATCTTGCTGAGAGCGCGCTCGATACCCTCGATACCGAGCAGCTCGCAGCATGCGACATAATGCCGGTAGGCATCTCTGCTATCGCGCTCCGGCAAGATGCGGTCGACATACCATGCAGGAACGTACTCTTCCTCATCGGTCAGAAAGCATGCGCAAGCGCTTACCGCTTCCGCTCCCACCCCCTCGATCCAGTAGGGAACATACTCCCCTTCTTGGATAAGGCGTTGGTGCAATCGGGTAGCCACCAGCTCATTGAACGGTTCTTGGTTGAGTTTCGCACCTTCCTTGAGCAGGACGCGCTTCCTCCCCCGTAAAACCCAGTGTTTGGCGAGATTGCCGTCCGAAGTGTTGTCAGGGTGCGCTTGGGATATGTCATCCAAGGGAGGTCGGATCGCTCTTTCATCCAACTCCAAGAAGTCGTTATCGAAGAAGTTGATCGACTCCCATTGGAGCTGCGAGCCAACCGGCCTGATCCAATACTGGTCGGAGAGGGAAAGGCCGAGATTGCGCATGAGGAGTTCCTCGGGCACCTCAGCACCGGCGTCATCCAGCAGCTTTTGGAGACCTCTCCTGTCTCCAGGGATGCCCCTCCCCTTCCACCAGGCGTTGAAAGCGTGCACGCGGGTCCTTCTGTCGCTACCGAACAAACCGATGGGAAGCCGATGGGAATCGAGGATCTCCCCCACCTGAATGAATTCTTTCCTTTTGCTGTGATAGACGATGTCGCAGACGGCATGGGTACGGTTCATGAGCGTGAAAGGACGATCAGCTGCTCCCGCGCCGATGCGGGGCCGCCCGCCCTTTCGAACGGGTTTGCATGCCAGCGCGTGCACAGAGTCCCTGTCCAACAGCCATTGGCCTCCCATGCGTTGGCCGGTGATCGTTCCTGCTGCAGCGAGCTGCCTTATGCGCTGGACGGATATCCCGAGCAGCTTCGCAGCCTCTGCCGTCGTCATGTATTCCATAGACAGGGCCTTTCGTGTACGAAATAGTTTGAACTCTCACATTAATATCAAAAAAACACTTTCGTATACGAAATAGATTATACTTCTCTTTCTAAGATAAAACCCGTGCGCGCATAAGTTGCCTCCATTCTTTCACGAGAGCTTGGAACAGCATCGACCCAGCATAGGGACTGTGCCCGTCTCGGTCGATTATTCGAGACGCTTTTGTGCGGAAACGCGTCCCGTTCAATCGACTGAGACGAACACGCCCGTCTCGGTCGATTATTCGAGACAGCGAAGCCGGCCCCAGTTCGCCTGATGCGGGTTGTAAGCGGTATCGAAAGCGCGCGGGCTGTCACCCTAGCTGAAGGTCGGCGTCGTCTCCTTGTCGCGGCCCAGGCTCTTGCGCTCCATCCATGCAAGCTCGCCGATGTTCTTGCTGTGGGCCATGAGGAACATGAACAGCGTCTCGACGATGAAGTCCTCGGGGATGTGCGTGGCAAACTGGAGGCCCGTCAGGAGCTGGTCGCGCGATACCCCGGATAGCACCACGTCAGCCCGCTGAACCAGCTTCGCCATGGGGGTCGTGGTGATGAACAGGATGGGGGTTCCGCTGTCCTCGGCGTTGTCCATGATCGTCTCGAGCCTATGCGAATAACCCGATGACGAGACGATGATCACCAAATCGTTGCGCTTCAGCGCCAGGGACGCGAGGATCATCATCTCGGTGTTTGCAGGGCAGTTCGCCCTGATGCCGATCTGCCCGAGGCGAAATGCCAGGTTCGAGCACACGGGTATCGAATTGCCCACGGCAGCGAACAGGATGTTCTCCGCACCGCGGATCAGATCGATCGCCGCACGGACGCTCTCGGCATCGAGCATCTGCGCGGTTCCCTGCAGCTCCTGAATCTTGTTCTCGAGCACGTAGCGGATGGAGGCCTCGATGTCGTCCAGCGAGATCTCCGTCGCCGCCTCGCCCTCCTGCAAGCCGTTGCCGCCCTGCTCCATCGCGATGGCGAGCCTGAGCTCGGCAAAGCTCTCGAATCCGAGCTTGCGGACGAACCGCGAGACGGTCGCGCTCGACGTAGCGCTCTTCTCCGCAATCTCCCTCACGGACATGCGGGAGGCGCCGGGCAGATTCTGCAGGAGGAAGTCGGCGAGGCGCCTCTCGGTGTCGGAGGACCAATCGTATGATGCGCAGAGCATGTCGGCGACGCGTGCGTTTCGGTTCATGTGAATGCCTATTCGAGTGGGTGTCCGCCTCAACCAGTTTATTCTATGCCATGAGCATCCTTGTTTGCATCCCGTTGAGCGGGAGGCCCGCTGCGCCAACCTCCTTGTTCCTCCCGTGGGGGATACTCCCCCATGGTCGGAAGGGTACCTCCTTTGGGGGATACTCCCCCATGGTCTGAAACCTCCCATGGGAGATACTCCCCAAAAGGCGGTTAGGCCGTGCGGATCGGATGCCTGATGACGGTCTTGAGCTTCTCGGGAGCTGTTCGCCTCGCATCGGTGAGGTAGATCTCATGGTGGCGGCGTGTGCTCGAGAAGTCCAGCTCATAGCCCTGCTCCGCAGCAAACGCATGCATGGCGTCCACCGTCGCCGGCTCGTTGTCATAGGGCCCCACATGCATGCACTGCACGCAAAGGCCCTCCTCGATCGTCATGAGCTCCACGGCGGAGAAGTCCTGCTTCTTCTTGCGCGTTGCCTCAGCAACCGCCCAATCGAACTCCTCGCGCGTGACGAAATCGGGAAGGCGGATGCAGCTGATCCACTGGAAGTCGGCCTTGCGGACATAGTCCATCCCATCGAAGCCGTCGATCCACCAGAAGCCCTCGAGCGGCGGCACCACGTATTCGAAGTAGCCCTCCATGGTATGCCCCGCTTTGGGAGACATCTTGACGGTGAAGGCGATGCCGTAGAGCATGCCGAGGGCAGCCTGATACGCGCCGTCCTCATCGTTGGGATCGCCCTGACCGCGCACGGCGGCGAAATTCATGGCCGGAACCTGCACGATCCCCGGCTTTGCAGGCGGCAGATAGAACTCCTTGTACTCCTTCTTGTAATCGAACGGCATC
>JAWRJQ010000071.1:0-21407 GCA_040307385.1 Atopobiaceae bacterium
GTTGTTCCCCCAAGCGCGCTCGACGCCGCTACCCCGCCGCTCGAAGCCCGTGGGGACGTCGACGGCGCCCCTGCCCGGCAGCGCCAGGTGGAGCGGGGATTCCGGCCCCTCCAGGAGCAGCTCGTCGTAGACGTTGCGCACGGACGCCTCGTGCACCAGGACGAGCGCGCCGACGAGGGCCAGCGCGACGAGCGCGACGGTGCGCCTGCGAGCCGGGGGCTTATGACCATCCTTATGCGCTGTCACTGCCATCGATTTCCTTCCCTTCCGGTCGTCCCTCCGCTCCAGCTGAACCGGCTCCGCCCTAGTCCAACTCGTTCTTTCCGTTCTCAAGGGCATCTAGGAAG
This sequence comes from Atopobiaceae bacterium, assembly GCA_040307385.1. Taxonomy (GTDB): domain Bacteria; phylum Actinomycetota; class Coriobacteriia; order Coriobacteriales; family Atopobiaceae; genus RUG721. The sequence goes on from JAWRJQ010000071.1 coordinate 348, forward strand.
CGCGAGGTGTCAGCCAGATGTTCATGACGCCTGATGATCTCCACCTTCTCGGGCACGGTATGGCTGATGTATCTGCGCGTACCCGTTTGATCTCCCTATGCAAACGTTACTGTATAGACATCGGGCCCATACAACGGACTCCGGCCCTTGAGAGTGGCAGGGAGGTCGCTGTCGGTGGTAAGGTTCGCATACAGCATGTTGACCACGTTATCGTACCCGCCGTTGTTCTCAAGGAACTTATCCGCACGGGTATAGGCCATGTTGTCCAGATCCGCATAGTACTGCCGGGCCGCTTCATGGTAAGGGATGCCTTGATCGAAAGCCGCAACGGCTATGTTGTGACCATCGAGGTCGGACTTGTAGTCGTCGGGGCCCAACGATGTGGTCCAGTCATTTTCTCTGGCAACCACGCAGTCGCCCATCCATCCCGCATACTGCGCGCGCTCGGAAGCCCCCTCGGAGAAGAACCGATCCAGCGTCGAAGTGTTGCCCCTTCTGACGTCATACTCCGCAGCGGCAGCGGCGCACTGATGCGCGAAGTCCGCGTATGGTCCCTCTGGAGCTTTATCGTTCTGATCGATGACCGCTGCTGCAAGAATCTCATAGTCGGCCACGCTTAGACCGAGGAAGAGGACGAGGTACGATTCCCCCGAAACTGTTATGAAACCACGCCTTGGCAGGGGGAATGGCACGTCTTCGGCGAGGCGCCCCGCTGTCATGTCCCACGCAACGCCATCGTAGCATATGCCGCCCATGAGCCTGAGCCACGCCCAGTCGATGAAGTCCTGGTCCGCCCCGGGGTACCGCTCGTAGAGCCTCGCGTAGACCTCCCACATGAGCGCTGCTATTTTCTTATTGAAGCCGTACTGCTCGTCCATCATCTCGGAGAAGCCGTCCTTCGAGATGCCCAGCCGCCCCGCCACCATCCGATCACCGTAGACGGCGGAGGCCGCGTCCGCCCAGCCGAGGTCGCCGTAGCCGCCGCCGGAGAGGCAGCTCGCGATCGACCGGTCCGCGGCGGCGAGCGTCCGCAGGGCGGCGTCCGCATCCGCATAGTACCCGGAGGACGCGTCGGCGTACGCCTGGATCCGCAGGATGGCGCCGCGCAGCTCGTCGATGATGCGCCGGTTCGCCTCGATCATCGGCTCGCAGCCCGCCATGACCTCCCCCGCGTCGAGGCCCGAGGCCGCGGCGTCGTCGACGAGCAGCCGGTAGTCCCGGTTGAGGCCCTCGAGCTCGTCGATCCTCCGCCAGGCTTCATCCGCATCGGCCACGCCCGGAGACGTTTCGGGAAGCGCCGATACCGCAGCGGAGTTCCGGTCGTTGCCGTCCCGCAGCGCCCCGAACATGTTGTGCAGCGCCTTGGCGAGGGGGATGCGCAGGGAGGTTATCCTCTCGCGGATGGCCTCGTACGCCTCGCCTTGGAGCTCCGGGCCGTCGAGCGCGCTCCCGAGCTCGGCGATCTGCTCTGCGCAGGCCGACAGGCTGCGCTCGAGCAGGCCGTTCTCGGCGTCCAGGGCGCCTATGAGCGGACCCTTCTCCACCCCCATACGACGTCCCTTCCATCCGAGAACCCGCCGGTCCCCGCCAGCCTGCTCGCAGCGGCGCCGTCCGCCTCCGAGAAGGCGGCGGCAGCCGCCGTGACGGCATCGGCATCGGCGTAGATCATGGCGGTCCATGCATGCAGGGAGCCGTGGACCGAGGAGGCGATCGCGTCATGGGCGTCGTTTCCCGCGATGCCGCTGGAGAAGCCTGCGAGCATCTGGGGCGAGAAGGGGCTGTAGCCCCCGGCGCCGGCCCTGAGGCGATCGGACTGACCGGCAGCGGCGTCCGCATCGGAGACGATCTGATCGCGTGGCATGGGATTCCCCTCGTCTCGCAGATGGTCCCTCGGGCGCGCGGTGCCCGAGGGCACCGCGCAGATGATTACAGTATGTATCATATGTTACATATAGATACGTATCACGCAACGAGAAATGCTGATATGCGATAGGAAAACCTATGCGGACGTACGAGCTGACACTCGTCACCTTACGCCGTGCTCGCTCGGTCCGACCAAGCGCTCGCACAGCTTGATCGAACCAGACTCCTCGTGGCCGACGAACTGGGGTTTCTTCCGCTCGACGCCGATAGCTCGGAGGCGACAGGCCCCTCCGCGGGTATCCCACAATGCCGCTGCGGAGGTATAAGTCGCAGATTCATGTATACACTCGTGATTTAAAACTTACAGATTTTTGTAGATATGCGATAATTCGAATTAACGGATTCTTGTATCGATGCCTCAGGGGGCGCTCATGTTCAAACGCAAACGCTACGAAGACCTGCTCGAATGGAAGAAGGCGTCGGAAGGCAAGACGGCCATGCTGGTGGAGGGCGCACGGCGCGTGGGTAAGACCACGCTCGTGAAGGCCTTCGCCGACGCCGAGTACGAGGACTCCATCTACATCGACTTCTCGAAGGCACCTAGGGCGGTCGTCGATCTGTTCCGCAAGGAGCGGGAGGACGTGGACACGTTCCTGCGCATGCTCCAGCTCCACTACGCGAAACGACTCCCGGAGCGCAAATCGGTCGTGATATTCGATGAAGTCCAGCGCCTGCCCATCGCCCGAGAGTACATCAAGCACCTCGTCGCGGATGGGCGCTTCGATTACATCGAAACGGGTTCGCTCATCTCGATCCGCAAGAGCGTGGAAGACATCGTGATCCCCTCTGAGGAGGAGCGCATCACCCTGCACCCGCTCGACTTCGAGGAGTACCTGTGGGCCATGGGCTACGAGGTGTACGCCGACGCGATCCGCGAGGCGTACGGTTCGCGCGCGCCCCTACCCGATGCGGTGCACACCAAGATAATGCGGCTCTTCGACGAGTATATGCTCGTCGGCGGGATGCCGCAGTCGGTCGAGGCGTTCCTCGGAGATGCGGACTTTGCGGCCTGCGACCGCGCAAAGCGCGCAATCCTCGAGCTCTACCTCGAGGACATCGGAAAGTTCGGCGGGGGCGAGGCGAGGCGCGCCCGCGCCCTCTTCCGCGCCATTCCCGGGCAGCTGTCGGCCGCATCTAAGCGTTTCAAGTTCGCGAGCGCAAGCAAGGGCGGGCGCTATGGGGACTACGAGACCGCCATCGACTGGCTCGATGACGCCCACCTCGCCAACCCCTGCCGCCTCTGCTCGGACCCGTCGGTGGGATTGGGCCTTTCGGAGGAGCCTGCCTCGCTCAAGCTTTACATGGCCGACACCGGCCTGCTGGTGACGCAGGCCTTCCCCGACCAAGCCAGCTCTGCGCAGGTGCACCGCGACGTCCAGTTCGGGAAGGTAAGCGTGAACAGGGGTATGATCGCCGAAAACGCCGTCGCCCAGCAGCTGCGCGCAAGCGGGCACGCCCTCTACTACCACACGTGGTCGGAGCCGGGGGTCAAAGCTAACGCGAAGCCCCGCCCGCGAGAGGTCGACTTCCTGTTGGCGAGGCCGTGCGCAGACGCGGCGGGCAAGCTGCGGGTGAGCCCCGTAGAGGTCAAGTCATCGAAGGCATACAGCACAGTCTCGCTCGACGACTTTGCCAACCGTTACGGTAGGCGCGCAGGCGAGGAGGTGGTGCTGCACCCCAAGCAGCTGAAGGCGGAGAAGCGTCGTACCTACCTTCCCCTCTACATGGCGCATCTGGTTTAAGCGATGTATATGGGGATGCCGGGATAGGCGTCGGGGGCGCCGCGCACAAGCCCCGCTGGATTGATCCTACCGCTTACCTTGTGTTTTCCCATCACTGGGAGCCTATATCGGCATGGCTCCCCTCGAGTTCAATGTCCGAAGAGCTTGCGCCAAGATGCTCATCGAGTGAAAGGTTCGATGGATTGCGAGCGTCATCAACCCCGTTGCCGCATTGCCTCTGTCATCATAATACGAAGACGAATACGTGCCATTCGCGCGGCATGGGATCCCCCTCGTCTCGCAGACAGTTACAGGAATGCGCGTGCCCAAGGGCACCGAGTCAGCGTCTATAGTATACCGCTCCGATCTCGTACAGCAAACCCGTCCGGTCCATCTCTGCAGCGATGCGGCAACTCCGTCTCCTTGCTCGAGTTGCTCAGGCTCTGAGGATCGGGCCGCAGCGCAGGAGCGGTCCTGTATCGACGGCTTATAACTCTCGGACGGTATCAGTTCAGCGAAAGCCCGGACACTTTTTTCTTATAATGCTGCAGAGTTTCGGCTGGAACCGGCTTCGATGGCATTTTGTATGCATGAACACTGCATAGTATTGGAAACTATGCAGTGTTCAGTGTCGATACATGCTCCATAGCCGAAACTCTGCAGCATGAGAGACATTTTCGGTACAGCCCGCACGAACACCGAGGCGGGCGCTTGGAGCTCCTGGCTACTCGAGGGTGATGACCACGTGATCGTGCCCATCATCGACGTCGATGAGGGTGCCCGCCTCAACGCTCTGAGCTGCTGTGAACAGCTCGTCCATGTCGAAGCCCACCTTCGAGCGCACGCTGGGAATCGAGCCGACGATGTTCGCCATCGCACGCACGCCCGTAAGCGGCAGCGCCACATCAACCCGATCGACGCCGTCGCGCTCCGTGACGCGGATGTGGAGCTTCGTGGGACGCGGATCGGACGTGTCGGTGCGCTCGGACTCATGCACCGGCTCGGGTGCGGGCTCAGGGACGGACAGGGGCCCGGGTTCGACCGTGCGCACGGCGACGGTGCGGCCGAGCAGGTCGTCCACGCTCACGCCGAACGTCTCCGCCAAAACCGGCAGGAGCATGATGTCGGGATAGCTCTGGTCGTTCTCCCACTTGCTGACCGCCTGCGCGCTCACGTTGAGGATGTTCGCGAGACGCTCCTGCGTCATGCCGTGGGCGATCCTCAACCGCGCGATGCGACGACCCAGGGTGTCGTTTGCGCTCGTGTCCATGATGTCCTCCTTCTTTCCATGTACAGGCCTGAAGACGTCCTCGCTTCACATCATGTCGTATCGCGATACACCGCGCCATAACCTATCCGTTGAGTTTGCGGTTGCGAGAAACACGGCCTCTGAGCAGGCATCTCAACTACCGGTTGAGCGCCCGCATGCCGCACGCGAGGCTAATCGACCCACGCCATGGGGTCGATGGCGCCCACGGGGCACGCATCGCGGCAGGCTCCGCAGCCGATGCATTGCGCCACGTCCACATGCGCCACGTTGTTCTCCACCGTAACGGCGCCCGTCGGACAGACCTTCTCGCACTTATGGCAGCCGAGGCACGTGTTGGCGCAGGCCTCCTTGGCCCGCTTGCCCACGAGCGTGCTGTGGCAGAGCACGAACGAGACGCGTTCGCGCTGGCCCTTCTCCTGCAGGCTGATGAGGTGCCGAGGACAGATGGTCGTGCACAGACCGCATCCCGTGCACACTGCGGGATCGACCACGGCCACATCGTTCTCGTTGAGCGAAAGCGCACCGAAGGGACAGCTCGCCACGCAATCGCCGAAGCCGATGCACCCGTTGGTGCAGCTGTCGGAGATGTTGGCGAGCGTGGCGAACACGCGGCAGCTGGGAGCGCCCTCGTAGTTGGCACGGTCGACGGTGAGCAGCTTGCGGTCCTTAGCGCCTCGGCACGCGACGATGGCGCGCTTGACAGCGGTCTTCCCCGCATCGACGCCGAGATACGCCGCGAGCTCCTGGGCAACCCTGGCGCCGCCGGGACCGCAGGCGTTTACCGGAGCGCCGTCGAGCATGGCTTTTGCATAGCCCTCGCAACCGGGATAGCCGCAGGAACCGCAGTTTGCGCCGGGCAGGATGGCAACCACGTCGGGCAGCCGCCCGTCCTCCTCCACCGCGAGGGCACGGGATGCCAGAACGAGGATGATGGAGCCCACCAAGCCGATGGCAGCCACGAGGACGACGGTGAGTATGATCGGATGCATCGCACGCACCTCCTATGCGCCGAAGAGGTGGTCGATGACGCCGGAAAAGCCCACGAAGCTGAGGGCCGTGATGGCGGCGGCGATGAGCGTGATGGGCATGCCCCGGAAGCATGCGGGCGGCTCGGCGTCTTCCAAACGCCGGCGCACGCCGGAGAAGAGCACCATCGCAAGCAAGAACCCCAACCCGGCGCCGAGGCCTGCGACCAGCGCCTGCAGGTAGGTGTACCCCTCATCGATGCAGGTGATGGTGATGCCGAGCACCGCGCAGTTGGTGGTGATGAGCGGCAAGTACACCCCGAGCGCCGTGTACAGCGGCGGGATGAACTTCTTTATGGCCATCTCGAGCAGCTGCACGAGCGTGGCGATGACCAGGATGAACGCGATGGTCTGCAGGTATTCGAGCCCCCACGCAGCGAGGAGCTGCTGGATGGGCCACGTCACGGCCGTGGCGAGCACCATGACGAGCGTGACCGCAGCGCCCATGCCCGCCGCCGAATCGAACTTTTTCGACACGCCCAGGAAGGGGCAGATGCCCAGGAAGCGCACGAGCACGAAGTTGTTGACCAGGATCATGGAGAAGAGAATGGATGCGTACTGCGCCATCATGCATCAGCCTCCTCCGCCGAAGGAGCCGCCGCATCGTCGCGCTGCACCTCGACCTTGACGATATGGGGTTCCTCGGCTTCGAGCGCCTTCTCCACCTGGGCGACAAACGCCTCGGCACCATCGCGCGCGCAGTCGGGATCGGCGGGGTCGCCGAGACCGCAGGCGAGCGCACAGCCATCGCACGGGCTGTCGGGCGCAAGCTCCGCAGGCGCGCCCGTCTTGCGCGTCCGGTTCTGCTCGAGAGCCACGGAGGCGGCGATGAGCACGCCCAGCACGGCGAAGCCGCCCGCGGGGGTGACCATGATGATCATGGGCTCGATGAACGAGGGCATGACCTGCATGCCCAACAGCGTGCCGGCACCCAGCAGCTCGCGGATGGCCGACATGAGCACGAGCGAGATGGTGAAGCCCACGCCCATGCCCAGCCCGTCGATGGCCGCCGCCAAAGGCGGGTTCTTAGACGCGAACATCTCGGCGCGGCCGAGCACGATGCAGTTGACCACGATGAGCGGCAGGTAGATGCCGAGCGCGTCGTTGAGCGCGGGCAGATACGCCTCGACGAGCATCATGACGAGCGTCACGAAGCTCGCGATGATGGTGATGAACGCGGGGATGCGCACGGAGCTGGGGATTGCCTTGCGCAGCAGCGATACCACCGTGCCCGAGCACACGAGCACGAACGTGGTGGCCAGGCCCATGCCCAGACCGTTGCCGACGGCCGTGGTGACGGCGAGCGTGGGGCACAGGCCCAGCATCTGCCTCAGCGCGGGGTTCTCGGCGAGCAGGCCCTTGGAGAAATTCGTCCACGCGGACGGTCGTGCTGCGGCCTCGTCAGCCATGCCGCACCTCCTCGTACACGCTCACGGCGATGTTGTAGGAGGCAAGCGCGGCGCGGGACGAGATCGTGGCGCCGCTGATGAGATCCACGTCCTCGGCTGCGAGCTGCTCGGCAGGCCTGCCCACGTATTGGCCGATATACTCATCTTCGGCGATGCGGCTGCCGAGGCCCGGCGTCTCGGAGTTGGGCATGGCCGTGATGCTCATGACGGTGCCCGACGCGTCGAACGCCACGGCGATGGGCACCTGCCCGCCGTAGCCCTTGGACTGCGCAACCACGATGAGCGCCAGGTCGTTGCCGTTGCCATCGAGAGCGCGCAGCGCCGCCGTGCAGCCCTCCACGTCGGTCTCGACCTCTTCGAAGGAAGCCGCCTCGGGCACGAGGGCGGCGTAGGTGTCCCGCGCGCGCTGCTCGGCGTTGGCGACCGCGATGGGAGCCGTCACCTGATGGACGACGCCCAGCAACACGCCCGCGATGGCGCAGATGGCCACGAGCACCGCCACGGGTTTGAGGGAGAGGCCCTTACTCATGCGCGGCACCTCGCTTCCGCTTCTCGGCGCCCACGGGCACGTTGGGCGTGTGCTGGTCGATATAGGGAACCAGCAGGTTCATGAACAGGATGGAGTAGGCCACGCCCTCGTTGAGATTGCCCCAGAAGCGGATGAGGCAGGTGATGAGGCCGCAGCCCACGGCGAAGACGATCTTGCCCTTGAGCGTGGCGGGAGATGTGGAGTAATCGGTGGCCATGAAGACGGCGCCCAGCATGAGACCGCCGGAGCACACCTGCATGAGCGGATCGAGGCCCGCGAGCAGGCTGGCAAGCGCCACGACGCCCACATAGACCACCGGAACATGCCAGGTAATGGTCTTGGTGGCAAGCAGGAACGCGAAGCCGATGATGAGGGCAAGCGCGCTGGTCTCGCCGAGAACGCCCATCTCGGAGCCTAGGAACATGTCGAGCAGGGTGAGGGCGGGCGCCGACGGCGCAAGCGCGGTGGCGGAGCTCACCACGTCGATGGGCGCGAAGGAGATGCGCGGCGCTACGAAGTCGGTCATGGCCACCGGGAAGGCCACGGCAAGCACGAGACGCCCCACGATGGCGGGATTGGCGAAGTTCTTGCCGATGCCGCCGAAGAGCTCCTTGACGATGATGATGGCCACGAAGTCGCCCACCACCAGCATGTAGAGCGGGATGGTGGAGGGCACGTTGAAGGCCAGGAGCACGCCCGTGACGGCCGCGGAGAGGTCGCCTGCGGTGTTGGGAATCTTGCGCAGCCGGCACCATGCGTACTCGAATCCCGCGCACGCGATGACCGACACGGCGATGACGAGCGCCGCGCGCATGCCGAAGAACGCCACCGAGGCAACCGCTGCCGGTGCCAGGGCGATGAGGACGTTGCGCATGATCGATCGCGTGGTCTCGGGGCTCACGATCTGCGGAGCGGGGTTGAGCGCGAGAGTGCGCGTGGGGGTGAACGCCATGCTATCCCCTTCCCTTCGCGCGGCGCTTCTCGGCCTTGAGCAGGCGCCCCGCCAAGCTCACGGACTGCGTGAGCGGCTGCTTGGCCGGACAGACGTATGAGCAGATGCCGCAGCCCACGCAGAGGTCGGCCATCAAACGGTCGAGAGCGTCCACATCGCCCGCACGGTAGGCCTTCTGGATATTGATGGGCGAGAGGCGCATGGGGCACGAGCTGATGCACTTATCGCACCGGATGCACGCCGTGGTTGGAGGACGCCCGCACATGGCCTCGGAGAAGGCGAGCAGGCCCGACTGCTGGCGGACGACCGGATAGTCCATATCGATCTGGGTGGCGCCCATCATGGGTCCGCCGGCGATCACCTTGGCAGGCTCGCAGGAAAGCCCGCAGAACTCGAGAACCTCCCCCGTGGGCGTGCCTATGCGCACCTCGAGGTTCATGGGGTTGGCGACGGCATCGCCCATCACGGTGATGCGGCGCGTGACGAGCGGCATGCCGGTGCGCACGTAGCGGGCGATCTCCGCCATGGTGGTGCAGTTGAAGAGGATGGCGCCCACGTCGGTCAGGTGCCCGCCGCGCTGCACCGCGCGGCCCATGGCGTTCTTCAGGATGACGCGGCTGGCACCCTGGGGATAGCGTGCGGGAAGCTCGAGCACCTGGATGCGCGGGTCGTCTGCCACGAGGGTGCGCAGCGTATCGATGGCCTTGGGCTTGTTGTCCTCTATGCAGATGAGCGAGCGGGGCACGCCCGAGAGGTCGAGGCACAGCTTGATGCCGTCGAGGATGTCGTGGGGGCGCTCCATCATCTCGCGGTAGTCGGATGATAGGTACGGCTCGCACTCCGCGCCGTTGACGAGCCAGCAATCGACGGAGCTCAGGTCCGCATCCATCTTGATGCCGGTCGGGAAGCCCGCGCCGCCCAAGCCCACGAGCCCGCTCTTCTTGATCGCCGCGACCAGCGAGGCGTAATCGGTGATGACGGGCGGGGCGACGGTTTGAGCGACGGTCTGCGCGCCGTCGGACTCGATGACGATGGCCGTGTCGGTCCTGCCGTTGCTGTAGTAGATGGAGCGCAGCTCGGTAACGGTGCCGGAAACCGGCGAGAAGATATCGGCCGTGGTGCGCGCCTCGGCATGGCCGATCAGCTGGCCCGCATCCACGTGGTCCTTCCTCTTGACGAGCGGCTGGCACTGGGCTCCCACATGCTGCTGCATGGGCATGACGACCTTGGTCGGCAGCGGCATCTCGACCGTAGGCATCTCGGCTGTGGCCTTGTTATGCGCGATTACCACGCCCATACGGTTGTGGGAGCGCAATCGCCGACGCGATGCGCTCTGCGGGTTTGCCATGTTCTCCCCCTCTTGCCCCCTCGCAGAACGTAAGCTGTGCTTCCATAATAGAGTATGTGTTCTGGTCGCAGGCATCACGACACGCTCGGCGGCGAATCGCGCCCGCACAGGACCGCCCGGGCAGGCGGAGCCGCCGTCATCGACGCGGCATCAGCGCGCGGCAAACGGCCTCATGGGCTGCCAAGACGGATCGCGGTAGATCGTACGCGCATCCTTCCAGCCTGAGATCATGCGCTTGGTGCCCGATACCAGGCTCTTCCGGTCGACGAGCACGATGCGGATGAGCTCCTTCGCAAAGGTCGCCGCCGTGCCCAGCCCAAACAGCACGGGGTTGTAATCGCCGTATTCGCGCAGGTAGCGGGCGATATAGCCGCGGTTTCGCAGAATGTAGTAGCGCGTCATGTCGGAGGTCGAGTTGAGCTGGCGCACCGAACCCACCGCGATGTTCTTCACCTCGCGGGAGCGCCGCAGCACGAAGTCGGGCACGAGGATGGCGCGCACATGCCTGCTCGCCACGTATCCGTACACCGCATCGTCCCAGTAGATGAAGAAGCGCGGGTCGGGCAGCCCGCACGCGTCGACCACGCGGCGCGAGAAGAACGCGCCTTCGAAGCACATGACGTTGATGTCTTTGACCTCGGGCTTCTCGAACGAGAACCGCGCCACGGGGTTGTAGATGCCCAGGCCCGTCCAAAACCGGTACTGCCAGTAGAAGGGGCCCCCGTCGAAATCGTAGCGGCACCCCTGGATCACGTCCGCACCTGCGGTCCATCCGTCGAGCCGCGCCAAGCCCTCGGGCTCGATGGCAACGTCGTCGTCCATCACCCAAAACCATTGGGCGCCCAGTTCGTATGCATGCGCCACGCCTGCGGAGAACCCGCCGGCGCCGCCGGTGTTCTCGCTCATGGGCATATAGACGACGCGGGAGGTACCTCCCCGATCGTCGGGCTCGGAGGGACCCCACAGCGCTTCCACCTCGTTCGAGAAACGCTCCATGAGCGAGGCCGTCTCGGGCGCGTTCTCGTTATCGACCACCACGATGCGCCAGGGGGCGATCGTCGACTCCTTGATGGATGCCAACAGGCCCGCAAGCAGCTCTTGACGTTTGAAGGTGACTATGACGATTGCAGGTCTGTCCATCGTGCTTCCCGTGCCGCTTCCCGTGGTGCGTAAACTATTATAGAGGGTACAGGTTTTAGGCCGACGCAGCGCCGAGGAGGGCATGTGACGCAGAAGAACCATCTTGTCTCGGTGGTCGTTCCCATCTACAACATGGAGCGCTATCTCGATCAGGCGCTTACCAGCTTGGAGGAGCAGAGCTACCCGCATCTCGAGATCCTATGCGTCAACGACGGCTCAACCGACGGCTCGCACGCCATCATGCACGCGCATGCCGAACGCGACCCGCGCATCCGCGTGATCGACCAGCAGAATGCGGGCTACGGCACAGCCGTCAACCGAGGCATCGACGAGGCGACGGGCGATTATCTCGCGATCCTCGAACCCGACGACTGGATCGAGCGCGGCATGTTCGCCGATCTGCTCGCGCTCATCGACCGCTTCGACCAAACCATCGACGTGGCGGAGAGCGCCTATTGGCGCGTGTTCGAGCGCGCCGGCGAAACGCTCAAGGTGCCGTGCGCCTACAAGGGGCGCATCGCGTGCGCGCAGCCGTTCCGCATAGATGAGGCGCCCGAGCTGCTGCTGCACCATCCGTCCATCTGGTCGGCCATCTACCGGCTCGCGTGGCTGCGCGAGAGGGGCATCCGCATGAAGGAGGTCCCCGGCGCGGGCTGGGTCGACAACCCCTTCCTCGTGGAGACGCTCTGCCAAACCGACGCGATCGTCTACCTCGACACGTGCTATTACTGCTACCGCGAAGACACCGCCGAGCGCGCGCTTGCCTTCGCGGAGCGCAACCCGCTGCTGCCGCTCGAGCGCTGGTGCGACATGGTTGCCGTGCTCAAGCGCCTCGACGTGCGCGATGAGAGCGTCTGGCGCGCGCAGAATCTGCGCGGCATCACCTACTGCTGCACGGCCATCGAGGCAAACGGCCTCGATCACCCGGGGCTGCGCGACAAGGTGGTGGAGATCTTCTCGGCCATGGACGCCGCGCTGGTTATGGACGATGCGCGCATCAAGCCGGCTGAGAAGCGCCTCTTCGCGCAGATGCTCGGCCTCCCCGATCCCAAGATCTCCAGCATCGGCTATCTGCCCGAGCTCGCCAAGCAGGCGCTCTACCGCCTGCGCACGACCGGCCTGCGCTTTACCTGGCTGTCGGTGGTGGATTATCTGCAGCGCCGACGCGCCCGCGTGGGCAAGTAGGGCCGCCCGGGACCAACGTTGGGGGTATGCCGTCCGGCGCAGCGCCTATGAGCGAAGGTCGAGCGAGAACGGCAAGCCGGCGGTCTCTCCGAACAGACGCGTCATGAATGCCGCTCCGCCCATGGCGAGCTTCACGTTCTGCGTCTTGATGGGAAGCGCCATCGCCGAGACGACCATCGAGCGCGGCTTGGTGGCGTTCGCGGCCAGCTGCACGTGCTTGCTGCCGATCAGCTCGACCACGATGCGGTGCTTCTCCTCGGCAGGCAGGGTGCATTCGGGGCCGCAGACCTTGCCGATGCACGCGACGACGCGCTCGAGGTGGCGGTTGCGCACCACATCCATGCTGGCGGGATCGCCGTCGAGGCCCCAGTAGTGGTAGAGGTCGAGCATGAGCTCGAAGTGGCGCTCGCAGCGCACGGGAAGCATGGCGAAGTCGCCCTGGCTCAGCTCCTGGGACATCGTGGGCGGCACATGCACCGCGCCTACGCCCAGCACGCCTACGCGCTCGGCATCGCGCATGTACTGCGCCATGAAGCCCAGCTCTCCGCAGGTAGTCTCATCCAGGCGGAGCCCGAGCCGCTCGATACGGTCGCGCACGAGCAGCTTGCCCGACAGGGTGCCCATCTGGCCCGTCTCGAGCAGGCGCCACGCGTTGCTGCGGAACTCATGCTGGCTCACGAACACCTGCGTGGGCCGCGTGATCTCCTTCGACGACACCGAGCCGTCATGGCGGTACGTGTCGACGCTCAACCCGCAGAGCGCGAGGTCGAGCTGGTTGTCCTGCACAAAGGCGAGCAGGTCGTCCAAGGTGTGCGGGGCGATCCACGACGAGGCGTCGATGAAGGTGATGTAGGTGCCCCGCGCATGCGCCAGCGCGAGGTTGGCCGCCGCGAGAAGCGAGGGGGAATCGGAGTGCAGCGCGTCGATGCGCACATCGCGCTCGGCGAATGAATCGATGATGCGCTGGCCTCGGTCGCGCGAATCGCAATCGACGGCGATGATCTCGAACGAGCCGATGCCCTGAGAGATCACGCTCTCGATGGCGCGCCGCACGGTATCCGCATCGTTGCGCACGCGCACGATGACGGAGACAAGCGGTGTTCTCAGGCGAGTCGGTGCCATGCAGACATCATCTCTTCCCAAAGCAGGGGTGCTGTACCTTTCACAGCGTAGCAAGCAAGAGGGAAGCAGATGTGGAGCACCCGTGGTGACGGTATGAATCCAACAAACGTACAGAAGGGGCCGCCGCGCAGGACGCGCGGGCGCGCTACTCGGAGGGGATGAGGATGCCCGTCTGCACGCCGAACGGCACGAGATCGACGCTCGTCGGAGCCGGCTGCTCCTCATCCTCCGCAGGGGCGCCCCCCACCACAGGCGTTGCCTCGACCTCGAGGTCCGGCACGCCCAGCTGCAGGAACACGGAGGCGTGCGCGACGAGCTCGCTCGCGTCGAGATCGGTGCGCATGCTGTGCACGAAGGGCTCGGCGTCGCGCACCACGTCGCGCGGCTGCATGCCGTCGAGCGCCGCGATGGCCGTCCACGGGCTTTCGGTTCCCATGATGACGTGATGCCCGTAGATGTTGTAGGCCGTCATGATCAGCGGAATCGCCGCAGATGGGCCGAATTCGTCGAAGAACTCCCCCAGCGCATAGGACGAGCCGTCGACGGAAAGCAGGATATAGGAGGGCACGTCCACCAGGTGCGCCGCCTCGCCCTCCGCATCCAGCAGCAGAAGCTGCGCGGAGATGAGCTGCGGATGCTCGGCGTCGGGATCGTCCACCTGCAGGAACAGTATCTTCTCGATGGGATTCTCGGTGTAGGTGAAGCTGCCCTCGAGCACCTCGGAACCCGCCTGCTCGTCGAGCGCCTCCACAAGGGCGGCGTCTCCCATGCGCGACTCAACCTGCACGCGCTCCCACAGAGCGCTGACGAAGGCGAACCCCAGAACGGCGACGATGAGGATCACCCCCAGCCCGATGAGGTTGCGGTGCGGGTTGTCGCGGGGTACGTCGCTGCGTTCGAATCGTTCGCGCTTGCGCGGCATGAGGAGGCCTCCTGGAACAGTCGTTTAGAAGATGATACCGAAAGATGCAACGACAAGGCCGATGACAACCGAAACAGCGTAGACGATCGCAACGATGGCGAGGTTCTGCTTGACGTCGGCGTTGGTCCGGAAGAGCACGAGCAGGCCCACGCCGCCCGAGGCGAGCAGGCCGCTCAGCATGGGTCCCGACGCGAGCACGCCTTCCATGAACAGCTCGGCGATGGCCACGCTGGCGCCGCAGTTGGGGATGAGTCCCACGAGCGCGACGAGGAACGTGGACCTGATGGGATGGGCGCCGAGCAGGGCGACGAGGTTCTCGTGGCCGACCGCCTCGATGATGAAGCCGAACACAAGGCTCAGCACGAAGATGAAGGCGGTCACCTGCACGGTGTGGTGGAGCGCCGAGCGTACGATGCCCGAGAACCCGCGGGCATGGCGATGGTGCCCCTCGCGCTCGGGTGCCGCGCCGCCATCCTCGCAGTGGCAGTGCTCGCGCTCGCACAGCTCGTGGATGTGCAGCTGGCCGTCGCCGCCCCTGCCCAACGCCCGAACGAGCAGGTCGATAACGATGCCCGCCACGAGGCCCACCGCAGCCTTGGCGCCCATGATGGCGAGCGTGCGGCTCATGGGCGCCTGGTGGGCGATGAACACCGGCAGCATCTCGTCGGATGTGGAGAGAATCACCGCGATGAGGGTGCCCAGCGTGATGACGCGGCCCGAGAAGAGCGTGGCCGCCATCGCCGAGAACCCGCACTGCGGCACCGCGCCGAGCGCCGATCCCACCACCGGGCCCGCCACGCCCGCGCGCGAGATCATCCGCTGCATGCGGTTCTCGGCAGAGTGCTCGAGCGCCTCCATCGCGAGGTAGGTCACGAGCAGAAAGGGTACGAGCTGGGCGGTGTCGCGTATGCTGTCCACCACGACGTCTTTGAGAAGATCCATATTCGTCCTACCGTTCGTCCCACGGGCGCAGCGCGCCTGCGGGATAGTCAACCTGCATGAACACAAGCCCCTCGGCGGGTGCGCTCTGGCCTGCGGCGCGGCGATCGCGCGCATGGAGCACCTGGAGCACCCACGCCGGATCGCGGGCTGCGCGGCCCACCTCGACGAGGGTTCCCACCAACGTGCGCACCATCGAATGCAGAAACGCGTTGGCGCACACGTCGAAGGCGATGAACTCCTCCCCCGCTTCCTCGATCCGCGCAACATCGAGCTGCTCGAGGCGGCGCATGGTGGAGATGCCCTCCGCGGAGCTTGCTTTGCAGAAGCTCCTGAAATCGCGCTCTCCGAGCAGCAGCTGCGCGGCTTCGTGCATGGCATCCACGTCGAGGTCGCTCACGCTGCGCAGCCACCATGTGGTTCCCCGAGCGATCACAGGCGCGGCCTCGCCGCACATCAGACGGTAGCGATAGTGGCGTCTGAGCGCGTCGAAACGCGCCGAAAAGCCCGCAGGAGCCCTGTAGAGGCCGCGGATGGAGATGTCATCGGGAGTTATACCCGCAAGGGAGCGGATGATACGGCCGCCGTTCAACTCGAGCTCGGCAGCGCTCACGGGAAGGCTCACATGCTGCGCGATCGCATGGACGCCCGCGTCGGTGCGTCCGGCGCAGACGAGATCGACCTCGCGCCGCAGAACGAGCTCGAGCGCACGGCGCACCTCGCCGGCGACGGTGCGCACGGCGGGATCCTTCTGCTCGGCGAAACCCGAATAGGCCCCGCCGCGATATCCCAGCTTGACCACCATCGTCGCTGCAGACGCCGGCGTGAGATGAGCATCGATCATAGGATCACCGTCGCAATCACTGCGGCGATGCCCGCCGCGATGATGAGCCGGTCGGCAACGCGCAACCGGCGCACGCCCTCGCCGACGAGCGAGCCGTCGTACCCTCGGCGCGTCATAGCATGGGCGACGCCCTCCGCATACGAGAAGAGCCGCACCACGAGCGGCACGACCACGCTGCGCGCCTGCGCGATGCGCGCCAGCGGGCCTTTGCTGGAGAGGTTGGCCCCGCGTGCCGCCTGAGCCGCCGTGATGCGGGCGAACTCCTCGACGGCGATGGGAATGAAGCGCAGCGCCAGCGAGAGCGCCATCGCGATTTCGCCCACGGGAACCCCCAGCGGACCGAGCGGCGCGAGCAGGGCCATGAACGCATCGACAATCTGCGTTTGGGTGGTGGTGGCGGCGATCACCAGCGCGAATCCCACGAGCAGGGCGATGCGGAGCACCGCGACCACGCCGCGCACCAAGCCGGCAGCCGAAAGGCCCAGCGGGCCGAGCGCAACGAAGGCCGATCCTGCGGGCACGATGGCGTTCGCCGCCATCGAGAGGACGAGGATGATGCCCGCAGGCTTGAGGGCGGCGACAAGCTGCAGCGGTTTGATCCGCGCCAGCAGCAGCGCCGCAGCGAAGAGCGCACCGCAGAGGAAGAACGAGCGCGCGCTGTGCGCTACGAAGGACGCGATGGTCATAAGCAGCAGGAAGGCGATCTTCGCCCGCGCGTCCACGCCATGGAGCGCCGTGCGCTCAGGCTGATAGGTTCCGATGATGCGCACCTTAGCCACGTTCGCCTCCTATCACAGCATCTGCGTCCGCAAGGGAGCGCACCGAGACGGCGAGAGGCGGTTCGAGGCCGCACGATCTATAGGGCTGCGTGCTCGTTCGGGCTGTGCGGGCATCGCAATCGCAGACGACGGAGCCGCCGCTGAGAAACACCGCGCGCGAGGCGATGTCGAGCCACTCCTGCACCTCATGGGCGATGACGATCACGGGATGATGCTCGGAGCGGAGGCGCTGCACGAGCTGTTTGGCCTGGATGCGCCCGGCCGCGTCGAGACCCGCGCACGGCTCGTCGAAGATGAAGGCGGCGGGATGGAGCGCCTCGACGCCCGCAAGCGCCACGCGCCGCGCAGATCCGCCCGAGAGCTCGAAGGGGCTGCGGTCGAGTTGATCGGAAACGCCCATGGCATCGGCCGCATCGTGCACGGCGGCATCGACCTTCTCGGCAGAAAATCCCATGTTGCGCGGGCCGAAGGCGATGTCCTCGCGCACGGTTTGCGCGAAGAGCTGGTCCTGAGGATACTGCATGGCGAAGCCCACACGCCCCGCACGCACGCGCCTTCCGTCGAGCAGGGCCTGTCCCTCGTCGAGCGGCAGCACGCCCGCAAGCGCCGACGCGCAGGTGGTCTTGCCCGATCCCGAGGGGCCCGCAATCACCACGAGCTCATCCCCCACGCTCAACGAGACGTTTCCCAGGGCGCTATGCGCGCCGTAGATCACGCTCGCATCGACGAGGGCGAGCTCGTGCGCCGAGGCATCCGCCGCCTCGTAGCGCTGCGGTTCGATGCGCTCGCACAGCCGGCGGGCGAGCCCTCTCTGTGCAATATAGGCGATGATGTCCTGCTGCGTCGTGCCCGGCTCGAACCTGAATCCGGCGCGCTCGACCGCGCGTAAGAGCGCAACGTCGGGATCGCCCTCCCATGCCAGAATGCCGAGCACCTCATCGCGGGCAAGCAGTTCGGAGAAGGTCCCGCTCCACACGAGGGCACCCCGATCGAGCACGCAGATGCGATGGGCGCCCATAGCCCGGCTGAGCGCATGGGAGATCTCGAGCACGCCCATGCCCTCCTCCACGAGCGCGTCCACCAACAGCGCGATCCCGTGCGTGGAGGTGCTGTCGAGCATGGATGTGGCCTCGTCGAGCACCAGATAGGCGGGATGCGCTGCAAGCGCGGCGGCAAGGCTCACCAGCTGCTGCTGGCCTCCTGACAGCTCGGTGGTGGATTTCATCGACAGGTGGCGGATGCCGCAACGGACAAGCGCCTCCATCGTGAGCGCCTTGACCTGTTTGCGCAGCGTATGCGCGCAGCGCAGGCCGAAGGCGACCTCGTCGAACACGAGCGAGCTCACCATCTGCGCGCGGGGATCCTGCGCAACCAGCCCCACGTTCGGAGCGATGGAGATGGCGTTCTGCGGGGAGATGACCTCATCGTCCACCGAGACCTCGCCCTCGGTGGCGAAACGCATGCCCGCGACGAGCTGGGCCAGCGTGGTCTTGCCGCTCGCATTGGGCCCGAGCACGCATACGCGCTCGCCGGGCTCGAGGGTCAGCGAGATGCCGGCGAGCGCGTCGCCGTGCGTGCCGGGATAGCGGTATCCAACATCGCGAACCCTGATCATCTCGCCTCCCTTCCTGCGCAGGCGCATACGCCGCCGCATCGCTGTGCCGTAGGCAGCGGACTGTGGAACATGTCATGCCACCCGAACAGCATACGTCAACACAGGCAAGTTGTGCGCCCTGCCCTTACGGCATATGCGGTTTCAAGTTCGGTTTTGGGAGGTACTGCACCGCTATGCGGTCTTCTGGGCGCACGTCCGTCAGGTACAGGACGAGCAGAAAGCACCACTCGAGCGGCTTCATCAGCAGATACACCATGTCGCATGCCCATTTGGTGCGGATATGGCGCGCGATGGGATAGCCGTGCGTGTCGTAGAAGCGGCGGATGCGGCGATGCGCCCTGGGCATCCGCTCCTCCAAAACCTGTTCGAAGGCGTTGGCAATCTGAAGCTGGCGGTTGACCACCACGCGATGCCCGTGGCGCACGCCCATACGCAGGGGCTTCACGATGCGCCTGTCTCCCCCGGCCGCAACCGTGCAGAGGTAGTGCTCGTCGTAATGGAGATTGGGCGGCGCGACCTTTTCGGAAAGACGCCAGTCCGCCGTCTCGGTGAAGGCGCGTATCAGCGCATCGGGCGCCTGCCCGAACAGGGCAAGGATGCATAGCAGGATCCCGAGGATCGGGAGCATCGCAACGAGGGCGAGAACCGGCCATAGCTCCGCTCTTTGCAGCAGGCGGTTCCATGGGTCGGTCCATTCCTTCTGCGCGCGGCTTTCCGCCGCAGAATTCCACTCCAGCAGCTTCATGCGGATCTCGCGCAGAATCAGGAATATGCAGTTGATGGGCAGAACGAGAAGTGGCAGATATCCCACGCGAAACGGATTGTCCTCGCCGCCGCTCAGCTGGACGCACCAGATGACGCAGACGATGCCCCACAGATACAGGGCTCCCATGCACACGACGATGAGCAGCGGCGGCAGCTCGTACGCGCGGCGGGATGCCAGAACGCAGTAGGCGGCGACGCCCAAGGCGACTATGAGCGCAAGCGACGATACTCCCTCGCTCCAAACGGGGGCATGCACCTGCGTATTATAGAGAACCTCCTGCCAATCCTTCATAATGATGTCTGAAACCTCGACAGTGATATAGAAGTACGTCAGCGCAGCACCGCCGATAAGCGTTATCGCAGCAAATAGGTGAAAGGTCTTGGTATGCTGCGGTCCGAGAAACACGCCGACAAGATTCACAACGCTGATGCCGAAGGGGAAGATAAGCATGAGGGCCAAGAACCCGGTGCCCCCGATAAGGCCCCTCGCAACCGATGCCGGATCGTGTGCAGCCGAGCTGCCGATCGTTCCCATCATGCACAACAGGGCGATGAAGAAGACCACCGTGAAGAAGGCGACGACCGGATGCTCGTGGAAGAAGCGCTTCATTTTGCGCCATTTCGTCTCGGCCGGCATCTCCTGCGATTCTTGAGAGTCCTGCCCGGTGTCGTCCATTCGTCTCCTCCCGTTTTTGCGTGCTATGAGCATAGCCCTGAATGGCTACCAGCTTCTCAGTGTAAAGAACAAGCGGGAGAAGTGTCCGAGCGCCCCGGCAACTTCACGAATTAACTAACCTCGGACGCCTTTCGCTTTACGCGTACGATCGATCTCTCGAGCCTGGAACCGCTCTATCTCTTGACGGGTGAACCTACATATCAGATCGAGACCGACCACCGGGACTGGACGGCCCATGTGGGCGGGATGCGATCCATCTTCGAAGCAAGATGCCGGAAACCGATCCGGACCCAAACGCCCTCGAAAATCGAAGTTATGAACGATTTTATCGACAGCGGCACGATGCGCGCACACACCTATCTGGGCATTATGGACTCATTCGGCAGAAGAGTCTTCATTGTATCGTGCATAACTTCGATTTTCGAGGGGGTTTGGGACGGGACGGATGCCGCCACGCACATGGCCATGGATTCTACAGAAGGACGGCGAAGGCTTGCGATAGGAAACTCGGCGCCTCCCATTCGTCAGCCCTTTCGGGGTAGCTGAATAACGTAAGCAAACGTGAGGTTATTGATGCATGCTTTTTATCAAGAGCGCATGATCAAAGCTCATACCCAGATCATCCACATAGAACTTTAGCAGTCGTTCGTATTCATATGAAGTTGCGATTACGCCGATCACATCAACCCTGTCACAGACATCCTCTTCTATGAAGGTATACAGCGCCTTCCCGACCCCTTTATCTCGATAGGCGAAAGCAACATATACTTCATCAACTCAAAGGCTTTCTTTCCGACTTCGTTATAAGAAGTTCTTTCTTCTAACACTTTGATATTGCCCAAAGCATACGCAACTGTGCGTCCTTGATCTTGAGCGATATAGACCTCATGGTTGAT
>JAWRJQ010000072.1:0-14801 GCA_040307385.1 Atopobiaceae bacterium
GATGATCAAGACGACCGTGGGCATCGAGGGCATGGTGTGCGAGATGTGCGAGGCGCACATCAACGATGTCATCCGCAGGACCTTCTCGGTCAAAAGCGCAAAGGCCGACCGTCGCAAGAAGCGGTGCGTGGTGGTATCGGACGAGCCGCTCGATGAGGCGCTGCTTGCCAAGGCCATCGCCGAGATCGGCTACAAGCTCACATCCGTCTCGAGCGAACCCTATCAAAAGAAGGGGTTTCTCGGCCTGTTCTAATTATGCATACGTAAACTTGGCAGAACTATCAAATCCAGTAATCGGTAGAGTTGGACATTCTGGAAACTCCTATGCTCCACACCTGCACTTTCAACTTATGGATAGTGAGGATATTAAAAGTGCCAATGGCCTTCCATGTGCTTTTGAGCAATACGAAATATATCAAGAGAATGGGTGGAAAACCATATTAAACGGTATACCAACAGATAAAGGTAAGATGCGATTTCAACAATAACGTATAAATCTTTGAGAAACAAAACAGCACGTTCATAGAAGATGGGACCCCCAGAGCATCTTGAGTGGGTACCGCTTGATACTGATAAGATCATATGCCCGGCATTCTTCAAAACTGAACTCAAGAATCCGGACAAGGAGGTAAAGCACGTCATAGCTGACGAGAGGATGACGATATGATAATAGATACGACTATTGTTGATGCATATCTGAATTCGGACGATGTAAGCGTATTCTCCTCCATGTGGCTATATTCTGAAGAGGCGGAAGAAGGCGTTGCAAACATTTTTAGCATGCCTCCAGATGTAGAGATAAAGCGTGAGGCTGTTTCGCAAATAAAGGAGGCAATCATCTCTCATGCTGCATCGTTCAAGCCGTGTAACACGCCAATTTGGAATGCTTTGTTTGATAATTGGCACGAGTTTCTGGAAAACACAACTCTAGATTTAATCGTAGGATATCCAGATACTCATGATGCCGTTGTAAGAAAAGCGCCTGACGGAAGCCATCACATGATTTTTGATCTTCTTTGCTGGGAGAAATATTTAGGATGGATGCCGCTATCTGCTATTGCACAAAATCTACTGACACATGAACTGTTTCATGTAATGGTCGGCAATGTGTTTTCGGGTATTGAACAAGCAGAGGGATGCGGCTCATATATCGAGCAGCTTGATGCAATCACATTTGATGAGGGGTTTGCGCATCTTGTGTCATATAAACAGCAGGAAGTCGATGCTGTTCCATGGGATGGAGAAGAATTTGAAGATATATATGATAACTCTATACATAAAATGAATTCCGCATTACAGGAAATCAACTCAGATAAGCAAGAGCAATATATCTATGAAGCCCATTTTGGAAACTACTATGACAAATATGCTGCCATGTGCGGAATGATATACCTTGGCAGACAGTGGCAAAGGGGTGGCGCAGAGAGGTTGAAAGAAATCTTCTATCAGGGATATCGCGATTTTGCAGCGAAAAGTATAGCTAGATAAAGATGTGTTTCTTGATGAAACACGCTGCCAATTAAAACGGTGAGTGCAGGCTGCAGCTCACCATTAAACCAAATCCTATATCACTTTCCTTGGCGCCATGTGCTGTTATAAATTGTTGCCGGTCGATCGTTCCCTTGTTTTTGCCCCTGTCTGTGCTGGTATATTCGTCTTTTGTTAATAGCGTGATATGGAACCTGACGGTAAGCAGACAGTGATAAATCCTTTGTTTTCACGGGTTTCACAGGAATTTAATAACATCCTATGAGCGATGAAGGAAAACAAGGGGAACATTGAGCTCAAATTCCAATTTACGAGAAAGCTGGCTATGGAGTTCTTTGATACGGACTTTTTGAAAAGCAATGAAATCAAATTGGTCCTGGAAAGGACAGCTGAGGCTGATCCTGTGAGGAGCTGGGTGCCGGCATATCATTTTATGATCTGCGACAAGCAAGGAAACGGCATGGGTCGCTGCGATCTGAGGATCGGATACAATGACGGCGTTTATTACGGAGGCCATATTGGCTATGCTATCGATGAAGAATATCGTGGGCACCATTATGCCGCTAAAGCATGTAAGCTGCTGTTCGGACTGGCCAAGAAGCACGGAATGGATTATCTGTATATAACGTGTGATCCGGACAACTGGCCTTCAAGGAAAACCCTTGAATATCTGAACGGCGAGTTGTTGGAAATCGCTGAGCTGCCAGAAGATAACGACATGAGGGTTAATGACGGCAAGACGGAGAAATGCATTTTCAGGTTCTGTTTGTAAGCGCCAGCTTATCGAGAAGAGCCTTTGCCGTCTGCAGTGATAGCGAGCATCGGATTGTGCCCCGCGCAAATACCAAGGCGCAGCCGCAAACACTGCCTTGGTGTTCTCGATCACATGGGCAGTGTTCGCGAAACAGCCTCGGTGTTCGTGCTCTGCAGAGACGCGGTTTCTGTGTGCCGAGCAACCCCGTGCCCGCCGCAGGGTATACCATGTCTGTAGTGCGACAGAGAGGGGATGGGCATGCATGTAGGAGCGCAGCTCAAGCGGTTCGGCGTGGCGGACGGAGACGGCCAGCGGCTCGAGGTACACGCCCCCTACGAGCCGAGCGGCGATCAGCCCCAGGCCATCGAGAAGCTCAGCGCCGGCGTGCGCGACGGCCTGCGCTACCAGGCGCTCATGGGCGTCACGGGTTCCGGCAAAACCTTCACCATGGCCAAGACCATCGAGGCCCTGAACAGGCCCACCCTCATCATCGAGCCCAACAAGACGCTCGCCGCGCAGGTTGCGGCCGAGATGCGCGAGCTCTTCCCCGACAACGCGGTGGTGTATTTCGTCAGCTACTATGACTACTACCAGCCCGAGGCCTACGTCCCCCAAACCGATACCTACATCGAGAAGGACGCCTCCATCAACGAGGAGGTCGAGAAGCTGCGCCATCAGGCCACGTCGAGCTTGCTCTCGCGCCGCGACGTCATCGTGGTGGCGTCTGTGAGCTGCATATACGGCATCGGCAGCCCCGAGGACTACGCCGGCCTGGCACCCACGGTGTCCAAAGACGTGCCCCTCGAGCGCGACGAGCTGATCCGCGCCCTCATCGACATCCAGTACGACCGCAACGACTACGACCTGCAACGCGGCATGTTCCGCGTGCGCGGCGACGTGGTGGACGTGTATCCGCCCTATGCCGAGAATCCCCTGCGTATAGGGTTCTTCGGCGACGAGGTGGAGCTTATCGCCGAGGTCGACAAGGCCACGGGCGAGATCGTGCGCTCCTTCGACGCCATCCCCATCTGGCCCGCATCGCACTACGTCACCGAGCGACCCAAGGTCACCCACGCGCTCGCCACCATCTCCGATGAGCTGGAGCAGCGTGTGGCCGAGCTCAAGGCCGCCGACAAGCTGCTCGAGGCGCAGCGCCTCTCGCAGCGCACCGCCTACGACCTGGAGATGCTCGAGAACATGGGGTTCTGCTCGGGCATCGAGAACTACTCGCGCCACCTCGATGGCCGCGCCCCCGGCGAGGCGCCCTTCACCCTCATCGACTACTTCCCCGAGGACATGCTCTGCATCATCGATGAGAGCCACGTCACCGTACCGCAGATCCGCGGCATGTACGAGGGCGACCGCTCGCGCAAGGTCACGCTTGTGGAGCACGGCTTCCGACTCCCCTCGGCGCTTGACAACCGCCCGCTGCGCTTCGACGAGTTCGAGGAGCGCGTGGGCCAGTACATCTACGTCTCGGCCACGCCGGGCGACTACGAGGAGCGCGTGCAGCAGCAGCTCGTGGAGCAGATCATCCGCCCCACGGGCCTGCTCGACCCCAAGATCGAGGTGCGCCCGGTACGCGGCCAGATCGACGATTTGATCTCCGAGATCAAGGATCGCGTGGCGCGCACGGAACGCGTGCTCGTGACCACGCTTACCAAGCGCATGGCCGAAGACCTCACCGATCACCTGCTCGATGAGGGCATCCGCGTGAACTACATGCACTCCGACACGGCCACGCTCGACCGTATCGACATCATCCGCGACCTGCGTCAGGGCAAGATCGACGTGCTCGTGGGCATCAACCTGCTGCGCGAGGGCCTCGACATCCCCGAAGTCTCGCTCGTGGCCATCCTCGATGCCGACAAGGAGGGGTTCCTGCGCAACCGCCGCTCGCTCATCCAGACCATGGGCCGCGCGGCGCGCAACGTCTCGGGCGAGGTCATCATGTACGCCGACGACGTGACCGACTCCATGAAGCTCGCCATCGACGAGACGCGCCGGCGCCGCTCCATCCAGGAGGCCTATAACGCCGAGCATGGCATCGAGCCGCAAACGGTGCGCAAGACGATCTCCGATATCACGACGTTCCTCGCCGAGGCAGCGGCCACGCTCGACGGCAAGGAGCGCTTGAGCGGCAATGGCGGCCACGGCGCGTTCTACACGCCGTCTGCGGCCGAGTCGGTCGCCGGCGAGTTGGCCAAGCTGCCGCGCGATGAGGTCATGCGCATCATCGCCTCCCTGGAGGAGGAGATGATGGCGGCTTCGGCTAACATGGATTACGAAGAGGCGGCGCGCCTGCGCGACCAGCTGGTCGAGCTGCGCGGTGCCGTTGAGGGAGCAAGCTCCGACGAGGTTATCGCACGGCTCAAGGCCGGCGCGCGCAAGGGGAGCGTCCACGCCACGCGGCGGCGCTACCGGCCCAGGAAATAGGAGGGAACCATGCTCTGCCCCACCTGCGGTGCCCACAATGCCGACGATGCGCGCACGTGCGCATCGTGCGGATCCGAGCTGCCCGTCTCCGAGCGCACCGTCCGCGCGGAGCGCGGCGTTCCGTCGCATCTCGATTCCAACGGCAACGGCGTGCCCGATGTGCTCGAGACCCCGACCAGGCTCATGGGCGCCGCCGAGCCCACCACGGTTGCTCATGCCGAGCCCGCCACGGTGATGGAGACGCCGAACACCGAGCCCGACGCCACCCGCATTGCCCCGCTGGATGCGCCGCACCCGTCCAGCCGTCTCGCGCCCGCTCCTGCACCCGCTCCCGCTCCCGCGTCCAAGAGCACGGGCGGCCGCAGGTTCGCCATCGCCCTGCTCGCCATCGCGCTGCTTGTGGGAGCCGGTGCGGGCATCTCGTATTGGCGCAGCTATCAGGCGGAGCGTGAGGCCGCCGAACATGCCCTCATCGAGCAGCAGGAACAGGAGCGACAGGCTGCCGAGGATGCCCGCCTGCTCGAGGAGAAGCGCCAGCCCCACGCCGTGATCCTGCCCATCTCCGCTGCGGGCCTCGATTCCAGCGGCACCCGCATCCCCGTGCTCTGCACGGGAACCGATTTCGAGGGCAACGCCGTCGAAACGTCCGCCTACCTCGAGGCCGACGGCTCGGGCCTCTCGCTTCCCAAGGGCAGCTACGAGGTCGTCATCCTCGCATCGCCCATCGCCGGCGACGGCACCCTCTACGAGGTCCCCGGCGCCTTCGCCTTCGAGATTCCCGAGACGCAGGCCGCAGGCAGCGAATTCCTCGCGCCCGGCACCCTCGTGCTCACGCCGTACGATGCGGGAAGCGTCCCCGCCGACGTGCTCGACAGCGCCGTCTCCCATGCCCTCGCCGACCCCGCGATGAGCGAGGAGGCGGTGCGCGCCCTCGCCGATAAGGTCGGTGCGGCATCCTCGCAGGCCGAGCACGATGCCGCCATCGCAGAAGCCCAGAACAAGGGCCGCGTGGTGCTTTCCGGAACCGTGCGCGTGGTCAACGGGCGCGAGCTGTGCGAGATGCACAACATCGACATCGAAACGCTCTTCGGCGACCAAGCCGCGCGCGAGGAGCAGACGACCTACATCATCGTCATGCTCGACGAAGAGACGTCTCTCGAGTGCATGAGCGGCGACGGGACGGGCCTGCGCACCGACACCGCCACGATGATTTCGCTCACTAAGCAGGATCCCGTTTGGTGGCGGGAGCATGAAGGCGAGCGCGTCCTCATCGCCATCAGCCCCACCGAGACGTGGTGGCCCTCCGACGCGAGCCTGCCCGTCGGCGAGCCGCGCACCCCGCATGTACAGGTTATCGAGTAGATTGGCTTTGATGTGGCTAACATCGTAGACTATCTGTGCGACGAGTTCGACACGCTCGCCGAGCGTCCTCTCGGCGACGTCGACTCGCTCATCCTCTCGCTGCTGTCGTACTACCGCCTGCCCGAAGAGGCGGCGTCCGCACGCACGCAGGAGGGCATGCCGTTCGCCGAGCTCTATCGCGCGGGCATGATCAGGGAATCGGCCTGCGTCCTCGATCCCGCCGAGACGGGCCGCTACATGCTCGCGGCCACCGTGGCGAGCCCGCGTTTCTGCGACATGCGCGTGTGCCGGTATGTGGAGAAGTTCGACCCCGCAACCGAGAAGCAGTTCTCTGCCATGACGCTTGCGCTTCCGGAGAACGTGACCTACGTCGCGTTCCGCGGTACCGACAACAGCTTGGTGGGGTGGAAGGAAGACTTCAACATGGCGTTCGAGACCGAGATCCCCTCGCAGCGCGAGGCGGTCGAGTATCTCGAAGACATCGCCGCGCACACGAGCGGGCCGCTCTATGTGGGCGGGCACTCCAAGGGCGGCAACCTCGCCGTCTATGCAACCGTCATGTGCAGCGAACCCGTCTGCGCGC
Organism: Atopobiaceae bacterium; assembly: GCA_040307385.1. Lineage (GTDB taxonomy): Bacteria > Actinomycetota > Coriobacteriia > Coriobacteriales > Atopobiaceae > RUG721. Next base: position 6,624 of record JAWRJQ010000072.1, read on the forward strand.
GCATCCGCGCGGCCTTCTCGCACGACGGGCCCGGATTCACGCCCGAGATGATGGCGCGCAGCGCATGGGCCGAGCGCGCCCATCTCATCCATAAGACCATCCCCAACCAGTCGCTTGTCGGCATGATCTTCGAGACGTCCGACGACTACACGGTGGTCTCGTCCACCGGGCAGGGCATCATGCAGCACGACGGCCGCACGTGGGAGGTCGAGGGCACCGGCTTCAAACAGCTCGACCGCCTGTCGTGGGCCGCGAACCACATCGATCAGAATTTCAATGAATGGATCACGGGCTTGGATCGAGCCGAGCGCGAGCAGTTCGTCGAGACGCTCTTCTCCATCTTCGCAGCCAGCGGCGAGGAAGACTTCGCGAGTTTGAGCGACAAGTGGTCCACGACGGTTCCCGCCATGATCGGGCACCTCGGCAACCTGCCCGAGGCCACGCGCGACTCGTTCATGGGCGCCATCGGCGGCCTCGTGCGCAAGCTCGTGCCCGATTTCTCGCCCAAGAGCATCGCCGCCTCGATCGGCATGAACGGGACGAACGGGACGACGAGCCGCTGATCCGGCAGCACGGGCATGCACCCGCCCGTTGTTCGCTTCCACCCTCAAGGAGGTCGTCATGGCATCAATCATCGACTACGTGCGCGCGAGCACCGACGGCTTTGCCGAGCGCTCCCTGAACCGTGTCGACAGCCTCGTGTTCTCGTGGCTCGCCTATGTGCGCTATCCCGACGATGCGCCGGTGCGCTCCAAAGGCGGCCAGGCGCTCTGCGATCTGTTCGGCTCCGGCGGCCTCACCGGCATGACCGCCGCGCTGCACGACCCGCGTGCCACCGAGGACCTGCTCAAGGCATGCGCCGCAAGCCCTCGCTTCAAAGACGTTGTTGCGTGCCTCCACTACGAGAAGTCCTCCAAAGCGGATGAGCAGCAGTTCAGCGCCACCATCTTCCGTCTCCCCGATGAGTGCGGAACCTACGTGGCGTATCGCGGCACCGATGACACCCTGGTGGGGTGGAAGGAAGACTTCAACATGGCGTTCTCGGCGTCCGTGCCCGCGCAGGCAAGCGCGAGCGGCTACCTGCTGCTCGCCGCCGAGCAGTTTTCGGGATCGCTCTATGCGGGCGGCCACTCCAAGGGCGGCAATCTCGCCGTCTATGCGGTGCTCGCCTGCGGAGCCGAGGTGCGCAGCCGCATCGCCGCGTGCTTCTCGCACGACGGTCCCGGCCTCAACGAGGCCCTGCTCGCTCATCCCGACTGGGCCGCCACCGCGCCGCTCGTCGATAAGACCGTGCCCGAGGAGTCCATCATCGGCCTGCTCTTCGAGAGCCGCGACATCCCGCTCGTGATCGTGCGCAGCTCCAACCCCGGCCTTCTGCAGCATGCGCCCTTCTCGTGGGAGATCGAGGGCAACGATTTCGACATCCAGCGCGCCATCTCCTACGATGCCTACAAAACGGGCAAGCGCATCAATGCCTGGCTCAAGACCACGGACGCCGCCGGTCGCGAGCGCTTCGTCGAGATCCTCTACAAGCTCGTGCAGGCGAGCGGCGAGGTCACGTTCTCGGGCCTCAACGACAGCCTGAAGAACGGATCGCTCAAGCTCATGCTGCAGAAGTTCGATGCCATGGACGACGCCGACAGGCGGTTCTTCTACGATGCGCTCTCCGATCTCGTCGCCACCATCTTGCTGGGGCCTGCGCCCAAGAGGGCGGAGACGGCTGCCGAGAAGGTCGCTGCCGCGAGCGACAGGATCGACGATGCCACGGCGCGGTTCAACGATCGTCTGGCCGACCTCGAGCGCCTTGCGGGGCTGTAGGCGTTCTCTCGCTGCAGCGTTCAGAGCGCGGCGATAAGCGCCTCGGCGGCGCGGATGCCGTCGGCGGCGGCGCTCATGATGCCGCCCGCATAGCCCGCGCCCTCGCCGATGGGCATGAGCCCCGCGCACGTGACGCTCATGCACGCATCGTCACGCACGATGCGCACGGGCGAACTCGAGCGCGTCTCCACGCCGGTGAGCACGGCGTCCGCCGCATCGAACCCTGGGAGCTGGCGCGCGAGCACGGGGATGGCGTCGCGCAGGGACGAGATCGCGTAATCGGGCAGGCAGGCGTCGAGGGAGCCCCACGTGACGCCGCGCGGGTAGGTGGGCTGCACACGGCCCGGTCCTGTCGAGGGATGCCCTGCCAGAAAATCGCCCACCAGCTGCGCGGGAGCGGCGAAGGCGCCACCGCCCGCATCAAAAGCCGCACGTTCGCAGGCGCGTTGCAGCTCGATGCCCGCGAGCACGTCATCGCCGGGAAGGTCGTCGGGAAAAACGTTCACGAGCAGGCCCGCATTGGCATTCTCGCCCGCGCGCCCGGAATAGCTCATGCCGTTGGTGCACACGCCGCCGCGCTCGCTGGCCGCCGAGACCACGTATCCGCCGGGACACATGCAGAAGCTGAACACGCCCCGCCCGCCCTCGAGGTGGCAGGAGAGCTTGTAGGGTGCGGCGCCCAGCAGGGGATGCCCCGCCGCCGCGCCGTAGAGTGCGCGGTCGATGTCGGCCTGGAGGTGCTCGATGCGCACGCCCATCGCAAAGGGCTTGCGTTCGAGGCCGACGCCCGTGCGGGCGAGCAGCTCGTAGACGTCGCGGGCGGAATGGCCGCACGCGAGCACCACATGGCGGGCGGGGAGGGTTTCCTCGCGACCGTCGTGCTCGACGCGGATGGCGGATATGCGCCCGTCCGTTGCGAGCAGGTCCGTCAGACGCGTGCGAAAGCGCACGTCGCCGCCGGCCATGCGGATCATCTCCACGATATGATCCACCACCTGGAGGAGCACATCGCTTCCCACATGCGGCCTCGCATCGGAGAGGATGGCGGGTGCCGCGCCGGCTGCTACCAAGGTCTCGAGGATGAAACGGTGCGCGGGGCTCTTGGTGCCGGTTGAGAGCTTGCCGTCCGAGAAGGTCCCGGCGCCGCCCGCGCCGAACTGGATGTTGCACTCGGGGTCGAGCGCGCCCGTCTCGTTGTGGACGGCGATGATCGCCCCTCGCCGCGCGGCATCATCGCCGCGCTCGATGAGCAGCGGTTCGAGGCCCGCCCGCGCCAGCACGAGCGCGCAGAAGAGGCCCGCGCATCCGGCTCCCACCACGATGGGGCGTGTCTCGTGCGGCCGGACCGTGCGCGACGGGAACGTCGTGGCGGTGCCCTCCACCATGCGCACGTTCTTCTCGCTGCGTGCGAGGCGCGTCTCCGCTGCGGCATCGAGGGCGAGCCGGACGGTGTAGACGAACTGGATGCGGGCGCGCTTGCGGGCGTCGATGGAGCGTTTGCGCAGCTCGAAGCTGCGGATTTCGCGCTTTTCGAGCCGTAGGGCGCGCAGGATGCGGCGCATGAGCGCGGCATGCTCGCTTTCGGGCGTGGTGCCGAGCTGCGCGAGCGGGATGCGTATATTGGCGACCTCGATCATGCGCCCGCCCGCGAACGTGCGTGATCCGCCGCAGCGGCGCCCGCGATCCGGCCGCTCTGCCACGCCCATGAGAGGTTGTATCCGCCGCAGGGGCCGTCCACGTCGATGAGCTCGCCGGCCGCGAACAGGCCGGGCCGCGCATGCACCATAAGGGTTGCGGGATCGAACTGCGCGGTGCAGAGCCCGCCTCGGCGCACCTGCGCACGTTCGGTTCGGGCGAGGCCCTCGACCGTGCACGAGACGCGCTTCGCGTCTCCCAGCACCTTCACGATGGCGGGGTCGATGAGGCCGAACGCTCCGCCCGCCCGTGCGGCGAGGCGCGCGAACGTATCATCATCGCATGTCGGCGCGAGGTCGAGTTCGACCGTGTCGCCCGCCTGGGCGAAGCGCGACAGGTTGAAGATCACGATGCCCGAGAGGCCGTATGCGCGGAACAGCACCTCGCCGTATTCGGTGTGGACGGTCGCGCCATCCCGTTGCAGCGTGGCGCGCGCGTGCACGCGCCGTCCATCGAGCTGCTCGAATGGCAGGCCTGTGGCCGCGAGGGGGCAGAGCACGGGCGAGAAGGGCGCGCTGTCGAGCTCTGCGGGAACGCATCCGTCGCGTCCGGCGAGCACGATGGCCGCCGCATGCACGGAGCGCGTTCGTTCCGAGAAGAGCTCGCGAAACGCGACCGTGCCGCCCTCGACGCGGATGACCTCGCGACCGCACCCGAGGATGACGCCGGCACGCACGGCGCGGGAGAGCAGCACCGCGCGCACCGAGGCCGCCTGGTCGCTCAAGGGATAGACGCGCGCGTCGTCCGCGCCCTCGAAAGAGGTGGCGAGCCCGCACGCGTCGAAGAAGGCGAGCACATCGGCCGGGAAGCGAGGGCCGCAGACCGCGCTCACGAATGCGGGGTCGTTGTAGGCCTGCGCGTCGAGATCGGACCTTGTGAGGTTGCAGCGGCCTCCGCCCGTGGCGAGGATGCTCTCGCCGCAGCGCAGGCTCCGCTCGAGCACGATGACGGACGCGCCCGCTTCGGTGGCTGCGATGGCGGCCGCGAGGCCTGCGGCGCCACCCCCGCACACGCACACGTCGATGGAGTCCGGAAGCGCCACGGCAGCCGCCTCGGCCAACAGCCGCGCACGCACCTGCGCACGCGATGGTTTTCTCGGCCCCTTGGACATGGCTAGAGGACGCCCTCCGCGCCGTCGTAGTAGGAGGCGACGGCCTCGATCATCTTCACGGCATCGGGAAGCATGTTCTGCGGAAGCTCCTGCTCGATGGCGCCCCGGTCGCACATCTCGGCATAGGCGTTGGTCATGGGCAGGCTGCCCAGCGCGTCGATGTCGTAGAGCGCGGCGGTCTCGTCGAGCTTGCTCGGGCCGAACGGCTCGATCCGCTCGTTGCAATGCGGGCACTCGATGTAGGCCATGTTCTCGACGATGCCGAGCACGGGGACGTCCATCATGGCCGCCATCTTGACGGCCTTGCCCACGACCATCTGCACGAGGTCCTGCGGGGTGGACACGATGACGATGCCCTCGATGGGGAACGACTGGAACACGGTGAGGGCCACGTCGCTCGTTCCCGGGGGCATGTCGATGAGCACGTAGTCGAGCTCGCCCCACGCGCACTGGCTCCAGAACTGCTGGAGGGCGCCCGCCACCACAGGCCCCCGCCACAGCACGGGGTCGGTCTCGCTGTCGAGCACGAGGTTGGCGCTCATGACCTTGATGCCGCCCGAGGTTTCGGAGGGGATGAGAAGGCCGTTCCATGCGGTGGCATGCACGCCCGAAAGGCCGAACATCTTGGGAATGGAGGGGCCGGTGAGGTCGGCGTCCAAGATGCCCACGGAGGCGCCGCGCCGCTTGAGCTCCACGGCGAGCATGCCGCATACGAGCGACTTGCCCACGCCGCCCTTGCCCGACACCACGCCCACCACGTGGCGCACGTTCGATTGGACGCTCTGCGCGAATAGCTGCGGTCCCTGGTCGGGTGCTTGCGTGCCTTCCTCGCGGCCGCCGGTGCGCGCGGCCTCGAACTCGCGGCGGATGGCCTCTTCCTCTTCGGGCGATAGGGGCATGGATGATCCTCTCCTCGTGGGTTTGCGTTTGGGTACGATTCTACCTGCAATCGGCGGGAGCGTCCGCGCGGAAGTGCGACCCCAGGCTTTCGGTGCGTGCGTGCATCGCGGAGAGCAGGGCGCGCGCCGAGCGCAGCCGCTGGCGCTGCAGCAGCGGGAGGGCGCCGTTATGCATCTGGGCCTCGATGATGCGGTCGGCGCGGGCGAGATCGGCACCGGTGCGGATGATGCCGGCAGACGTATCGAGCGTGATACCGAGCATCGTCTCCGCCGTCGCGACGGCGACGGAGCTGACGGGCTCGTAGCCGACCTCGAAGCATCGCGCGGCCCGTGTCGCCGAGGCGGCTGCCGCGCTGCCCGCGCGACGCCCGAACACAAGCGCGCTCGCGGACGCAAGGCCTCCTATGCGGTCCGCGCCGTGCATGCCGCCCGCGCATTCTCCGGCTGCGAAGAGGCCGGGCAGCCTGCAGGCGCCGTTCTCGTCGATCGCGATGCCGCCGTTGCTCGCGTGCGCGCTGTGACGCAGCTCGACCGGCGCTTCGAGCGCGAGCCCCGTTGCCCGCTCGTACCAGCTGCGGTAGGTGCGGATGAACTCGGGCACGTGGCTGGGCAGGCGGTTCACCTGTACGAAAACGGGTTTCCCTGCGCGCGCGATGGCGAAGTCGACCTCGCGTGCGGCAAGGCGCGCGGTGAACGGCCCGTAGGTCGATCTCTCGTCGAGCAGGGCCTCGTCCACGGGAAGCGAGAGCGTGGAGAAGCGGAAGCACTTCTCGTTGAAGACTATGGGCCCCTTGGGTGTGATGACCGTGGGCATGAACTGCAAGAACTCGACATTGACGAGCTCTTCGCCATGGGCGAGGGCCACGGCCTGGGCGCTTCCCAGGCAGTCGGCGCGCACGAGATTGCTCCGGTAGAGGCCGCCCATGCCGCCCGTGGCGAGCACCACGGCGGGCGCGCTCACGGCGCGATACGCTTTGCCGGCGCTGTCGTAGAGCACGGCTCCGATGATGCGGGTGCGTCTTTCGGGAGGCTCGTCCACACGCTGCTGGCCCTCTTCGATCAGGTCGATGAGGATATGGCGCGGGAGCCGCCCGACGCCCAAGCGGAAGAGCTCGCCTCCGAGCGCGTGCATGAGCGATGCGCGCTCGAGGCCGCGCCATGTGCGGTGCGCATGGTCGAAGCAGGGGATGTACTCGCGCTCCTCGGAAGCGTCGGCATCGCGCAGGCGGACGCCGCGTCGTTCGAGGTCGGCCAGGGCGTGCGGGGCGTCGTGCACGAGCGCGCGCACGAGCCGCTCGTCTGCGACGCCGCAGCCCACTTTTAGGATGGTGTCCGCGAGGTCGTTCTCATCGGCTGGGCTGGAGGCTGCGATGCAGCCCAGCCCCCACGTTCCCTCGAAGAAGCTCGAACCCGAGAAGATGAGGCCGGCGCTCGACAACAGCACGCTCGATCCCGCCTCGGCTGCGGCGATAGCCGCCATGATGCCGGCGAGTCCCGAGCCGATGACCAGGACATCGCAGTCCATCTCCGCACGAATCCTCATCGAACCTCCCTTCCTGTGCGTTCATGGTACACTGTCCGCGCTTCGGACGAGCGATGTATCCGACGCCCCATCCGGCGTGGCATAGACTCACCGCACGCTCGACCCGTCGATGCCCTCTCGCCCTATACTGTGGGCGTCTGCCGTAAGGAGGAATCATGATCGCAGCTGCCCTGATCAATCGATCGCAGAACGACATCGCCGGTACACGCTTCGCGGCTGCGTTCGCATGGCTCGCGTCCACCGACCTTGCGGCGCTCGAGCCCGGCCGTTATGACATCGCCGGCGATGACGTCTTCGCCAACGTGATGGCGACCACGACGGTGGCCGCGTCGGAGAAGAGCTATGAGGCCCACCGCGCCTATGCCGACATCCACTGCGTCATCGAGGGGGAGGAGCGCATCGGCATCGCCCCCATCGGCGCCTGCGCGGCGCTGCAGGAATTCGATGAGGACGCTGATTTCTGCCTCTACTCCTATCCCGACGCCGATGCATCCTGGGTCGTGCTGCGCGCCGGCGAGTTCTGCATGACTCCTCCCGCCGATGCGCACAAGCCCGCCTGCTGCGGCACAGCCGGCCCCGCGCCTCTCCGCAAGGTCTGCGTCAAGGTGCGCGTGCAGCCATAGCCTAACCGGCCAGGGCGGCGCAACGCAACGCAACGCACCACAACACGAACTTATGTTCCGTACGTGAATCGCCGTGCCGTGTGCGCTGACCCGCCTAACTCGGCTAAACTTGAGAATTGCTAAAAAGAACGGTTGGGAACCAGGGAGAATTGCCCTATGTCACAAGAATCCATCGTCATCCGCGGCGCGCGCGAGCACAACCTCGCCGACATCGACATCGACATCCCGCGCGACAAGCTCGTCGTGATCACGGGCCTCTCGGGCTCGGGCAAGTCGAGCCTCGCGTTCGACACCATCTACGCCGAGGGCCAGCGCCGCTACGTGGAGAGCCTCTCCGCCTACGCCCGTATGTTCCTCGGGCAGATGGACAAGCCCGACCTCGATTCCATCGACGGGCTGTCGCCGGCGGTCTCCATCGACCAGAAGACCACCTCGAGGAATCCGCGCTCCACGGTGGGCACGGTCACCGAGATCTACGACTACCTGCGC
>JAWRJQ010000073.1:0-6927 GCA_040307385.1 Atopobiaceae bacterium
AAAAGGAGGACGTGACGATGGATACGGTTGCAACGTTGAAGGGGCTGAGATGCCCTCAGTGCGGTTCGGAGGATTTGGAGGCGAAGGGCAAGGCCGGGAGCTTGGGCAAGGAGATCGCCGGAGCTTTCTTCGGCGGTGCGATCGCCAACATGGCGATGAGCCGCAGCGCCTCCAAGAACACGGAAACCGTCCCGCTCGCCTATGTCTGCAAAAACTGCAAGCACAAGTTCCAATCCTTTCCGCTTGCAGCGCAGCAGGAGGATATCCTCGCTGCTCCCTGCACCATCAGCTTCACGCGCCTCTCCAGTTTCGTGGGGGCCCTGGCATCGCACGTCGTCTATCTGAACGGGGTCAACTGCGGGGCCGTGAAGAACGGCGCTACGATCACCCTGCAGACCAGCAACCGCTGGAACACCGTGCTCGTCACCGACCAGTACGGGGTTGCCTTCAAGAACGTCTACCGCTTCGAGGCGGTTCCGGAAGGCACCGTGTCCGTGAAGTTCAAAGTTGGAACGTTCTTCGAGTGAGCGGCGGGGCGCTTGCCGCCGCGGGTTCGGAAACATACTCGCCGAAGAACAGGAATCAGCTACAGCTTTGAGGAAAAGACGGCCGCTGCCAGTTTCCCCATCATCAGCTTGAGCTTGCGTTTGATAGCGCTATCCGGTTGCAGCATACCCACAGCCGATAGAGAGGATGCGGGCGCTGCCTCAACTGAACGGAAAGGCCTCGGTGCTCGCGGGAAGGGGAGGATGGCGCATGTCGGGTTGATGCCGTCGTCCTACCGCCGTGCCGTTGTCGTACAATTCGAAGGGTACGGGTAGCGCGCCGGGCATGTAAAGGGGAAGATCTCATGGACAACGACCGTTCGATCCCACGGAATGCGATGCTGGGCCCGCAGCGCATTCCCGCTGCGATCCTGCTGCTGCTGGATATCCTGTACTTCGTCGGGTTCCTCGCGTACGCGCAAGCGCTCCCGTACGTGCCGATGCTCTGGTGGGCGCGGCGCATCATCCAGCTTGCCCTCGTGGCCATGCTCTTCATTGGGAGGAAGGACGTGGGGATGCTGATTCTGCTGGCGCTTCAGCTGGCGTTGGCCGTGTGGAGCCTGGTCTCGTCGTTCAGCGTCGCCGCCCTGCTGGTTGCGGCTGTCTGGGCTATCCTATGCGTGGCCGCGGCAGCTGACGTGATCCAGGGGTTTACGTTGGACATATCCACGCTCGCAGGCCTTGCGCCCCTGGCTGCAGGGCTGGGCCTGGTGAGGGTCGCACTGTCCTTCATGTCCAATCTGGAAGGCGGAGGAATCTTTCACGCTGTGTTGGATAGCGCGTTCGGCCTGCTCTGGGTGCTGGGCATCTTCTATGCGGCGAAGGCCCTTGCGCACGCTTCTCCCGAAGCCAGCATGCCCGCCCAAGCCGGCGCACCAGTCTACAGAACATATTCCCCGCCGGTGCACGGCCAGCAGGCGATTCCGACCCCCGTCGCCCCCGAGGCCGGGCAGGCCGACAAGAAGGAGCCGTAGCCCCGGGCATCGGCTGGGACGGGCGGTGGCGCGGTGCGTCCCTAGGGCCTTCCCCTCATAACGGCAGCAAGGAAACCCCGCTCCCGCTTTGTCAGCCGATGGTCCTTCCTGTGCAGGCAGGCGCTTCCGACCTCGAAATCGGCATCCGCTGGCAGCGAATCCGCCACATCCTTCAGCACGAAATCCCTCTCCTTCTCCGGGAAGGGCGTGTTGATCACCGACAGGTACCTCCCGCTGTTCAGGGCATCGATGAAGGTTCCTCTGTCGGAAACCGAGAAGTCCGTGGCAGACTCCGGCAGCTTCAGGTGCTCGACCATGTACAGCACGGTGCTCGCATCGTCGAAGAAGACCATATCGCAGGCCGCAAGCTCGCTGTGGCTGATATGCTCCTTGCGGGCCAGGGGGTGCTTGGGCGACATGACCAGATAGGTGCCCATGGCATCGAAGAGGGTATGGTATGCCAGGCTGCTCCTGTCCGCCAAGCCCATGAACTTCTTCCTCTTGCTGCGTGCGTGGTAGATGATCCCCAGCCCATAGTCCCGCCTCGCCACCCCATCGAGCACCTCCATGTTTCCCATCTCGCGGTATTTGTCGCCCAGAGTGCCGCCGCTGCCGTTGTGGAAGGTGAGGAACTGCTCGGTTATGAATCTGGAATAGTAGGTTGCGACCGTCAGGGGGGCCTCCCGGTCGCGCGCAATCGCTTTGATGCTGGCAAGCTCTGCGGCTATGGACTCCGCATGGGATATGAAGCGCTCGCCCTCGTCGGTGCAGCGTATGCCCTGGTTGCTGCGTATAAACAGGGGATACCCCAGCTCCTGTTCCAGAGATTTGATCATGCCGGACAGGTACGGCTGCGATACCAGCATCTTCTTGGCGGCCTTATTGATGGATCCGGCATGTGCAACCGTCACGGCGCATTCAAGATGTCGAAACGTCATGTCCCCCCCGCTTTTATCCGATATCCATGGTGATTGCTGTACGAACATTATAATCAAACCGTTATAGCTAGCTTAACGTTTTTCGGTATACCAGCCATCCCCCGCGTTTCGATACATTTAGAAGTGCATCACAGCGATTGCCGTGCGTATCTGAGCTGTACCGCCGAACGACAGGAGGATACCCATATGGCCGGTGCCTACCTGCAGGAAGCCGCTGCCATGAAGGATGATCTCGTAGCATGGCGCAGGCACCTCCACCAGATTCCCGAGCTCGGCCTCGATGTGCCGCAGACATCCGCCTACATTCAGGACGAGCTTGGCAAGCTCGGCATATCCTATCAGGTCAGCACGGAAAACTCCCATATCGTCGCCATTCTGGGTGCGGGCGAGAGGTGCTTCCTGCTTCGAAGCGACATGGACGCCCTCCCGATGAGCGAGGATTCCGGACTCGAGTTTGCGTCTGCCAACGGCAATATGCACGCCTGCGGGCACGATATGCACGCCGCGTCCCTGCTCGGGGCGGCGGCCCTTCTGAAAGCGCATGAGGGCGAGCTGAAGGGCCGCGTAAAGCTCCTCTTCCAATCGGGGGAAGAGGTATTCAGGGGCGCCCAGACGGCCATCGATGAGGGCGTGCTGGAAAACCCCAAGGTAGACGCTGCATTTGCGGCCCATATGGCCTCTGCGTCTCCGGTGGGAGCCATAGGATACGGCTACTTCCCCATGTCGGCGGTATACGGATTCAAGATAGGCATCACGGGCAGGGGCACGCACGGCTCGACTCCGGAGAAGGGCGTGGACCCCATCAATGCGGGCGTGCACATCTTCCTGGCGCTGCAGGAGCTTATCGCGCGCGAGGCCTCCGCATCGAGCGAGGTCGTGATCACCATCGGCCGTTTCGAGGGGGGATCCGTCAACAACGTCATTCCGGAACGCGCCGTTCTCGAAGGCACGCTCAGGGCGTTCGATCCCGAGGTCAGGACGTTCATGATACGCCGTATCGGGGAAGTCGCCGAGAGGGTGGGCGCGGTGTACGGTGCCGACGTCACCGTCACGGCGACAAGCGACTGCCCCGCCGTGGTAAACGACAGGACGCTTACGGACGAGCTCATGGGCGTCCTCAAGGACGAGTGCAGCGGCCTCGACATCCTTCCGGTCTTCCATGCAATGGGATCCGAGGATTTCGCGTTCTTCAGCGATAAGGTCCCGTGCTGCTACATCGCCGTCGGCGCGCGCTTCGGCGAGGATTATCCGGCGTACTCCGAGCACAACCCCCAGGTGCGCTTCAATGAAGATGCCCTGGTCGTCAACTCCGCCATATACGCCACGGTCGCAACGGCATGGCTCGGAGCCCGCGCATAGCACAGGTTGCCGCAAGGAAAGGGGAGAGGGGTATGGATGCACTGCAGATTGCCAACAGCATTCCCATGTGGGTCGCATGCGCGATACCGGTAGGCCTTATCGTCTTCCAGGCCGTGTTCTTTCTGGCAAAGGCGCGTCAAGCATCGAGGGACATCCAGATTCCCGACGAAACCGTCGGGAAGGCCATGCGCGCGGCGGCCATCACGTCGATCGGCCCGTCTCTCGTGATCCTCAGCGGCATGCTCTCGCTGCTCGTTACCGTGGGAGGCCCCGTGGGCTGGATGAGGCTGTCGCTCATCGGCTCGGTGATGTTCGAGGGGATCGCAGCCGGCTTCGGCACCCAGCAGGTGGGCGTTACCCTCGGCACCGATCCCATGACGCCCACGGCGCTTGCCATGGCGGTCTGGACCATGGTGCTCTGCTCAATCGGCTGGGTGATCTTCGCCACCTTCTCGGCGAGCCGCATGGAGAAGATCCAGCATAGGATCACGGGAGGCAGCACGGAGAAGATGGGGGTCATCAGCCTTGCCGCCATCATCGCATGCTGCGCCTCGTTCGTGGGCAACCACCTCGTGAAATTCGATGCCGACGCGGGCGGCTTCTACTTCGGCAAGAGCGCGGTTGCCGCCCTGCTGGGAGCGCTCTTCATGTTCATCATGCTCAAGGTATCCGCCAAGAACAAGAAGCTCGCCGAGTGGAACCTAGCGATCGCCATGATCGCGGCCATGATCCTGACGGCGATCCTGCCCATCGGCGCATAGGGGGTGCACCATGAACAGCGAACGTAAGAAAGCGTATTACGAGAACGTCTACATGCCCGCAATGCACCGCTACGGAAAGCTCACCGGCATCCTCGGCGTGGTCCTCTCGTTCATCCCGCCCATCGTGTTGGCGGTGGTCTTCAAAGCCGTGCCCGAATGGGGCAAGCTCCCTGCGGCGTTCATCACCGGCGCGGCGGCATTCGGGTTCCTCTGGATCATGGAGCCCATCGGGTACTTCAACGTGCTCGGTCCCGTGGGAACCTACATGGCCTTCCTCTCGGGCAACATATCCAACATGAGGGTTCCGTGCGCATCCATGGCCCAGGTGGCGGCCGACGTGGAGGCGGGCACGGAGGAAGGCTCTCTGATCGCCACCATAGGCATGGCCGTATCCGTGATCATCAACGTGACCATCCTGACGATCGGCGTTATCCTGGGGACGGTCATCCTCGCCCAGCTGCCCTCGTCGGTGATAGGGGCCCTCAGCTACCTGCTCCCCGCCCTCTTCGGGGCGCTTACGATGCAGTTCGGCATCAAGGACATCGCATATGCGGTGGCCATGCTCGTCTACTGCTGCCTGCTCTACGTGCTGATCTACCTCGGAGTATTCAGCTGGCTGCCGTCTGCGGCCAATTGGCTGCCCATCATCACGGCGGTGTTTCTCGGCATCGCCTTCAAGCTGTGGTCTTCGGGCAAAGCGGATGCGGCTGCCGCAGGTGCGGGCATCGAAGATAAATGAGATGCAAGGTCTCGGCATGGATAAACCTGGAATCTATGGGATCGTCGACAAGCTGCAGCCCACGCTCGAAGCTGCGTGCCGCTATCTATGGGCCCATCCGGAGCCGAGCGGGGCGGAGGAGCAGGCTTGCGCCTATTTCCGCACGCTTCTGTCCGACTCCGGCTTTGCCCTCCATGACGCTCCCGATCTGGACTACGGATTCTATGCGGAGTATGGTGCTGGCAAGCCCGTGATCGCCCTGCTCGGCGAGTACGATGCCCTGCCGGGGCTCTCGCAGAAGGCCACCGCGCGCAAGGAAGCCGTGGTCGAAGACGGGGCGGGGCATGGATGCGGGCACAACCTCTTGGGATCGGCGTCGGCGGTCGCCGCCATCGCCCTCAAGGAGATCCTGGAGGCCGAGGACATGGGCGGCACCGTGCGGTTCTACGGCTGTCCCGAGGAGGAGCTGCTGATACGCGGCAAGGTCAAGATGGTCTACCATCGCCTCTTCGACGATGTGGACTTCGCCCTCACCTGGCACCCCATGTGCCATACGCTCGTCTGGGACGGCGCTGCCCTGGCAAATGTCAGCGCCCGGTTCTTCTTCACCGGCACCCCTTCCCATGCGGGGGCGGCTCCCGAGAAGGGACGCAGTGCCCTGGATGCCGTGGAGCTCATGAACGTGGGCGTCAACTACCTGCGCGAGCATGTCATCGACCAGGCCCGCATGCACTATACGACCAGCAGCGGGGGGCTGCCGCCCAACATCGTGCCCCCCAAGGCGGAGAGCTGGTACTTTATCAGGGCGCCGCACATGAGCGACGTCAAAGGCATCCTCGAGAGGATCAAGAAGATCGCCCAGGGAGCAGCCCTGATGACGGAAACCGAGGTCAAGATCGAGGTCGAGGGCGGCTGCTGCGAGATCCGCTGCAACCACGCATTTGCCGATCTCGTACAGGAGAACCTCGAGGCGTGCCCGAGGCCTGCGTTCAGCGCAGATGAGCTCGACTTTGCAAGGTCCCTGCAAGCGGCGGTCGATCCCGCCGTGGCGAGCAGGGACGGCGGCCTCTTCGGGGAGGGCCCCATGATGGAGGGTGCAGGAGCCAGGGACATGCATGTGCAGGCCCCGCTCACGGCCTCCACCGACGGCGGGGATGTCAGCTTCGTGGTGCCCATGCAGATGTTCGCATCTGCATGCTGGCCTATCGGCGTGGCGCCCCACACCTGGCAGGCGACGGCTGCAAGCGGGACCACGCTCGCCGAGAAGGGCGCGCTGTACGCGGCCAAGGTGATCGCAGCCACGGCGTACGATCTCTTCACCAAGCCGGATGTGGCGGCCGGCATCGCCAAGGAGTTCGAGGATGCGAAAGATCCCGGCTACGCACCCATGGTGTATGTGGAGAGCTGATACCGCAGAGCCCCTGCATCGTGGCTTGCGGCATCCCGCATCCCGCATCCCGCAGCTGCCGCGCATGGGTGCAGAGATTTTTTCAAAAAACCCGTTGACAGCTATCACGGCCGACGATATATTATGTACAGCGTTATAACGTCATACGGTATATCGGCATCTGAAATGGAAAGGAGACGGCATGGGCAGGCACGACGACCCCGGCGCGCTGAGCGAGCCGACCT
>JAWRJQ010000074.1:0-20091 GCA_040307385.1 Atopobiaceae bacterium
GAGCCGACATCGAGGTGCCAAACCTTCCCGTCGATGTGGACTCTTGGGGAAGATCAGCCTGTTATCCCCGGAGTACCTTTTATCCGTTGAGCGACGGCCATTCCACTCTGAGCCGCCGGATCACTAGAACCTGGTTTCCCATCTGCTCGACTTGTAGGTCTCGCAGTTAAGCCTGCTTATGCTCTTGCACTCAAAAGGATGATTGCCGACCATCCTGAGCAAACCTTACGTGCGCCTCCGTTACATTTTAGGAGGCGACCGCCCCAGTCAAACTACCCACCAGACACGGTCCCCCGCCCGGATCACGGCACGGGGTTAGGCTGCCAGAACGCCGAGGGTGGTATTCCAA
Source organism: Atopobiaceae bacterium (assembly GCA_040307385.1). Taxonomy (GTDB): domain Bacteria; phylum Actinomycetota; class Coriobacteriia; order Coriobacteriales; family Atopobiaceae; genus RUG721. The sequence goes on from JAWRJQ010000074.1 coordinate 350, forward strand.
GGGTGGCTCCATGCAGACTGGCGTCCACACTTCACAGCCTCCCACCTATCCTCTACACGACGAACCGGCAGCCAATGTCTAGCTGCAGTAAAGGTTCACGGGGTCTTTCCGTCCTTCCGCGGGTAAGTCGCATCTTCACGACTACTGCAATTTCACCGGGTCTATGGTTGAGACAGCGCCCAAATCGTTACGCCTTTCGTGCAGGTCGGAACTTACCCGACAAGGAATTTCGCTACCTTAGGACCGTTATAGTTACGGCCGCCGTTTACCGGGGCTTAGATTCGCTGCTTCGCCGAAGCTGACAACTCCTCGTGACCTTCCGGCACCGGGCAGGCGTCAGACCCTATACGTCGTCTTACGACTTCAGCAGAGTCCTGTGTTTTTGATAAACAGTCGCTTGGGCCAATTTACTGTGACCGACCAGAGCTCGGGGAGCAAGTCCCTCCACCTTAGCCGGCACCCCTTCTTCCGAAGTTACGGGGTAATTTTGCCGAGTTCCTTAACCATAGTTCTCCCGATCGCCTTGGTATGCTCTACCCACCCACCTGTGTCGGTTTGCGGTACGGGCTCCGCAGAACTCCCTAGAGGTTTTTCTTGGAAGTATGGGCTTACCGACTTCACTCAATTGCTTCGTCCTGATCCTCAGCCGTCACGAGAAGCGCATTTCACTACTTCTCAGCCTACGATCTCTCACGGGGACGTCCAGAACCCCGCTCGGCTACCCTTCTCCGTTACCCCATCGGTGATAACGCTCTTTTGGAGGTGCAGGAATGTCTACCTGCTGTGCATCGACTACGCCTTCCGGCCTCGCCTTAGCTCCCGACTGACCCTGGGAGGATTAGCCTTGCCCAGGAAACCTTGGGTTTACGGCGGCGACGTTATTCTCGTCGCTCTCGTTACTCATGCCAGCATTCTCACTTCTGGGCAGTCCACCATGGGTTACCCCACAGCTTCACCCCGCACAGAAAGCTCCCCTACCACCAGTCAAAGACTGATCCGCCGCTTCGGTACCATGCTTAGCCCCGTGTATTGTCGGCGCATGTCCACTCGACCAGTGAGCTATTACGCACTCTTTAAATGAATGGCTGCTTCTAAGCCAACATCCTGGTTGTCTAGGCAAACGCACATCCTTTGCCACTTAGCATGGATTTAGGGACCTTAGCGGGCGGTCTGGGCTGTTTCCCTTTCGAATACACAGCTTAGCCCACATATTCTGACTCCCGGATTCTGGACCAACGGTATTCGGAGTTTGATTGAGATTGGTAGGCGGTGAGGCCCCCGCACCCATTCAGTGCTCTACCCCCGTTGGTAAACATCCGAGGCTAGCCCTAAAGCTATTTCGGGGAGAACGAGATATCTCCAGGTTTGATAGGCCTTTCACTCCTATCCACAGGTCATCCCCCCAGTTTTCAACCTAGGTGGGTTCGGCCCTCCACGGGGTCTTACCCCCGCTTCAGCCTGCCCATGGATAGCTCACCTGGCTTCGCGTCTACGGCATGCGACTATGTCGCCCTGTTCAGACTCGCTGTCGCTGCGGCTCGCTTGCTAGCTTAACCTCGCCACATGCCGTAACTCGCTGGCTCATTCTACAAAAGGCACGCCGTCACAGCTAGAAAGCTGCTCCGACTGCTTGTAGGCACACGGTTTCAGGTACTATTTCACTCCCCTCTCGGGGTACTTTTCACCTTTCCCTCACGGTACTGGTTCACTATCGGTCACAGGAGAGTATTTAGCGTTGGAGGGTGGTCCCCCCAGATTCCCACCGGGTTTCACGTGTCCGGCAGTACTCAGGTGCCACTCGGCAGTCCACGCAGATTTGCGTACGGGGCTCTAACCCTGTCTCGCCGGCCTTCCCAGACCGTTCTGCTTCCACGTGGTTTTGTAACTGCACGATGAGTGGTCCTACAACCCCGATGGCGCCGAAGCTACCACCGGTTTGCGCTAGGTCCCCGTTCGCTCGCCACTACTAGGGGAATCTCGGTTGATTTCTCTTCCTCGGGGTACTTAGATGTTTCAGTTCCCCCGGTTACCTCTGCCCAGCCTATGTGTTCAGCTGGGAGTGATGGGCAATGACTCCCATCGGGTTCACCCATTCGGAGATCCACGGGTCAAAGGATATGTGCTCCTCACCGTGGCTTATCGCAGCTTATCACGTCCTTCATCGGCTTCCTGTGCCAAGGCATCCACCGTGTGCCCTTACCATCTTCTTTTCGATGGTTCGAACATACTCGATCTCGATGATTTGCATCATCTGATCGTAAAGATGCGATCTTCATATAAGAAAATCTTCTGTCACGCTATGCAGCTTTCAAGGTACGCCGAGAGCGAACCCTCGAAACCGGATACTGGATGCTTTCGCATTATGAAGATTGAATCAGCGGAATTAGACGGGTCCGTCCCATCAAATAGTTGTCTCTCTCGAGAGGTTATTCTCCCTAGAAAGGAGGTGATCCAGCCGCACCTTCCGGTACGGCTACCTTGTTACGACTTCACCCCCCTTACCAACCACACCTTCGGCATCTCCCTCCCTTACGGGTTAGGCCGACGACTTCGGGTGCAATCGACTCGGGTGGTGTGACGGGCGGTGTGTACAAGGCCCGGGAACGCATTCACCGCGGCGTGCTGATCCGCGATTACTAGCAACTCCGACTTCATGGAGGCGGGTTGCAGCCTCCAATCCGAACTGGGACCGGCTTTAGGGATTCGCTCCCTCTCACGAGGTGGCAGCCCATTGTGCCGGCCATTGTAGCACGTGTGCAGCCCAGGACATAAGGGGCATGATGACTTGACGTCATCCCCACCTTCCTCCGGCTTGACGCCGGCGGTCTCGCATGGGTGCCCGGCCGAACCGCTGGCAACATGCGACGAGGGTTGCGCTCGTTGCGGGACTTAACCCAACATCTCACGACACGAGCTGACGACAGCCATGCACCACCTGCATAGGCTCCTTTCGGCCACGACGTTTCCGCCGCTTCACCTACATGTCAAGCCCTGGTAAGGTTCTTCGCGTTGCATCGAATTAAGCCACATGCTCCGCTGCTTGTGCGGGCCCCCGTCAATTCCTTTGAGTTTTAGCCTTGCGGCCGTACTCCCCAGGCGGGACACTTAATGCGTTAGCTGCGGCACGGAAGAAGTTTTCCCCCACACCTAGTGTCCATCGTTTACGGCTAGGACTACCAGGGTATCTAATCCTGTTTGCTCCCCTAGCTTTCGCTCCTCAGCGTCAGTTATGGCCCAGAAAGCCGCCTTCGCCACTGGTGTTCTTCCAAATATCTGCGCATTCCACCGCTACACTTGGAATTCCACTTTCCCCTACCAAACTCAAGCCTGCCGGTATCGGAAGCGTGCCGGGGTTGAGCCCCGGGATTTGACTCCCGACCTAACAAGCCGCCTACGAGCGCTTTACGCCCAATGAATCCGGATAACGCTTGCCCCCTACGTATTACCGCGGCTGCTGGCACGTAGTTAGCCGGGGCTTCTTCTGCAGGTACCGTCACCTTGCGGCCTCTTCCCTGCTGAAAGCGGTTTACAACCCATAGGGCCTTCATCCCGCACGCGGCGTCGCTGCATCAGGCTTTCGCCCATTGTGCAAGATTCCCCACTGCTGCCTCCCGTAGGAGTCTGGGCCGTGTCTCAGTCCCAATCTGGCTGGTCGGTCTCTCAACCCAGCTACCCATCATTGCCTTGGTAGGCCGTTACCCCACCAACAAGCTAACAGGCCGCGGGCCCATCTCTTGCCGTATGCGCTTTCCCGCATCCACCATGCGATGGTTACGGAGTATCCGGTATTACCCACGGTTTCCCGTGGCTATCCCGGTGCAAGAGGCAGGTTGCCCACGTGTTACTCAGCCGTTCGCCACTTTATACACCCCCGAAGGGGCTTTAACCGTTCGACTTGCATGTGTTAGGCGCGCCGCCAGCGTTCATCCTGAGCCAGGATCGAACTCTCCGTTCAAATATGATCCAGCTGAGCTGGAACAATTCAAAGTTTGGACGATCCGTCTCTAAGATCCCGCTGATCTCGGATTCACCGAAATTGACTTAGCTCTGAACGAGTGTTCAGACATTCGATTTCGCTGTGCTATCTTCATCGATCTTTCGATCGCAGTATCCGGTTTTCAAGGTTCGCTGCGCTCACAATTTGTCTTACTCCGTTGAGTGTGCGCGGGAAATAACTATACGCACCTTGGAGCCCGCTGGAAGCGTAAAACTATCTGTTCACATTTCCTACATATTTTGTTCTTATCCCCTATCGAACAAATCGCTTGACGGAGACTGCGATAGCGCAGGTAGATGATGAAAACAAGCCACATATGGGGCAGGTGCGGCATGCACCTCGCTTCGCTACCGATCCGTTAAACGCGCTGCGTGCGAGAAAACTTCGCGTTTGGAAGCGACTGCATGCCCCTCCCGTCACGCTGCATCAAAATTTCATCTACTTTCGCAGGGCGCTCGCGTTCTATATAGTATGCAAGCCGTCTGTGCGGCATCCGATGGGTGGGAGCGCTCGCAGGGACTTGGGGTCTGGCACCAGAACGACTTATTCCTGCAACTTGAGCCGCGAGACGGGCTTATTCCTAAGGAACAAGGCGCTCTGGGGGCAAAACCCGCAGGAATAAGGCGATTCCGTGCCACGGCCCCATTGGGGGAGTATCCCCGAGTGGGGCGCGAGCGGGGGACGGGGTCAGATGCCGGCGCGCAGGAGCTTGCTTGTGGCCTCGAGCAGCTCGTCGCGGTCGCGCTCGTTGAAGGCCTCCGCATAGATGCGCACCACCGCATCGGTTCGCGAGGGGCGCACGAGCACCCACGAACCGTCGGAAAAGTCGAGGCGCATGCCATCGGCGTGGCCGACCTCGCTGGGCACGCGCCCGGCGATCTGATCGGGGTTGAGGCCGGGCAGCACGGTGCGCAGCACCGATACCTGGCCCGTCTCCATGCGAATATCGCGCCGCATGTAGCACCTGCGGCCCAGACGCTCCTCGCTCCGGGCAAGCAGCTGGCTCAGGCTCATGCCGCTTTGGGCCACCAGCTCGCACACGAGCAAACAACCCAGCAGCCCGTCGCGCTCGAAGAGGTGGCTCGGGATGACGATGCCGCCGTACTCCTCGCAGCCGATCAGCACATCGTTCTCGCGAAGCTCGCGATAGAGGCGCGAGAACCCCACGGGCAGCGACAGGGCCTCCAAGCCGAGCTCGTGCGCTTGGGCGAGAATGCTCGATGAGCTCGAGAGAGTGGTGATCACGCGGCCGGTGCGCTTGCGGTTGACGACGAGGTGCTCGATGATGAGCGGGGTGAGCTGATGGGGCGCGAGCAGGCGGCCCGTCTCGTCCACAACGGCGAAGCGGTCGCCGTCGCCGTCGAGCACGAGCCCGATGCCGGCGCCGAGGCCGGTCACCGCCTGCTCGCACTTGTCGGCCCAGGGATCGACGGGCTCGGGATGGAAACCGCCGAAGTCGGGGAACGTCTCGTCGTGGATCTGGGTGACCGTGCACCCCAGGCGCTCGAGCACCTTCGAGAGGTTGCCCGTTGCGGCGCCGTAGAGGGGATCCACCACAACGCTCAGCGGGTGGTGCGCGAACGCGCGCGCATCGACCGACGCTGCCAGCGCGTCGAGATAGGCCTCCATGAAGTCCGTCTCCTGCACCTCGCCCCGCGCAGACGGCGCCTGAGACGGAACGAGGTCCTCCACCTTGTCGAGAAACGCGCGGTTGGCGGAGCTGCCGTCCGAGAAGCGCACGAGAATGCCCCCGTATTCGCAGGAGCGCTCCGATGCCGTGAGGATCACGGCGCCGACCGCCCGCGGGTCGTGCGCGCACGCCCAGGCAACGGCAGGCGTTGGGGCGACGGTCGTCGACAGGCGCACGTGCAGCCCGTAGGCGGCCATGACCTCGCCGACGAGCCGCGCGAAGCGGGCGCCTTCATGACGGGTATCGTATCCGACGTAGATGACGGAACCCGGCGCTTCATCGGCCCATGCGAGGCCGAGCGCATCGGCAACGCGGGCAACGTTGTCCGGCGTGAAGGACCAATCGAAGCGCGCGTGCCAGCCGTCGTTCCCGAAGCGGATTATGAGATCGCGCCTATCCACGCACGCTCAGGCCGTCGCGGCCCAAAGCCTCGAAGAATTCGGAGGCGGATGCGGGGTCGGCAAGCGCCATGCGCGCATTGGTGGCAGCCCATGCGGCGGGCGTGCCCGTATCGCACCCCTCGTCGGCATCGACCACGAGGGCGTACATCTCCTCTTCGTCGAGCAGGCGCTGCAACGCGTCGGTGAGCTGGATCTCGCCGCCGGCACCGGGCTCCTGGGTCTGCAATAGCTCCATCACGCGCGGGGTGAGCAGATAGCGCCCGACGATGAACAGGTGCGACGGCGCATCCTCGCGCTTGGGCTTCTCCACCAGGCCGCTGACCTTCCACACGGCGCCCTCCTGCTCGCCCGCGGCATCGAAATCGGGGTGCGACCCGATGCATGCGCCCGCGATGATGCCGTAGCGGCTCACCTGATCCTCGGGAACGGCGGCAACGGCGATGACGGAGGCCCCGCCATGGGCGGCGGAGACATCGGCCATGCGCACGCACATCTTGCGATCGGGCACGAAGTAGTCGCCGAGCAGCACGAAGAAGGGTTCGTTTCCAGCCGCCTCCGCACCGCAGAGCACGGCGTGGCCGAGGCCCTTGGGATCATCCTGATAGGCAAAGCTCACGGGCAGGGTGGACGCCTCGTGCACCTTGGCGGCCAGATCCTGCTTGCCGCGCGCGGCGAGCATCGCCTCGAACTCCTCGTCTACCGAGAAGTACTTCTCGATCTCGGGCTTCTCGTGCGAGTTGATGATGCAGACGCCATCGACGCCCTGGGGCTCGAGGGCCTCCTCCACGACATATTGGATGACGGGCTTGTCGAGCACGGGCAGCAGCTCCTTGGGCATGCAGCGCGTTGCAGGGAGAAAGCGCGTTCCGAGTCCAGCGGCGGGGATGATTGCCTTCATGGTGCAGCTCCTTGTATTGTTCGACGTAGCGATCATGCCTCTATGAAGATGCCTCGTGACTTGAGATGTTCGACGAGGAGATTCATGGTGTTTCGGGAGAGCACGTGCTCCATGAGGCAGGCCTCCTCATCGGCCGTCTCATAGTCCACGCCGATCTCGTTGGTGAGAAATGCGCGCAATGCCCTGTGGGCGCGCCAGACCAGACGCGCATAGCTGCACCCGTTGTCGGTGAGGGTGACCTTGCCGTAGTGCTCCTGATTGACCATGCCCTGCTCTTTGAGCATGGAGAGCGCCTTGTTGACGCTCGCCTTGGACACCTTGAGGTCTTCGGCAACGTCGACGGAGCGCACACTTCCGTCTTCGGATTGCGTGGAAAGGACGTAGATCGCCTCGAGGTAGTCCTCTCCCGCACGGGTCAGAACATGATCTGCGTTGGGTTCCGGTCTAGCCATGTGCGCACCTTTCAGAGTGTGCCCGCTGTATCAAACAGTATTCAACCCCATTGTACCCACAGCTACTCCCACATATCGCCGCCGGCGTCACCGTCGCCGACGGAACCGCCATCGGTACCGGTTTCCTCCCCGCCCCAATCGTAACCCATATCCTCGCCTCCGTACCCATCGGCCTCGTACTCGTAGGTGACGGTGCCGTCGTCGACCGGCTCATCCCCCACGACAGGCTCCTCCCATACGACGGGCTCCTCGTAGTAGACGGGTTCCTCGTAATAGACGGGTTCCTCGTACGTGACGGTCTGCGCGGGCATGCCGGAGGTGTCGACCTCAAGATTCTCGAGGTAGAGAGCGGGGTCGCCCCCTCGATCGATGATCGCCATCATCTCGTTGAGCTGCCCTTGGGAGACGAACACATAGGAGATGTCGCCGAGCATGGCCGAATAGGACGGCGCATGCGCGGTGTAGATACCGTTCTCGACGTCGATATCGCGCAGCTCGCTCGCGAGCGCGATGATATCGGCGGCGGACAGATCGGTGATCACCATGTCGGCGCACTTGTCCACCACGTTGAACAGCGTCATGGGATCGGGATTGTCGAGCACCTGCTTGATGAGGGCCTTGATGAACTCGCGCTGGTGGCGCATGCGGGTGTAGTCGCCATCGAAGAATTGGCGGCAGCGGGTGTAGAAGAGCGCCGCTTCGCCGTTGAGCCGCTGGTAACCGGGTTCGAGCGACACGATGTTGTTGAAGTTCACGTCATCGTACATGTACTGGTCGACGTCCACCCACACGCCGCCGAGCGCGTCGGTGATGCCGGCGAGGCCGTCGAAGTTGACCTCGGCGTAGTGCGAGATCTTGATGCCCGTGAGGTCCTGCACGGCGGTGACCATGCCGGCGGGGCCGTCGTAGAAGTGGGCCGCGTTGATCTTCATCTCCGAGCCCTTGTAGCGGATGTAGGTGTCGCGCGGGATGGAGAGCATGGTGAGGCGCTTGTTCGGCGGATCGACGCGCACGAGGATGATGGTGTCGGCGCGGTAGTCCACCTCGCCCTCGCGGCCGTCGGTGCCTAGGAGCAGCACGTAATAGGGCTCGGTCGCAACTGCAGGCTCGGCGAGCACGGACCGCAGCTCGTCGTTGATGACGTCTTGGTTCTGGAGGCGCTCGTTGATGGAGTTGTACCAGCCGACGGCGGTGATGACGCCGAAGACGAGAGTGCTGACGAGCACGATGGCAGCTCCGAGGGCCACGCGGCGGCGGATCCCTTGGCTCGACGCCTTCTTGCGGTAGCGCTCTACGTTCGCCCTGCTGTACGTGGAGCTATCTGACGGTATGCCGGCCACTCGTCCTCCAGACGTCTGCCTCATCCTTGAAAACGTCCTCGTCGGGACGCGTTGCACGCACGGTCTTGGCACCGAGGCCCTGGAGCTTCTCGACGAATCGTTCGTACCCTCGGTCGATGTGGCGGATGTTGGAGACGACGGTGGTGCCGTCGGCGACCAAACCCGCCATCACGAGCGCCGCGCCGGCGCGCAGGTCGGATGCCTGCACCTCCGCGCCCGAGAAGCCCGCAACGCCGCGCACGATGGCGTGGTGGCCCTCGATGGTGATGTTCGCGCCCATGCGCTGCAGCTCGCTGGCAAACATGAAGCGGTTCTCGAACACGTTCTCGGTGATCATGGACGAGCCCTTCGCCAGGGCGAGAAGCACCATGGTCTGGGCCTGCATGTCGGTTGGGAAGCCCGGGAACGGCAGGGTCTGGATGTCGATCGGCAGGAGGTCGTCCGCACGCGATACCGTGACGCCGTTGCCGTCGTAGGCGATGGATATGCCCATCTTCTCGTATTTGCGCAGGACGAGGCCGAGGTGCTCGGGATCGAAGCCGCCCACGTGCACGGGCCCGCCCGTGATGGCGCCGATGGCGATGAAGGTTCCCGCCTCGATGCGGTCGCCCACCACGCGGTGCGTGACGGGGTGCAGCTCGGTGACGCCCTCGATCTCGATCACGGGCGTTCCGGCGCCCCGGATCTGCGCACCCATCTCGTTGAGCATGGCGGCGAGGTCGACGATCTCGGGCTCGCGCGCCGCGTTGTCGATGACGGTGGTGCCCTGGGCGAAGACCGACGCCATCATGAGGTTCTCGGTGGCGCCCACGCTGGCGAACGAGAGCATGACGGTGCTGCCCGCGAGGCCGTTGGGCGTGGAGGCGTGGATGTTGCCGTGATCGACGGAGAAATGCACGCCGATCGCCTCGAGGCCGAGCATGTGCATGTCGATCTTGCGGGCGCCGATGTTGCAGCCTCCGGGCATGGCCACGACCGCCTTGCCGAAGCGCGAGATGAGCGGGCCCATGACGGCCGTGGAGGCGCGCATCTGGGAAACCAGGCTGTAGGGGGTCTCCCACTTGCTCACCTGGGAGGTGTCGATGGCGAGCGTGTGCTCGTCGAGAACGTCGATGGTGGCGCCGAGCTCTTTGAGGACCTTGCCCATCACATGCACGTCGGCGATGTTGGGGACGTTGGTGAGCGTGGTGACGCCTGGGGCCATGATGGTTGCAGCCATGAGTTTGAGGGCAGAGTTCTTCGCCCCTTCGACCAGAACGCTGCCTTCGATATGGTGGCCGCCTTCGACCTCGATTACTTCCATGGATCCTCCGTGCGAGGGCTTTTTGCGTATCGGATAAAACAGTATATCAATACGCTGCGCTGCGTCTGGTTTTTTCGGTCAAGGTGTACGGAATGTCCACGTTAGACGCAGCGTCGAAAGCGCTGCAGGCGCACGGCGGATGCGCACGGGGGCGCGGGGCGCGGCGAATCTAGCCGCGCTTGCCGCGCGCAACGTCGGCGTATGTGAGAAGCAGGGAGAACCACTTCACCTTGTTTTCCCAGTATGCGCGCCGATTATCGCCCTCATCGAGGCCGGCGAGCGTGGCTTTGGCCGACGCAAGGAGGCCCTCTGTCTGCGTGGGATCGATATCGTCGATCATGCGGGCGTGGTCGGCGAGGATGATGACCGTGTTGTTCTCGACCTCCGCATAGCCGCCCGAGACGATGACGCGCTCGATGCCGCCGCCGTCGCGCTCGAGAAGGTTGAGGCGCACGATGCCGTCGCCGAGCGCGCAGATGAGCGGCGCGCGCAACGGCCATATGCCGAGCTCGCCCGTGGGGGTGGCGAGGACGACGCTCGCAACAGGCCCCTCGTATATGAGGCGGTCGGGTCGGACGAACTGTACCGTCAGCTCGCCCACGGGCTACTCCCCCTCCGCCGCAGCCATCTGCGCGGCGCGGGCACGCACGTCGTCGATGTCGGAAGCGTAGCGAAACGCCTGCTCGGGAATGTCGTCGCAGAGGCCGTCCACGATCGCGGCAAAGGAGCGGACCGTATCCTCGACCTTGCAGAACACGCCCGGGTTGCCGGTGAACTTCTCGGCCACATGGAACGATTGGGAGAGGAACTGCTGCACCTTGCGGGCGCGGCCGACGATCTTCTGCTGCTCGTCGGTGAGCTCGTCCATGCCGAGGATGGCGATGATGTCTTGGAGATCCGCATACTCCTGGAGGATCTGTTGCGTTTTCTGGGCAACGCGATAGTGCTCCTCGCCCACGACGGCGGGGTCGAGGGCGTCGGACGAGCTCGCGAGCGGATCGACCGCCGGATAGATGCCCAGTTCGGTGATGGAGCGCGAGAGCACCGTCGTGGCATCGAGGTGCGTGAACGTGGTGGCGGGGGCGGGGTCGGTAAGGTCGTCCGCAGGCACGTAGATGGCCTGAACCGAGGTGATCGAGCCCTCCTGGGTGGAGGTGATGCGCTCCTGCAGATCGCCCATCTCCGTGGCGAGCGTGGGTTGATAGCCCACCGCGGAGGGCATGCGGCCCAGAAGCGCCGACACCTCGGAACCCGCCTGGCTGAAGCGGAAGATGTTGTCGATGAAGAGCAGGACGTCCTGGCCTTGGTCGCGGAAGTACTCTGCTGCGGTGAGTCCGGCGAGGCCCACGCGCAGGCGCGCTCCGGGCGGCTCGTTCATCTGCCCGTAGACCAGGCAGGTTTTATCGATGACGCCGGATTCGGTCATCTCGAGGTAGAGATCGGTTCCTTCGCGCGTGCGCTCGCCGACGCCCGTGAACACCGAGGTGCCGCCGTGCTCCTGCGCGAGGTTGTTGATGAGCTCCTGGATGAGGACCGTCTTGCCCACGCCGGCGCCGCCGAACAGCCCCGTCTTGCCGCCGCGAACATAGGGTTCGAGCAGGTCGATGGCCTTGATGCCCGTCTCGAATATCTCGGTGGCGCAGGTAAGCTCCTCGAAGGCGGGGGCGGGATGGTGGATAGGATAGCACTCCACCTCGTCCGGCACCTCCCCGCCGTCCACCGGCTGGCCCATGACGTTCCACACGCGCCCCAAGGTCGCATCTCCCACGGGCATCATCATGGGGCGGCCCGTGTCCTTGACGCGGATCCCCCGCTGGAGGCCGTCCGTCGAGGACATCGCCACCGTGCGCACCACGCCGCCGGGAAGCTGCGACTCGACCTCGAGCACCGTGCTGACGCGCCCCACCGGGGTGTCTGCATCGACGGTGAGCGCCGTGTAGATGGTGGGCACCTGACCGTCGAAGCGAACATCGACGACCGGGCCCACGACGCGCACGATGACGCCGTCTTCCACGCGCCTGTTCGCGTGGTTGAGCGCGGCTTCTGCGAGCAGCGAGCGTGCCTGCGAAATATCGTCTGCCATTGCTAGTTCTCCTCCAATGCGGAAGCTCCGCCGATGATCTCGTTCAGCTCGGTGGTGATGCCCGCCTGCCGCTCGCGGTTGAACGTGCGGCTGAGCGCGCCGAGCACCTCCTCGGCGTTGTCGGTCGCGGACTGCATGGCGCGGCGGCGCGCACCGTGCTCGGCGGCCGCGGAGTCGAGCAGGGCGTGGAAGATGACCGTCCTGAAGTACGCCGGCATCAGGCGGCTCAGCACCTCCTGAGCCGACGGTTCGAACTCGTATGCGGCGTATGCAGCGCCGCGCCCGACTTCGGAGAGCGCCTCCCGGGCGCGCGGGTTGTTCGGCATCATGAGCCGCTCCTTCGCGATGGGCAGGAGCTGCTCGCTCACCTGCACCTGATCGACCCTGTTCTTGGCATGCCAGTACGTGAGCACGACGCGATCGATCGTGCCCGATGCGTAACCGTCCATCACGTACGAGGCTATGCGGTTGGCCTGATCGCGGTTCGGCTCGGCGGATATGCCCACGAACGACATGACGGGTTCGATGCCGCGATAGGTGAAGTACTCGGTTGACTTGCGGCCGCAGGTGATGATCGACGATGAGATCCCCTGCGCGGCAAGCGCGGACATCTCGCGCTCCACCTCCCGCTCGAGCACGATGTTGAACCCGCCGGCGAGGCCCCGGTCCGATGCGAGGAGGATGAAGAGCACATGGCGTTCCTGCTCATGCACGGAGAGGAGCGGCTGGGATGCGTCGAAGCCCGCCGCCGCGACGTTTGCGAGCATGTTGGTGATGGCATCCTTGTAGGGTTCGGCTTCCTCGGACCGCGTGAGCGCCTTCTGGATACGGGCCGTGGAGATCGTCCCCATGGTCCGCGTGATCTGCATGGTGCTGCGGATCGAGCTCATGCGCATCGCTATCTCGCGAAGGTTCGCCATCGCGCGCTACCCCCGCGTCCTCGGAGCGCCGAGGGAGATGGGCTCGTCGGCAACCTCCGTGTCCTCGGCCTTCAGCCCGACATCGACGGGCGACGCCGCATTGGGATGCTGCTTGAGAAACGCCTCCTTGAACTGCGAGATGCACCGCTTCAGACGCGCGCTCGTCGCCTCATCGATCTTCGCATCGAGCAGGCTCTGGCGCAGCGCGGCGTGCTTCTCTGCCATATGGGCGGCTAGGCCGTCGCGGAAGAGGGGCACGTTGGGGAGATCCACGTCGTCGAGGAGGTTCTCCTTGCCGGCGAAGATCACCGCCACCTGATCGCGCACGTCGAGTGCGGAGAAACGCGGCTGCTTGAGCAGCTCCATCATGTGCGCGCCATGGTTGAGCTGGTAGCGCGTCGCCGCATCGAGATCGGAGCCGAACTGGGCGAACGCCTGCTTCTCGCGGTATGAGGCGAGATCGAGGCGCAGCGTGCCCGCAACCTGCTTCATCGACGCGATCTGCGCGGCGCCGCCCACGCGCGACACGGATATGCCCACGTCGACAGCAGGGCGCTGACCTTGGAAGAAGATGCTCGATTGCAGGTAGATCTGGCCGTCGGTGATGGAGATCACGTTGGTCGGGATGTACGCCGACACGTCGCCCTCCTGCGTCTCGATGATCGGGAGCGCCGTGAGCGAGCCCCCGCCCCGGGCATCTGATAGTTTGCAGGCGCGTTCGAGCAGGCGGGAGTGCAGGTAGAAGATGTCTCCGGGATACGCCTCGCGTCCCGGCGGGCGACGCAGCATGAGCGACATCTGGCGGTAGGCGACGGCCTGCTTGGACAGGTCGTCGTAGACCACGAGGACGTGCCCGCCCGGATGGTCGGCGTCGGCAGGATTGCCCTGCGCGTCGTTGTACATGAAATACTCCCCGATGGCGGCACCCGCCATCGGCGCGATGTACTGCATGGGGGCGGAATCGGCGGCCGTGGCCGACACGATGACCGTCTTCTCGAGGGCGCCGTGCTGGGCGAGCGTCTCCCTGATGGTAGCCACCGTGGAGGCCTTCTGGCCGATGGCCACGTAGATGCAGATCATGTCCGTATCGCGCTGGTTGATGATGGCGTCGATGGCAATGGAGGTCTTGCCCGTCTTGCGGTCGCCGATGATGAGCTCGCGCTGCCCGCGTCCGATGGGCACCATGGCGTCGATGGCGATGAGCCCCGTCTGAACGGGCTCGCAGACCGGCTGGCGCTCCATGATGCCCGGAGCCTTGAACTCGATGGGGCGGCGCGCCGTGGTCGCGATGGCGCCGCGGCCGTCGATGGGCTGGCCGAGCGGATTCACCACGCGTCCGAGCATCGCGCGGCCCACGGGGATCTCCATGACGCGGCCCGTGGTGCGGCATTCGTCGCCCTCCCTGATCACGTCCACGTCGCCGAACAGAACGGCACCGACCTCGGCGGTGTCGAGGTTCTGGGCAAGGCCGTACACGCTTTTGCCGCTCACGGAGGAGGTGAACCGGAGCAGCTCTCCGGCCATCGCCGACTTGAGCCCCGCAACGTAGGCGATGCCGTCGCCCACGCCGGTCGTGACCGATGCCTCGTGCTGGTCGATCGTCGCATCGATGCTCGCGAGCCGCGAACGCAGCGTGCCCATGATCTCTGTCAAGCTGGTGCTCTCTGCCATTATCCTTCACTTTCGACGTGAGCCGAGACGAGCGTCTTACGGATATCGGCAAGCTGCGTGCGCACGGAGGCATCGAAGCGCTTGCCGCGTAGTTCGAGGATGATCCCGCCGAGCATGGACGGATCGACCTTCTCGATCAGGAACACGGGCGCCTGGAGGTCGCGCTCCGCCTTGCCGCGCACCTTGGCGCGCAGATGGTCGTCCAAAGGAACCGCAGTCGTCACCGTAACCGACACGGTCTCGTCTCCGGAATCGAGGATGTCCTTGTACGTTTGGGCCACGCGGTCGATCAGGCCGAGGTCGCCCGCCTCCAGCATGGCGCTCAGGGTCTCGAGCACCTCGTGCGAGAAGGCGCGCCCCTGCCGGTGCCCGGCGGCATCGGCCTTCGACCCGCCCGGGGAACGCGTCGCCTCGACCAGCGCACGTGCATAGGCTTCCGCCGTGCGATCGGCATCGAAGATGTCAGACATCGAGGGCACCCACCTCGGCGAGGTACTTCTCGGCCAGCTTGCGCTGCTCGTCCTCGCTCAAATCGCTGCCGATGATCTTGCCGGCTATCTCGACGCCCAGCTCCACCGCAAACGCCGAAAGCTCGTCCATGGCCTTGCGGCGCTCGAGCTCGACGACGCCGTGCGCCTTGGCGAGCACCTCGGCGGCATCCTCATGCGCCTTCTCCATGATACGCGCGCGCTCATCCTCGGCCTCGCGGCGGGCGGTTGAGACGATCTCCGCAGCCTCGCGCTGAGCGTCGCTGATGCAGGCCGCGCTCTTGCGCGCATCCTCCTCCGCCTCTTGCCGCGACTGCTCGGCGGCTTCGATGTCGCCGCGTATCTTCTCCTCGCGGTCCGCAAGCGTCTTCATGACGACGGGCCACACGAACTTGGCCATGATGAACCAGATGATCGCGAACGCAATGCAGGCGGGCACGAACTCCGCCAGATGCGGCATGAGCAGCTCCATCCCGCCGCCCGCTTCCTCGGCGAGCGCGGGCACCGGTGCGAGGAACATCACCGCCCCCGCGACGCCGCCGACCGAAGCCCGGCGGATAAGCTCTATTGCCTTGGTATTCATGAGCACTCCCTCAAGTCTGCCCCGTGTGCGACCGTACGCCGTGCGCTGCTGCGCCGGGCGGCGAAATCGCACGTGAGGCTACATGATTGCGACGACGAAGCCGATCAGGCAGAGGGACTCGATGAAGGCCGCAGCGAGAATGAACACGGTGAAGAGGCGGCCCTGCACTTCGGGCTGGCGAGCCATGTTCGTTGCAACGGAGCGTGCGGTGAGGCAGATGCCGGCGACTGCGCCGATCAGGCAGAGGGCATAGCCGAAGATTTTCAGATCCAAAACTTCCTCCTTCTCTCGCTCCCGCCAGCTGCCCCGGCGGGTTGCATGCGTGTTTCGCCCTATGCAGATGCGGGGGTTCCCGCAGATTGGCTGAATCAGTGCTCCGCCTCAGCCAGCTGCACATACACAGCTGAGAGCAGCGTGAGCACATACGCTTGGATGAACGCAACCATGAGCTCGACCGCGTAGATCAGCACGAGCAGCAGCATCCAGAGCAACGACATGCCTGCCACGCCCAGCGCCTCGGCGGTGATACCCGCGATCAGCGGTCGAACGAAGATCGTGCACATGAGGGCGAACACGCCCATGACCATGTGGCCCGCGAACATGTTGCAGAACAGACGGACCGAGAGCGTGGCGAGCCGAAGGAGGGTGGAGAACGCCTCGATGACCCAGACCACGATGTTGATGGGGAATATGACGCCTTGGGGCGACAGGCTCTTTATATAGCCCCAGCCGCCCCGGGCCCTCACGCCCGCGCCCACGAAGTAGATGAACGACATCACGGCGATCCCCAGCGTCAGGCCCATGGAGCCCGACCCCGCCTTCCACGTGGGGAGCAAACCCACCAGGTTGCAGAGAAAGACCATGAGGAAGAGGGTGGCCAAAAACGGGAAGTGCGTCTTCCAGGTATCGCCGAGGGTTCCCCGGCAGATGTCGTTGCGGATGAAATCCACCAGATACTCCATGCCGTTCACAAAGACGCCGTGGGGCACATGGTCCTTGCTGGGAGCGCGCTTTTTGAACGCCAGGCCGAGCGCGATGAGCGCTGCGCCGGCGATGAGGTACCACAGGAGATTGGACGTGAGGCCCACCGTGTCCAGATCGCCCACGGCGGCCCGAGGATAGAAGCTGTCGATCAGCTCCGTCATCGCCTCTGAAACCTCTTCGAATGCAGTAGACAAGGCGTCCACTATGCTTCCTTCCCGTCATGATGGTCCGATCCGTTGAGGAATCGGCATATCCGAGCGGCCTCGAGGGACCACGCGAGGATGAAGGCCGCGGCCAGCGATAGGGCGAAGATGGTAAACCATCCAGGTGCCGCAGCGCGCACGATCGCAAGCACGGCGGTGAGGGCCGCGAACGAGCCCAGCAGGCTCGCCGCAGCCCGGCCCATCATCGCGTGCCGGCCCTCGCGCACAGCCCGTTCGCAGCAGCGCGCGGGAAGTGCGCAGCCCGCACCTCCGCACAGCATCCCCGATAACGCGGCAATCAGCGCAGTCATCGTCCCTCCCGCTGTCCTTGAGCCTCGTGCAAATCACGGCGCACGCCATCCCCTTGATGCGTATCGCACGATCATGGTCTGCATGGAGCAGCGTCGAATCCCCGCACCCTCCCACTATAGTCTTTCCGACGAGCCGAACACGCGACGATGGCCGTTTCACACCGCTGCATGACGCCGAGCAGAGCAGAGGGGGGCCGGTGCCGCAGGTTCTGCGACGCCGGCCCTCGCATCAACCGGCACGCGCAACGCATCTCGGCTCTTACAGGGCGTCCTTGATGACGATGCCGCCTTCCTTCATGATGACCTCCATGTTGTCGGGTGTGAGGTCGTGGATGTTGGATGCCACATCGCCGTTGACGACGAGCAGGTCGGCGAGCTTGCCGGCCTCAAGGGAGCCGAACTCGTCCTCGTGGTGCACCATCTTGGCGCCGTTGAGCGTGGCGGCCTTGATGGTCTCGAGCACAGGAATGCCCGCCTTGTCGACGAAGTCGTACATCTCGTCGATGGTGACCCAGCCGTACGGGGTGACGAAGGAGAAGGAGTCGGAGCCGATGGTGAGCGTGACGCCCAGCTCGTTGGCGCGACGCAGGTTGGCGTAGGTGCGCTGGAGCTCCTTCTCAACCACGGTGTCGCCTTCGTACTTGTCGAGCTCGGGCGTGTACTCGGGAGGATAGGTGGCGTACCACGTGGGCAGGAAGCCGATGGTCGGGGTGAAGAAGGTGCCCTGCTCGGCCATGAGGTTCATGGTCTTGTCATCGAGCTCGAAACCGTGAATGAGCTGCTCGGCGCCGAAGCGCACGGAATCGTAGGCGGCGGTCACGGAGTTGTAGGAGTGCGACCACAGGGGAATGCCGGTCTCTTTGCACTCGTCGGCGCATGCCTTGATCTCCTCGGTGCTCATGAGCTGCTTGCGGCCGGAGTCCCAACGCCAGATGCCGCCGCCGGTAGCCCAGATCTTGATGGCGTCGGGGTTCTCGCGCAGGCGCATGCGGATGGCCTTGCGGAGATCCCACGGGCCGTCGACCTGATCGCCCCAGGGGTGGGAGTCCTTGGAGACCTGCAGGGGAAGGTGGTGGGAATCGCCGTGGCCGGCGGTGCGGCAGAAGCCGAGGCCCGTGGCATAGATGCGGGGGCCCTTCATGATGCCCATGTTAACGACGTCGCGGATCGCGATGCCGTTGCGGCCGATCTCGCAGACGGTGGTGAGGCCGTGGGTGAGCGCGTCGTATGCCTGCTTGACGGCGACGGTCTGCTTCTGGGCGACGGACTCGATGACCCAGTCGTTGTCGTCATCGGTCAGGTTGCCCGAAAAGTGCAGGTGGGTGTCGATGAGGCCGGGCATGATGGTCTTGCCGCTGATGTCGCGGACCTCGTAGCCCTCGGGGATCTCGGTTCTCTGGCCGGCATAGGCGATCTTGGTGTCATCGACGAGGACGAGGGAGTCCTCGACGGGCGCTGCGCCGGTGCCGTCGACGAGCTTGCCGCCTGCGAATGCGTACTTGGACATGGTGGTTCCTCCGTTTCACTGATCGAACGCTGCGTTTCGTGCACATCCTCCTACAAGGAGGCAGATGCTGAGACAATGCCCCGCAGGGCGGCTAGGAGCCGCTCTGCGCCTTGGCCTTCCCCGCCTTGGCCTTCGAACCGAAGACGAAGAGGATGATGAAGCCGACGACAACCCAGGCGAGCGTGATGGTCCACTCGATGGTGTTGAGGGCGGCGGGGCTGAAGGGCATGACCATGAGGCCGATGATGATGAGCCCTGCGAGGATCGCGGCCCCGATGCCCGCGATGCCGCCGTTGACCTTGTACGGGCGCGGAAGCTCGGGCTCGGTTTTGCGGAGCTTGAGGCAGGAGAGCGCCGCCATGGTGCAGGCGAAGATGAAGCCGAGCGACGCGACGTTGGTCAGGGGCACCAGCATGTTGCGCCCGAGGAAGGGACCGACGAGCGTGAGGATCGCGAGCACGATGTTGGCCTTCTTGGGCGCACCGGACGCGGGATCGATCTCGGCGAACGACTCGGGCAGCATCTTCTTGCGTCCGAGGGCCAGCATCAGGCGGGTCGAGGCGCCGAAGAACGCGTTCATGGGGCCGAGCGGGCCGAGCGTGGCGATGATGAGCATCGCGATGTAGAAGAACAGGTTGATGCGCTCGAGAATCGCCAGGGCCGGAACGGCGGGTACGACGAACTCGTGCCAATCGGTGATGGTGCCGAAGGCGTAGATGCAGATCAGGTAGAACGCGCCGGACGCGAGAAGGGCGAGCGCCGGGATGATGCCGAATTTCTTCCAGTTGAGCCCCTCGGAGGCCTCCTCGGCCTGCTGGGGGATGGTGTCGAACCCGGCGTAGAAGAACGGGGTCATGACGAGCACGGCCATGATGCCGCCGACGAGGCCCGTCGCCTCGGTGGTGCCGCCC
>JAWRJQ010000075.1:0-15817 GCA_040307385.1 Atopobiaceae bacterium
GGCGTGGGCGTCGTGCCCTGGATGGTCCCCGGCGGTCCCGCCATCGCCGAGGCATCCTGCGCGCTCATGAAGACCTACGACGCCATCGTATGGGCGCACCACGGTTTGTTCGCGGCGGGTCCCGATTTCGATACCGCCTTCGGGCTGGCCCATACGGTCGAGAAGGCCGCCCAGCTCTACGTGGCGGCGCGCGCGGCCAACGGCGGCAGCGAGGAATGGCTCAACAGGATCGAGGATGCGGATCTCGTCCAGACCTGCCGCGACTTCAACATCGAAATCAACCGAGCGTTTCTCTAAGTGCTCTTGCCGCTGCACGCATGAAGAAAGGATCGCATCATGCTCGTTGAAACCAAGGCCAAGGTTGCCGTCTTCTCCGTCGCGCTCGGCGCGTACCTGCCGCAGTTTCCGCAGCTCGTTCCCAACTTCGAGGAACAGTACCGGGACTTCAAGTCAACCATCCCCGCAACCGTCGACGTCATCGACGGCGGCATGTGCACCACCAAGGAACAGGCCCAGGCCGCAGGCGACCTCTTCCGCGCGGCCGACGTGGATCTCGTTTTCTGCCAGCTCCTCACCTACGCCACGAGCTACAACATGCTGCCCGCCGTGCGCGACCTCGATGTTCCGGTTGTGCTCGTGAACGTGCAGAAGAAGCGCCGGCCCGACTATGCCGCAACCGATATCCCCACCTGGCTGGGAGATCTGTACGCATGCGGCGCCGTGGGCGAGATGGTGGCAGACCTCGAGCGCGCCGGCAAGCGCCATGCGGTTGTCACCGGCGTGGTGGAGGGCGGCGATCCCGAAGTTGCCGCGGAGATCGAAGGCTGGTGCCGTGCCGCTCAGGTGCGCCGCCGCCTGCGCCGCACCAACATCGCCCAGATCGGCCGCCCGTATCCCGGCATGATGGACCTCTATATCGATGAGACCAACCTCTACCACCGTATGGGCCTCTACACCAAGCAGTTCGACTGGGAGGATATGTGGGATATCGCCGACGGAATCGATGATCTGGCCGCGATCGACGCCAAGGCGGCCGAGATCGTGGAGACCTTCGATCTACTCGGCGGCGAGACGGTCGACTCGGAGCCCATCCGGCAGATGGCCGCCTACGTCGTTGCCTTCGAGGCGTGGGCTAAGAACGAGGAGCTTGGCCTGGTTGCCAGCCACTACGCCGGCAAAGCCGCCGGTAAGGCGGGCGTGCTCGACTCCATGCTCATCCCCGCGTTCTCCATGCTCATCAAGCAGGGCACCGCGTGCGCGGTCGAGGGCGACATGAAGGTCGCCATGGCCATGAGCATCCTCAAGACCATCTCCGGCACAGGCCAGCTCTCCGAGATGTACTCCATCGATTTCGACGAGGACATCTGCATCATCGGCCACTCGGGTTCCGGCGATGCCGACATCTCCCAGGCGAGAAAGCCCACGCTCAAGGTCGTTCCCGTCTTCCATGGCAAGACCGGCGGCGGTTATCTCACGCAGTTCTATCCGCCGCTCGGCACCATCACCTTCTTGGCCATCACGCAAGACGCGCAGGGCCGCTTCACGTTCGTGGTGGCGGAGGGGGAGAACGTCGATGGCCCGATCTTCATGTTCGGCGATACGAACATGCGCATGAGGTTCTCCATCGGAGCGCGGGCGTTCTCGAACCGGTGGGCAGAAGCCGGGCCGACGCACCATATGGCTGCCTGCGTGGGAAGCTACACCGATATCATCCTCAAGGTCGCCAAGATCCTCGACGTTCCCGTTGAGGTTGTCTGCCGGTAGCCCCTCTGCCGGTAGCTCGTCTGCCGGTAGCCCCTCTGCCGGTAGCTCGTCTGCCGGCGGACCCTCTGCCGCAGGTGTCCGTCTCCGTTTGCCGCATATGTGTTTTAGTAAGCGGATTAACAAGCCATTGAACAGCGCAAACGTGATTCTTGCCGCATAACCTATCGGGTTGTGCGGCAAACTTCACCCATTGATATGGACATGGGGTCTGTCTTCATAGCCATGGAACTCGCCCATGTAGCAGAACCAATCGGCCAGCTCGTCGGCGAGAGACTGGTCATGCGTGGCGATGACGAGCGTCTTACCCGCTGCTTTGAGCTGCTTCAAGAAGCCGGTCAACCATGTCTGCGTCTTGCTGTCGAGACCCGCAAGCGGCTCGTCGAAGCAGTAGGCGTCGGGGTTCATCGAGAGCACGCAGGCAATGGCCACGCGCTTCTTCTCGCCGCCGGAGAGCGTCCACGGCGCACGGTCGCGCAGCGCCTCGATGTCGAGAAGCGCGAGCGTATCGTCAACCCGCCGGGAAACCTCTGCCTCCGAGAGGCCCATCTGGCGCGGCCCGAAGGCGATCTCGTCGGCCACGCTGGGGCAGAAGAGCTGCGCGTCGCTGTCTTGGAAGATGAACCCCACGCGTGCGTGCAGACGCTTGGCGAACGAGGCATCGCGCATGCTCCGCTCGCTCACCTCGGAACCGTCGAAACGATAGGCCCCCCGTTGGGGGAAGACGAGCCCGCAGATGGCCTTGAGGAGCGTGGACTTGCCGCTGCCGTTGTCGCCCATGAGCACGACGCACTCGCCCGCGCGCACCTCGAGCGCGACGTGGCGCAGCACCGGCGCGTCGTCGTAGGCGAAGCAGTAGTCGTCGAGGGAGATGAGCGGCGTTTCGGAGACGGCACCTTCGTGCGGGGTGTGGAGCGCTTCTGCCGGATGGGTGTGAGCCATGCTAGATGATGTCCTCCAAATGCAGGAACATGGTGGCGAACAGGGCGAATGCGGCAATCCAGACGGCATCGTCCGCGCCGAGCCGCACCTGCGCTTCTCTATCATAGTCGCCTTCGAAGCCTCGGCATCGCATGGCGTCGTACGTATCGGCGGCAGCCCTGCTCGCACGCACGAGCAGCGTGCCCGCAACGCCGCCGAGCGAAGCGCTCTTATCGGCATCGCGGCCTACGCTGCGCAGCGTGAGCGCGGTGAGCGTCTCGAGCGCGCAATCTCCCAGGAGCACGATGTTTTTAAGCGCCAGATCGATGGCCATGATCGCGAGGTTGGGCACGCGGAACGCGCGGAGACCGCCCGTGAGCTCGGCGGTGGGCGTGGTGAGCGCCACCTCCATGGCGAGTCCCGTGGAGACGAGCGCCTTGAGCCCCAGCCGGATCGCCGAGGCGCTCTGGCCGATAAGCGCCGCAGGCAGCGCCAGCAGGGCGGCCAGCACCGCAGCCGACGCGGCCACCGCTGCAAACCGCGCGAGCGCACGCCTCGGCAGCAGCGCGGCCCGGACCAGCACGAACGCGAGCAGCACGAGCGTCACCATGAGGTTCGTTGCCAGAGAGTTCAGGATGATCGCCCCCAACGCGAGCGCCAGCTTGACGGGCGCGGACGCCGAGAAGCGGGAGGGGCGCCCATCGTCGAGGCGCAGCTGCCGCAGCACGGCCGTCACCGAGAGGGCGCTCCTAGTTGCGAAGGAGCTGCGGTCGTGGATCGGCTCGAAAGACTGCGATTTTGCGAGCCAGCCGGGTATGTCGCCGTGCCCGGGCATCAGTCGAAGTCAACCGCAGGCTTCAGGGTGCCCGCCGCCAACCGGAAGATGATCACGAGCAGGGCCACGCCGATGATGGCCGACACGATGTATCCCGCCGCCTCGGGCAGGGCGCCCACGGAGTAGTCGGGCATGAACGAGCTCCACTCCCAGCCGGTTGCAAGGCCTGCAGGCTCAAAGCCCACCATCTCGGCGAGATCCTCGAGGCCCCATTCTCCCCAGGCGTCGCCGGTCGCGAGCAGGCCCAGCGGGCTGGCGATCACGAGAGCCGCAACCAAGGCAACGGCCGGCGCGATCTTCTCGCCGGACGACGGGGCCTCGATGCCGAAGCTGGGCACGGCGGAGCGCAAAAACGCGAGGATACCCACGGTGAAGACCACCTCGGCGAGGCCGGCCACGGTGAGATGGCCGAGCATCATGGCGGGAACGGCCACCGAGAGCGGATAGGGGCAGTAGAGCGCGGCACCCGCGGCGTCGGTGAAGAGCATCGGCTGGATGCCGAACTCGATGGCCGTGAGCAGCGCTGCAACGTTGAGGCCCAGATACGAGCCCACGCCCGCGCCGACAAGCTCTCCCGTGCGCCCCTCGATGCGGGAGCTGATGACGCGGTAGACGGCATAGCCCGCCATGGGCAGCGCGAATGCCATGTTGAAGCAGTTGGCCCCGATGGCCAATATGCCGCCGTCGCCGAAGAGGACGGCCTGGATGATAAGGGCGATGCTCACCGCAAGGCAGGCCGTCCATGGACCGAAGAGGATGGCGATGAGGGTGCCGCACACGGCATGGCCGGTGGTGCCGCCGGGCAGCGGGATGTTGAACATCATAGAGAGGAAGCAGAACGCGGCCGCGATGCCCACGAGCGGCATCTTCTCGCGCGGGACCGTCTCGCGAACCTTCTTGACCGCATATCCCCAGAGGGGAATCATCGCAACATCGAAAACGGCGCAGGTAGACGGGCTGAGGTAGTTCTCGGGAATATGCATGCTGTCCTTCCTAACCATGCGGTATTACGAATTGCAGATTCATCATACTACTCGGCATAGCATCACGAGAGCGGAAAAGGCCCCGCATGAGCGGGGCCTGGGGAAGGAAAGACGCTGTTGGGGCGCGGCCTAGGGTTGGGCGGGAGACTCGCCTCCGCCGCCGGGGCCGCCCATGCCTCCGCCCGAGCTCACGGTGAAGGTGATAGCCGTTCCCGTGCTGGCGGTTCCCGAGGCATACGCCTCGCCGTCGACGTAGAGCGTGTATCCGTTGAGGTCGATGGTGTCGGCGTCGCAGGTGAGAGAGGTCACGTAGGAGTCGCCGGTGAGCTTCCACGTGGATCCGGACTCGATCTCCACGTACACGGCGCCCGCATCATCGGCGTTGACGGCGCCCGCGTAGCTTGTGCCGTCCGAGAGGTACATGTTGAGCTCGGAGACGGGGTCGACCACGATATCGCCCGCGATGTCCTCATCGGCCAGGTTGAAGGTGACATGGCCGCCGTTGGAGCCCTCGGAGCCCCAGCCCGCCGCTGCGGCGCGCAGCAGCACGCCCTCCGCATCCTCGTTCACGATCACGGCATCGGAAAGCGAGATGGTGGCCACGGTGTTGTTGACGAAGAAGACGTCGCCGTGCTCGTTGGCGAGGGTGCCGCCTTCCATGGTGAAGAACGCCTCGCCCTCGGCCGCGTCGCCGCTCATCGACTGGTAGATCATGACAGCCTGGTACCAGCTGCTCTTATCGCTGTTCTTGCTGGTATTGCTCGCGGCGAGGTCGCAGTCGACCAGCGTGACGGAGTTTTTGCCCTCCACCACGACGCCCTGCGACGACGTCGAGACGAGCGTGGCGTCCTCAACGGTCACGTCGGCGGTGGAGTAGATCACGGGCGAGCCGGTGCCGTCGGTCTGGTAGTAGCCTCCCGTCACGTTCTCGGTTCCGCCGCCGCGATCGGATCGGATGGCCGCCGAGGAGTTGCCCGTGGTGTGGACGTAGAGGTCGGTGGCGTTCAGGGCGCCGCTGCCCGTGACCATGATCCCGCCCGAGCAGTTGCCGGCGGTCTCGATGACCGAGCGCGCGATGTTCACGGTGGTGCCCTCGCCGTACGAGAACACGGCGTTGGCATGCGCGCCATTGCTCGTCACGATGATATCCGTCAGGTCGAGCGTGGCACCTTCCTCGGCGTAGACCGCGGCGTTGGTGCCGTAGAAGTCCGCTTCGTCGCCGTCGGCATCGCCGGTCTTGACCACCTCCACGTTGCTGTAGCTCTCGGCGGTGCCGCTCGCCGCGATGGCGTGGCTCGCGTCGGCGTCATCGGAGATGGTCTCGTCGATGACGATGTCGTCGCGGGTAAGCGAGAAGGCCTCGTCGGCCTCGACCTCTTCGACCTGCTCGATGGCTTCGGTCTCGGACGCATCGTCGGTGGTTGGTTCGGCTGGCTGGCTGGAGCAGCCGGCCAAAGCGAGCGCTGCCGTCAGTGCAAGCATGGTGAAGGTGGTCCCTATGGCTTTCATGGCACATCCTTTCTCTTGAGGCCGATGTCATCCTAGCCGCTGGACCTAAATGCAACCTAAGGCCTTCGATACGTGCGACAATGGTCTATGAAATGGAAGGCGGTTGGAGGGTGCTATGGCAAGCGATCTCGCGCGCATCTCGGTTGCGATCCCGAAGGACCTGCTCGACCAGCTCGACGATCTTTCGGCGCGCCGCGGACTGGCTCCCAACCGTTCCGAGGCCGTGCGCGACCTGATTCGCGAGCAGCTCGTGGAAGGGAACCTCGACGACCCGCACGCCACGGTGGTGGGATCCATCACGATGATCTACGATCATCACCTGCCGGGGCTGACGCAGCGTCTCGACGACATCCAGCATGCGCACCTCGATGCGGTGATCGCCAAGATGCACGTGCATCTCGACCAGGGTATGTGCCTCGAGACCATCGCCGTGCGCGGCGAGAGCGCGCGCGTGCGCACCCTCGCCGACCAGCTGCTGGGCGTACGGGGCGTGCGCCACGGCAAGCTCGTGTGCGTTGCCGCCGGTTAGCGCGCCTCAACCCGCGCATTCATCGATAGCCGTGCCGCGTTGGCGGCGATTCGTGCGATAATCCTCGCATCAGGGATAGGTCGGCTCAGCTTCGCGAGAGAGGACTGCACCATGGCAGAAGTCGTTCTGGGTATCGACATCGGCGGGACCAGCATCAAAGCGGGCCTTTTCACGCCTCAGGGGGAGCTGCTCGGCGAGCGCAAGATCCCCACGCCCGCGCTCGTGGACGAGCTGGGCTTCACCACGGTGGTGGGCGGGCTCAAGCGCATGCTCGAGAGCTACGACGCAACTCCGCACGATGTCATCGGATGCGGCGTCGACATTCCCGCACCCGTGGCGGCAGACGGCTCCGTCTCCATGGTCCCCAATGCACAGCTCGAACCCGACGGCCTCGTGCACGCCCTCGCCGATGCGTTTCCCGTGTCCACGACAGCCTGCGTGAACGATGCCAACGCCGCCGCGGTGGGCGAGATGTGGCAGGGCGCGGCCCGAGGCGTGTCGGACTTCGTGATGATCGCCATCGGCACCGGCGTGGGCGCAGGCGTGGTGTCCAACGGCCAGCTCGTCTCGGGCGCATTCGGCGCCGGCGGAGAGGTGGGCCACATCACCGTGCGCTTCGACGAGACGCGCGCCTGCGGGTGCGGTCGCACGGGATGCTTGGAGCAGTACGCCTCGGCAACGGGCATCGTGCGCCTCTACCTTGAGGAGTGCGCGGCTCGCGGCGTGACGCCGGCGGCCGTGGAGCACGCCACCGACACGCTCACCGTGTTCAAGGCGCTCGCGGCGGGCGATGACTGCGCGCAGATCGCCGTCCACCAGATGTGCGAGTACCTGGGCCTCGCCATGGCGCAGATCTCCTGCGTGTGCGATCCGGAGCTCTTCCTGATCGGCGGGGGCGTGGCCGGCGGATTCGCCACCTTCGCGCCCGATCTGCGCGGCTGCTATGTGAAGCGTGCGCTCAAAAGCTGTCACAACGCGCGCATCGAGGCGGCGAGCCTGGGCAATCAGGCCGCCATGTACGGCAGCGCCTACGAGGCGCTGCGTCTGCGCGCGTAGCGTTTCCGGCCTGCGCGCGGAGCGCCGCTGATGCGCTATCATAACGTGTGGACGCATGGTCGGCCCTGCGGGCTTCTCGCCTGCAGCCGGTCCGTGCGGCGTATACCCGGCACAACGTTCCGTCTTAGGGGATGCCCATGGCTATCGACGCAAAACAGCAGGCCCTCGACGCGCATCGCGCGTGGGAGGGAAAGATCGAGGTTGTGAGCAGGGCGGCCATCTCGAATCCCGCCGAGCTCGCGGTGGCCTACACGCCCGGCGTGGCCGAGCCCTGCCTCGAGATCTCGCGCGACACCGACCTGTCCTACGCCTACACGCGACGCGGGAACCTCGTGGCCGTGGTGACCGACGGCACGGCGGTGCTCGGCCTGGGCGATATCGGCCCCGAGGCGGGCATGCCCGTCATGGAGGGCAAATGCGCGCTCTTCAAGACCTTCGGCGGCGTGGACGCGTTCCCGCTCTGCATCCGCTCCAAAGACGTCGACGAGATCGTGCGCACCGTGGAGCTGCTCGCGGGCAGCTTCGGCGGCATCAACCTCGAAGACATCTCCGCGCCCCGCTGCTTCGAGATCGAGCGGCGGCTCAAGCAGGTGTGCGACATCCCCGTGTTCCATGACGATCAGCACGGCACCGCTGTGGTCTCAACCGCGGCGCTCATCAACGCCTGCAAGCTCACGGGCCGCGACCTCGCGCGTGCGCGCGTGGTCATCTCGGGCGCGGGAGCTGCAGGCACCTCCATCGCCCGCCTCATGCAGAAGGTCGGCGTGGGCGATATCGTGGTGTGCGACCGCTCAGGCGCTCTTGTCGAGGGGCGCGAGGGCATGAACGCAGCCAAAGCCGACCTCGCTGCCTGGACGAACGCCGAGAAGCGCTCAGGCTCGCTCGCCGACGTGCTCGTCGGCGCCGACGTCTTCATGGGCGTGTCGGCGCCCGGCCTGGTGACGCGCGAGATGGTGGCCTCGATGGCCGAGAACCCCATCGTGTTCGCGTGCTCCAACCCCGTGCCCGAGATCATGCCCGACGAGGCGCTCGCGGCCGGTGCGGCCGTGGCGGCGACGGGCCGCTCCGACTTTCCCAACCAGATCAACAACGTGCTCGCGTTCCCGGGCATCTTCCGAGGCGCGCTCGACGTGCGTGCGTGCGACATCAACGAGGACATGCTCATCGCAGCCGCAGCGGCCATCGCGGATGCGGTGGGGGAGCGGCTCGCGGCGGACTTCATCATCCCCGGAGCCTTCGAGGACGGCATCGCCTATCGCGTCGCCGATGCCGTGGCGCAGGCCGCGCGCGAAAGCGGGGTCGCCCGCATCTGATGTAGACCCGCAGCACCGCCCGAAAATGTGGTACCATGCATCTCTAGGCTATGACGGAGAGGTCGTGCGCTCGCGTCGGCGGCGAACAGAGAGGGCGTCCATCGGTTGAGAGATGCCTGCGCGCCTGAGAGCACGAGTTCACTCCACCAGCTGCAACCTGAACACGCGCACGTCGCGGCAAGTAGGGAAGCCGTCCGCCCCACGGCACGGGGCCAAACGAGTGGTCGCTCGCGGCACACAGCGCATACGAGCGGCAAGCAAGGTGGTACCGCGGATATCCTCCGTCCTTGGCATGCAGATCAGGGGCGGTTTTTTGTTACCGCGCAACGGCCGCGCCATGCGGCGGAAGGGAAGATGGGAGCATGTCGATACTCGACGATCTCAAGGCCATCGAGGCGGAAGCCGAGGAGGGGCTGAAAAACGCGGCGTCGCTCGACGCTCTTGAGAAGATCCGCATCGCCGTCACGGGCAAGAAGGGTTCGCTCACTGCAGCCATGAAGACGATGGGCGCGCTCGCGCCCGAGGAACGCCCCGCCGTGGGCAAGATCGCCAACGAGGTGCGCGCTAAGGTGGAGGCGGCGCTCGCCGCGCGCAAAGCAGAGCTCGAGCGGGCGCTGCTCGCCGCCAAGATCGACGCCGAGTCGGTCGACGTCACGCTGCCCGGCCGCTACCTCTCCCCGGGCACCGCGCATCTCATCAGCCAGATCCGCGAGGAGATCGAGGACATCTTCATGGGCCTCGGCTATACCGTCGAGGACGGACCCTACGTGGAGACCACCTGGTACAACTTCACCGCGCTCAACGCTCCCGAAGATCACCCGAGCCGCTCCGCCAAAGACACCTTCTACGTGGTCGATAACGCCCCCGAGGGCAAGGAGAGCCACGTGCTGGGCGAGAGCGACGTGCTGCTGCGCACCCAGACCTCGGGCGTGCAGGTGCGCGTGATGGAGGAGACCGAGCCGCCCATCTATATGATCTGCCCGGGAACGGTCTTCCGTCCCGACACCGCCGATGCCAACCACCTGCCGCAGTTCACGCAGGTCGAGGGCCTCGTGGTCGATAAGGGCATCACCTTCGGCGATCTCAAGGGCACGCTCGACTACTTCACGCGTGCCATCTTCGGCGCGGACCGCGCCACGCGCTACCGCCCGCACTTCTTCCCGTTCACCGAGCCCAGCTGCGAGGTGGACGTATCGTGCGGCGTCTGCCATGGCGCGGGCTGCCGTTTCTGCAACAACACCGGATGGATCGAGATCCTAGGCTGCGGCATGGTCGATCCCAACGTCTTCCGCTTCTGCGGCATCGATCCCGAGGAATACACCGGGTTCGCGTTCGGCATCGGCGTGGAGCGCGTCGCGGCCCTGCGCTACGACCTGCCCGACCTGCGCATGCTCATGACCGGAGACATGCGCTTCCTCCGCCAGTTCTAATCCCTTGCGCGAGCAGAAAGCGAGAACGACATGCGCGTTTCATATGAGTGGCTCGATTCGATGGTCCGCGACCTGCCCTCCGTGGAAGACGTCGTGGCCGGATATATCCGCACCGGCACCGAGGTCGAGGCCGTGGAGAAGGTAGGTGCCAATCTCGACAACATCGTCATCGGCCAGATCGTCTCCAAGGAACCGCACCCCGATTCCGATCACCTATGGGTCTGCAGAGTCGCGGTGGGCGCACGCAACCTCGGCGCGGGCGGTGCGCCCGAGCCGCTGCAGATCGTCTGCGGCGCTCAGAACTTCAACCAGGGCGACAAGGTCGTCGTCGCGCTGGTCGGCGCCGAGCTGCCCGGCGGCTTCAAGATCAAGAAGAGCAAGCTGCGCGGCGTTGAGTCCTGCGGCATGAACTGCTCGGAGCGCGAGCTCGGCCTGTCCGACAGCCATGAGGGCATCATCGTGCTTCCTGAAGACGCTCCCGTGGGCACGGACTTCTCCGAGTATCGCAGTCTCTCCGATACCGTGATCGCCTGCGAGATCACGCCCAACCGTCCCGACTGCCTCTCCATGCGCGGCATGGCTGTGGAGACGGCGGCCATCTTCAACACGGGCACCGCGATCGAGATGCCCGCGATCCAGCATGAGGAGGGGCCCGAGGCGGGCGAACTCGTCTCCGTGGAAATCGATGATGCGAGCTTGTGCAGCCGCTATGTGGCGCGCGTGGTGCGCGGCGTCAACATAGGCCCCAGCCCCGAATGGCTTGCAAAGCGCGTCATCGCTGCGGGCAGCCGCCCCATCAACAACGTGGTTGACGTCACCAACTACGTGATGTACCTCACCGGACAGCCCCTGCACGCCTTCGACCTGGGCAAGCTCGCCGAGCGCGCGGGCAAGCGCCATATCGTGGTGCGTGCGGCTGCAGACGGCGAGAAGCTCGCGACGCTCGACGGGCAGGAGCGCACCCTCACCTCCGATATGGCGGTCATCACCGATGACGGCCGCATCCCGGTGGCGCTCGCCGGCGTCATGGGCGGCGCCAACTCCGAGATCGACGAGGGCACGGTAGACGTGCTGCTCGAGAGCGCCTGCTTCGATGCGGGCCACATCTCCCGCACGAGCCGCAACCTCGACCTCATGAGCGAGGCATCCATCCGCTTCGAGCGTCAGGTTGACGGGGCGTCCTGCGCCGAGGTGGCCGATATCGCCGCCGCGCTCTTCGAGAGCTGCTGCGGTGCCACGGTGTGCCCCGGCCGCGTGGACTGCTATCCGGCGCCCGCCGAGCTTCCCGTCATCGACCTGCGCGTGAACCGCGCGAGCGCCCTTATCGGGGAGGAGATGGACGAGGCGTTCGTAGCCGAAAGCCTCACGCGGCTCGGATGCGCGGTCGAGCACAACGACAGCGTGCTCTCGGTCACGCCGCCGGCCAACCGCCCCGATCTTTCCCGCGAGGCCGATCTCATCGAGGAGATCCTGCGGCTCTTCGGCATGGATCGCGTGACGCCCACGCTGCCCGCCGCCCGGAATCATGCCGGAGGCCTCACCGTCGATCAACGGCGCGTGCGGACGATCGGCACCGCGCTGCGCGCCGCCGGCATGAGCGAGACCAGCACCTACTGCTTTGCCGATCCGCGCGATCTCGAGCTGCTCGGCATGTCCGACGAGGGCAAGGGCGTCCCCGTGGAGATCCTGCGCCCGCTCGTGGCCGACCAGAGCCAGATGCGGCGCTCCCTGCTGCCAGGACTGCTCCGCTCGGTCGCCTACAACCTCGATCACGGCGTCGCCAACGTGGCGCTCTACGAGATCGGCCGGGTGTTCTTCGCCCGCGCCAACAAGAGCCAGCCCGATGAGCCGAGCTTCGTGGCGGGCGTCCTATGCGGCGCGTGGAAGGACGACGAGTGGAACGCCGCATACCCCCAGCTCGACTTCTTCGACGCCAAGGGCGTGGTCGAGCAGGTGCTCGCGGCGCTGCGCATCGCCAAGGTGCGCTTCAAACCCGCCGACGCGCAGGAGTACGGCTGGCTGCAGCCCGGGCGCGCGGCCGAGGTGCTCGCTGCCGGCGAGGTCGTCGGCTGGGTGGGCAGCGTCCACCCCGAGGCCCTTGCCAACTACGGCATCGACGTTCCCGTGGTCGCGTTCGAGCTCAGCCAGGCGGCGCTGCTGCGCCTCGCCCAGCGCGAGCTGCCCTACACGGACGTTTCCACCTTGCCCGGCGTCTCGATCGACCTCGCCGTGGTCGTCGATGAGGGCGTGACGGCCGAGATGCTGATGCAGCGCATCGTCAGCGCGGGCGGCAAGCTGCTCAAAGAAGTCCGTCTCTTCGACGTGTTCCGCGACCCCGTGCGCGTGGGGCCGGGCAAGAAGAGCATGGCCTTCTCGCTCACGTATCGCGCAGACGACCGCACCCTCACCTCCGAAGAGGTGGAGGCGGCCCACGCCAAGCTCGTCAAGAAGGTGTGCGCTGCGACCGGCGGAGAAGTGCGCTCATAGAACAGGAGGACGCACGCCCGCAGCGCGCGGGAATGCCGTCCACGTGCGAAAGCTGGCGTGTATGCCGAGTTGGAACATACATACCGCGCATGCTGAGAAGCTGCTTGCCGAACACGGCGCGGCCGCCTTGGGCGTCCGCGACGAGAACGCCTTTCTCTTCGGCAACTATGTGCCCGATATCTACGTGGGCTACCTCGTAAGCCCCATCTCGGTGTGGATCGACTACAAGCACACGCACCTTGCGCGCAAGGCGTACATCCCGCTGCCCGACTACCGCCTGTTCCGGCGCCGGTACATCGAACCGTACGAACGGGTGCCCGACATCGTGCTCGGCGCATGGTGCCATCTCGTGTGCGACCACGTGTACAACGCCTGCACGCGTGCCTACATCAAGAAGGTCCACGTGAAGCCCGGCGAGATCACCCGTCAGGGCAAGCAGGCCGACTTCGCCGCCTTCGGGCACACGCTCGCGATCTCGCGGCACGTGGTGCTCGACGAGGCGCTGGTGGCGGAGGCAGCCTCCTTCCCGCAGTACGCGCTCGCCGAGGAGGACGTGCGCGCGGCGGTGGGTGCCGCAAACGCCTTCATCGATGACAACCGGGAGCACTTCCTCACGGAGCTTCCACCGCTCAAGCTGCTCACGCCCGAGTTCTTCTCGGGCGCGTTCGCCGAGGCGGATCGCATCTGCGCCGAGGGCCTGCTCGAGCTGGCAAACGCATCCATGTGACAGCGACCGGCTCCCGATTCCCGGCCCCGGCCTCTGGCACCATGCGGTTCCGGAAAGTTAACGCTGAGCGGCAACATGATCGCGGTCACCGATTCCATAACAATTTTGTAACCAAAAAGATAGTCTATACGTTGGTAAAACGTTGTGGGGGGTATGTTCATCGCATTGTTATGTCCGTTAACGGAGTCGACCGAGACCGGCTGCCGGCATCATGCGATCGACATTCTCGCTGTGGGAACTCTCGGACGGCGCAAGAGTCTGGAAAGGTGACGGAAATGAGGAAAAAGTTATGCCACCTTATGAGCGCATTGCTTGTGCTCAATATCTGCATGCCTGGAGGGGCGGTGAAGGCCATCGCCGAAGAAGGCGCGGACGCACAGCCTGTTGCCGTTCAAGAAGGCTCCTCGGAGGAAGTTCAGGAAACCGAGGAGCTTTTCGATCAAGCGGACGCTCCAGACGAGGATGCGCCGCAGGCCATCGTGGAGGAAGAGGAAAGCTCCCAGGAGCCTCTTGCTACCGAGGACGGGCGGGCTGCAGTACCCGAAGACGCGGATGCGCCGGTTGACGAGGAGTCCTGGGCGGACGCCGCACGGGCCGGCCCCGACGAGATGGAGGAGCCTTCGGATTCCACGCCCGAGATCATGCTTTTGCGCGCATCGGACGCATCGGGCTTCCACGCGACCATCACCTCCAACCAGGAGTCCTACTCGGCCGGATCCATGGCGATCTTCTCGGTCAGGTACACCATCGACCAGGGAGCCTTCCAGGAGGGCGATACCGTTACCGTGAGCATTCCGCCCGAGGTTGCCAGCAGCGTGCGGTTCTCCGTCGATCCTTTGCACTTCAGCTCCGTCGTGGATAACGGTGACGGAACATGGAATCTCGTCTTCGGCCCCAATGCGACCGCCGCACTCGTCGGGTCGTTCAACATGTATATCTCGACAGCCAACGTCGACACGCAGACCACCGCGCCGGTGACGGTCGGCAACGACTCCAAAGACCTCACGGTCATCCCTACGGGCAGCGCAGGCGGCGTGGGCGTCTACACCGATGCCATCATGAAGGATGCCGCCGCCGATCCCAAGGTAAGCTACGGCGGCTACGACTATTCGGAAGGGCACGGCGACGATGCCGCGCAGATAGGCGTGTACGAATCGACCAACGATGAGGTCATCGGCTACCGCTTGTACATAAACAACAAGCAGGCCACCATGAACAACATCACGGTCGTCGACACGCTCCCCGACGGCATGACCTTCGACCGGACCCGGGGTATCCGCGTCACGAATGCCACGGGAGATGGCATAGATCCCTCCCTGTACTCCGTCAGCATCAGCGGCCAACGCCTTACCTTCAACTATCCGGGGACGCTGACCGACACCGTGTGGGTATACTACTGGGTCAATGCCAGGGGCGGTAACAACATCAAGTACACCAACCGCGCCGAGATCTACTACCAGTCCGACGGCGTCACCTACCAGGAGCATCGCAACTACGTTCTCCAGGGCAACAACTACAACGCGGCGTGCGGCGAGAAGAGCGTCGACAAGACCGTCGTCTCGTCCGATCCCGCCGACCAGCGCGTTACCTACACCATCAAGTTCTGGAACAGCAATGGCTTCGATGTCGGCGAGATCAACCTGTTCGACGAACTCGATGGCAATGTGCGCTTCTTGTACGCAGATCAGGCGGACAAGTTCGAGATCAGCTATGACGAGGCAACCCATTCTGTGCACATCTACAATGCGCAGGCCATAACCGGCAGCGAGACCGAGTACGTGCGGTTCGTCGTGGACTTCACGGATGTTCCCGAGGGATACACAGTCGAGAACAGCGTGGGAGGAAACACCACCAAGACCCTGAAGATGCCCGCCGTGCAGCTGGATGCCGCCAAGACCGTGGACGGTGCAACGCCGGGAACCGATCAGACATTCACGTTCCAGCTGTGCGACGAGCAGGGCACCGTCCTCCAGGAGAAGCAGAACGTCGGCGAGGCCGTGACCTTCGACAAGCTCACCTACTCCGAGGATGACCTGAACGCCGACGGCAGCGACACGGTCATGCGCTACACCGTCAGGGAGGTGGCGGGCAGCGATGAGGCCTACACCTACGATGACACGGTCTACGAGGTAGAGGTCACGCTGCACAAGGAAGCGGACCCTGCTGGTGGAGCGATGGTCACTGCGACGACTGCCATCACAAAGGCAGGTTCGCCGGTCGATTCGATGACGTTCGACAACACGTCGAACACCGCCTCCATCTCCGT
>JAWRJQ010000076.1:0-5748 GCA_040307385.1 Atopobiaceae bacterium
TTTCTGCCGTTTTCAGGGCTCGATTCTCCATCGGACGAAAACCTGCCCTCCGTTTGTGCAGGTCAGATGGCTCATGAATGCGACCCCGTTTTTTCCGGCACCGTTTTTCGGCAGAAAAGGGGAAAATTATGCCATTCCGGCGAATCGGCGTGTATGGGAATCGGCTTCTGCTGTCTTACTGCGCGGGGCAGAGCGAAAGCGCGTCCTCGTCGGCGATCACGATGCAGCAGTGATGCAGCTGCAGAATGGATGCCGGCACCTGCGGCGTAATGGGTCCGCAGATCATGTCGCGCACGGCCTGCGCCTTGCCCTGCCCGCTTGCGAGCACCAGGATGCGCCGCGCGAACATGATGGTCTGGATGCCCATGGAGACCGCCTGGCGAGGAACCTCGTCGATGCTCTCGAACAGGCGGCTGTTCGCCTCGATGGTGCTCTCGGTGAGATCGACCACATGCGTCGTCTTGGCAAAGTGATCGTCGGGCTCGTTGAATCCGATGTGGCCGTTGCGTCCGATGCCGAGCAGCTGCAGGTCGGGATAGCCGGCCTCGAGCACGATGCGCTCGTAGTCGGTGCAGGCCGCATCCGCGTCGGGCGCGGCGCCGTCGGGAACATGGGTGTTGGCAAGGTCGATGTCGACCAGGTCGAAGAAATGCTTCCGCATAAAGTGGTGATAGCTCTGCGGATGATCGGGGGTTAGGCCCACGTACTCATCGAGGTTGTATGAGGAAACCCGCGCAAAGCTGCAATCGCCCGCCTGCTGGAGCTCGGCGAGGCGCGCATAGGTGCCGATGGGCGTGTCGCCGGTTGCAAGACCGAGAACGCTGGTGGGTTTGAGGACGACCTGTGCGGCGATAACGCTCGCCGCCTTGCGGCTCATGTCCTGGTAGTCTTTCGCGCGGATGAGCTCCATACCTGCCTCCTTGAGAAACGAACCTTCCTCCCGTGCTGTAAATTATAGTCATCTGCGCGAGCTTCTCGCGTCTCACCCCTGGCACCATATCGCCTTATTCCTGCGACTTGAGCCGCCAAACCGCCTTGTTCCTTTGGAATAAGGCCTTCTGGTGCCAGGAACCGCAGGAATAAGCCGATCTGGTGCCACGGCCCCTGTGCCCGCGCGCCGCCTTGCGCCGTTCCTCGTAGTACACTTGTCACCTACGGATACGATGCGGCACGACGCGAGATCGGGGAGGTGGCGCAGATGGCATTCGATCCCAGGCGCGAGGACTACCAGCGCCTCGGCCTCCGCTTTGCGCGCGAGCTCGACGGGCGCGACTCCACGAGCGCCATGCACGCCTTCTCCACCTTTGGCCGGCGCTTCGCGAGCATGCGCGACACGCTGCCCCAGTCCGACGCCGACCGCGCCTTCCATCTGGTTGCCGATGCGGCCGTGCTCGTTGATTACCAGCTCCCCTTTGTATCGGACGACCAGGTGAGCGGGCTGGTGTCCCGCGCGCAGAAGCTGCTCGACGAGGCGCTCGCGCTCGACAGCGGCTGCCACGACGCCGTGCGCATGCGCTTCGCGGGCACGCGCCCGAGCTTCGAGAGCAGCTACGATTTCCTGCGGGAAGGAGCCCCCGAGGTGCTTGCCGCCTGCCGCGAGCAGGCGCGGGCTGCATCGAAGGACGCCTTCCCCGACCGCGCCCGCCTCGGCGCGGAGATGGCCATGCGGCCCTACTACCGCTGGATGGCCAGCCTAGCCGAGAAGGCCCTCATCTGCGGCCGCAACCGCGCCTGCATCGAGCTCGCGCACGGCCTGCTCGAGATGGACCCGGCCGACAGCGCCGACGTGCGGTTCACATGCGCGCTCGCCTACGCCAAGCTCGAGGACGAGCACGGCCTCAACGCGTTCGCGCGCCAGAACGCGAGCCTCGAGCGCGGCATCGGCGCGGAGGACGCCTGGATGCTGCTCTCGCGCTGCGCCCTTGCCTACAAGCGCCGCAGCTTTGAAGAAGCTCGCACCTGCCTGCGCAAACTCACCGAGAACTACCCCCACGCCATCGTGAACCTCGCCGACCAGAAGGAGCTGCCCGAGGGCGTGTTCGCGCGCTTGGCCGTGGCGCCTGGCAGCGAGGACGAGCTGATCCTGGCCATATCGGAGGGCACCGTGCTGCTGATGGACGGGCGCTATCCCTTCGGCGCGTGGGTCGAGGATGAGGCGCGCTCGCTCGCCACGCCCCAAGACCTGCGCGAGCTCTCGTTCGAGGCGCGCGCCGAGAGACGCGAGCAGCGATGAAGGCGCGCGAGGAGCTGGTCATCCGGCTGGCCGAGACGCGCCGCGCCGCGCTGGGCGACATGTCGGACGGAGCGTTCGACGAGCTCAAGCTCGCCGTGCAGGATGCACCCGAGGCCTTTATCGACACGCCTGCCAACCAAGCGTTCTTCATGGTGTGCACGGCCGTCGAGCGCTTTGACAAGGACTGCGCGGACAACGATCTGCTCGATGACGATGAATACTATCGCGCCCGTCAGAAGCGTCACGCGCGGATGGCGTCCGATTGCGAGCAGGCCCTTGCGGCAGACCCCGCCTGCACCGATGCGCGCCTGCTCAAGGCGATCGCCGAGAACGACAACCCCGAGGCGCTGCTCGGCATCCTGCTCGATATGGAGCAGCCGGTGACGGCGGAGGGCGACGCCTGGCACGATGTGCTGCTGCGCCCGCAGCTCAGGGTGCGTGCCGCAGCCGTGCGCACCTGCATGGAGACGGCCCGCTACCGCATGGCGGTGGAAAAGGCGCACGAGAGCATAGCGCTGGCACCGAGCGACGTGCTGGGCTGCCGCCATTCTGCGGCGCTCGCCTATGCGCGCCTTGAGGACGAGCAGGGCTTCGAGGACCTCGATGCGCGCTTCGACCACGCGAGCAGCGCGTGGTCGCTGCTCGGGCGCGTGATCCTCAACTTCAAGCTCGGCCGCATGGGGGCCGCCCGCAGGTCGCTTGCGGGCTACTCCACGCTGGTTGAGGGCGGGGCGTACGCGCTCCTGCGCCCCGTGCTGATCGACACGTACATGCCCGACCGGCCGCAGGTTGCGCCCTGCTCGTTTCAGGCGGGGATGTTCGCCGTGCACGAGGCGGACCCCATCGTGGTGGACGTGCCCGACTTCGCCGCGTGGGCCGAGGCTCAGCCCGGCGTGCGCAGCTCTGCACGCAGCTACGCGGCTGAGCATGGCTTTGAATGGTAGCGAGCGGGCCTCACCCCTGTTCGCGCTGCCGTTCCTGCTTCGCCTCGTACATGGCGTTGTCGGCTCTGTGCAGAAGGGCGTTTATGCTCTTGGCGTTGTCGATGGTACCGCTTGCCATCCCTATCGAGAAGCTCGTGGGGTGGTTTCCGATAACCAGTCCGTTTTGCAGAGCTTTGCGCTGCAGCGTTGTCTGGCATTGGTGGATACGCACAAGAACGTCCTCTCGCATCTTGGCGGGTGCGATGATGACGAACTCGTCTCCATGCATGCGGTAGAGCGATGCGATGTCGTTGATTTCCATCAGAAGGATCGATGCAAGCAGGGAGAGAAGCCGGTTGCCCGTGCTGTGACCATGGATATCGTTATGGAGCTTGAAGTCGTCGAGGTCGAGCACTGCGAGCACGATGTCCTCCCCGAGCATGCTCTGCATGTCGCGGTAGAACGCGCGCAGGTTGGGAAGCCCCGTCAACATGTCGTGGTACGACTGATCGGCAAGCAGCTCGCGCACGCTGCCATCATGCGTGTGCCGGTAGTATTTGATGCCGGATAAGATCATGAGGATGAGCCAGAGAATCTGGAAGTTGACCGCGATGCCATGGCTCAGCGCATCCGCCTGCTCCGCAAGGTGCATCATGAAGGCGAACGACCCCAGCAGCACGGGAACGATGATGACCGGCCTGATCACGAAGATGCACACGATGCTCGTCACCTGCGTCAGAAAGGCGTAGAGGCCGTTGCCGCGCGAAAGATCGCCCATAGAGATGTAGATGCCGAACGCGAGCGAGATGGCGATGAATTGCGTGACGACGAGCTTGATGGGAAGAAGGGGCGGGTCTTTCTCGGCCCGCTCCATGCGCCGCTCGAGGAAGAAGGCTCCTACGAGGATGAGCGCGCTCAGCAGTTGTATACCGTAGGCGATCAGATGTTGGATGATCCAGTCCTCGCCAACCTTGGCGACTGCGCTGGGGATGCGAGCCATCGCTAGGCTGTTTCTGATCATGATGAGCTCGGCTGCTGCGGTGATGCCTGCCAAGACCATCCCGTAGCGGAGGTTCGCGATGGTGAGGAGCCGATCTATATACGGGGTGGTCCGGCTGATTCCCAGCATGGTTGCCAAGACCTTGCCGGGCGCGCGCATCTGCGGCAAGCTGCTGGCATCTTTGTTGGCATGCTCCATGGAAGGACCTCCTTTCTCCGTTATGACATCGCTAAGCGGAAATCCGCTGGCTCGCTTTATGGCATCTTGAACCGATGTGCTTTGTTGCAAGTATACTATGTTGCAGCAATCGCATATGTTTTCACGCCCTGGGCCATGTGCACCTCACACGTCCGACATCGCATCGAATCCGCTTGCCTGGGCGCATGACGGAGAAAACGCGCAGGCCTGTGGCATGAACATGAGATTCTGCAACCCAACAAGATCATTTTCCCAACCGGACGGGGAAAAGATGTTGACCTCAATCAAAACTTGCAATAATCTATTATGGAATAATTGAATAAGCAACATTGGCAAACCCGCCGAAAGGCGGCGACGCAAAGCTATAGGGCCTTTACTGGCAGCCAGCTGCACCGTTCCATGGAATGCTGCAGCTGGCTGCATTTTGTTACGGAACACCCTGCACGGCATAACACGCCGTGCGAGAGCGACACGAAGACGGCACGCTCTCGTTCGAAGACGTAAAGGAAATGATGGAGAGCTGCATGAATGAATAGCTAGCTGTTTGAGGCGAATGTCTGCCGGCGCTACGCCGACAGTCATTGTGAGCAGCGGTGTGTGTAATGCCGACAATCGGATGACAGAAAGTGGGGATGGAGACCATGACACAGAACAGAGGCTTGAAGAAGGTCCTCTCGCTCGCATGCGCCCTGTGCCTGACGCTCTCGATGCTCGGGAGCGGGACATTCGCGGCGATCGCGGAGGAGCTGGATGGCGCAGAGGCCGCCATCGAGCAGGTCCTCCCGACCGACGCGCCCGAGGAGGCCGCCGACGCGCAGGAGGATCCTGCCGAGGACGACGCGCAGGAGGATCCTGCCGATGAAGCGGTTGACGCCAATGCGCAGGAGGATACCGCCAAGGACGAGGACGATGCCGAGGTGCAGGACGCGGCAGCCGTCGAGCCCGAACCCCAGGTGGATGAGCCCGCCGAGGCGGACGATCCCGTAATCGAGGAAAGCCGCCAGAACGCTGAGGCCGTCGAGCTGATGGCTCGCGCCACACGCGCAGGCCCCAAGCAGGTCGATGCGACGGTGACCAACTTCAGGATTCAGAACCTTTCCGGCCAGGATGTCAACAGGGTCTTCCTCACCGATAGCTTCTACCTCGCTATGGACTGGGATGCAAGCGCCCACGGTGCGGACCTGCACCCGGGCGATTACTTCGACATCACCCTGCCCGACGAGATGATCTTCCCGTCCACGAGCCCCGCCACCGACTTCGACATCTACGGCCCCGACGGCACCACCGTCATCGCCACGGCGCACATCAACGCCGGCGCAACCGGCGGCACGGTCCGCGTCACCTTCAGCGACTGGGTCGAGGGTAAGGAGAACGTGAACGGCTCCATCCGCCTT
>JAWRJQ010000077.1:0-27014 GCA_040307385.1 Atopobiaceae bacterium
CCCGCCGCAGGAAGCGTGCAGAGCACCCAGGGATGTGCCTCGCGGAATTCGGTGGCGTAATGCACGCCGAGATGGAACGCCGTGCCCAGAAGCCCGCATGGGATGCCCACGCACACGGAGATGACGAGCCAACGCATCACCGTCTTGGCATAAGGCGCCAGATGAGCGGCATAGGCCTTTACATCTTCGATATCCGCTTCGAGCTTGCCTCTGCTTTCCACTGCGCACTTCCCTGCCCTGCGTCCGATACGTACATGAGGATAGCTCAAATGTGCAGGCAGCATACGTTGACAACGACGATTGCACACGTTAGCATACAAAAGTTAGGTAGTTCTAACTTGTGAGGATAAGCGATGCCGAATGCTGCCGACAACATACGGGCCAATCTGCTCGCGAGCGCGAAGAAGCACTTCCTCTCCGAGGGCTATGAGGGCGCATCGCTGAGATCGATCTGCAGGGATGCGCATGTCACCACAGGCGCCCTCTACTCCAACTTCACGGGCAAGGCGGGCCTCTTCCGCGCCCTTGTGGAAGATGACCTGGCAGATTATCTCGTCTCGTATGAACTGCTCTTCCAATCGCTCCTCGGCTGCCTTCCCCTGCATGACAGCATCGAGCTGCAGTTCATGGACTATCTCTACGATCGCCGCAACCTCTTCAAGCTGCTCTTCGACTGCTCCACCGGGACCCCGTACGAACGCTTCAAGGAAAACCTGATCGAGCGGTTCGTACGTACCTATCAGCACCTGTTCGATGTCCACGCGGCCACCCCCGTCAGGCCC
This sequence comes from Atopobiaceae bacterium, assembly GCA_040307385.1. GTDB lineage: Bacteria > Actinomycetota > Coriobacteriia > Coriobacteriales > Atopobiaceae > RUG721. The sequence continues at coordinate 783 of JAWRJQ010000077.1, forward strand.
GAGGTCACCAGGATCGTCGTGCTCATGAAGTTTGCCCAATACTGCGAGCTGCTCTTCGGCGATTACACGAAAGAGCAGGTTCAGGAGCTAATGCGGACGCTCCAAATCCTCTCACGGGCCGAATTCAAGGCTCTTATGACGCAAGTGAAGGATAGCCCGTGAAAGCGGGCTTTTCTTTGCCGATAACAAAATGCCGGCATCGTTATCGTCGGCACGTTCGAAAGGAGCCGTTTGATGGCCAAGAAGGAGATCGAGAACCAGGGGAGCGCCGCTGCGGCGGGCAAGTCGGGGAAGATGAGCACCCGCGACTATATCTATGCGGGAGCCTTTGGCGCCGTGTACCTGGTGCTCATGCTCATCATCGTCATGGGCTCGGGCGTCATCCCCGTGCTCTACCTCATGAGCCCGCTCACCGTGGGCATCGTATGCGGCACCGTCTACGAGCTATGCGTGCTCAAGGTACGCAAGTTTGGCGCCGCGCTTATCCTGGGCGTGCTCTTCGCCCTGATCGCATGCCTCAACGCATGGCCGGGATTCGCGCTTGCCGTGTGTGCTGCGCTCGCAGCCGAGCTCGTCATCAAACTGGGCGGCTATCGCTCGCGCAGGATGTACCTCGCCTCGTTCGCGGTGTTCAATATCAACATGTGCGGCCCCTTCCTCATGCTGCTCTATGCGCGCGATCAGTTTATCGCGCTTGTAACCGGATACCGCGGCCCCGAGATGGCGGCGACCATGAGCGCGCTCACTCCCAGCTGGCTTTGGTTCGCCCAGCTCGCCCTTGCCCTCGTGGGCGGAACCATCGGCGCGCTTATCGCCTCGAGGCTTATCGACAAGCACTTCAAGGCTGCAGGCATCGTTTAAGAAGGCAGGTCCTTTCCATGTTCGACCTCTATGGGGATGATTCCGGCGCGCTGCTCATGCTCGATCCGCGCACCAAGCTCGCCATCCTCGTGATGACGGGGTTCGCATCGATGTATGCGTTCGGAGATAGATCGGTGCTGACGATGGGAGGCGCGCTCTGCGCGCTCGTCGCGCTCTGCGGCAAGCCCTCTTTTGCGCTCAAGGCCCTTGCCGGCATGGCTGCTGTCGTTTGGCTGCGCTATTGGATGGTGTCATCGGGCACGGGTGCCGAGGGCATCGTGATGATACTCGCGACCATCGTCTCGGTCGCCCTCTTCGTGCTCCCCTTCATGCTGGCGCTCGCGCTGCTCGTCCAGACAACGCGCATCTCGCATCTGATCGCCGCGCTCCAGGCGATGCACCTTCCGCTTGCGGTCATCATCCCGCTCGCGGTGCTGATCCGTTTCATCCCTGCCGTGCAGGACGAGTGGACGGGCATCCGCAAGGCGATGGCGTTCAGAGGTATTCATGTGGATCTTGCCGCTGTGGTGAAGGCTCCGTTCAGGACAGTCGAGTACGTGCTGGTCCCGCTCCTGTTCTCGACCATCTCGATGATGGACGAGCTGGCGTCGGCGTCGTTGGCGCGTGGTCTCGACAGCGACCGTGCGCGCACATCGCTTGAGGAGGTGGGCATGGACGTCATCGACTATGTCGTTCTCGTGCTCTTCTGCGGGATGGCCGCAGTCGTCCTGACCGTGTTCAGACCGGTGGGTGCAGCATGATCAGATTCGACGATGCGAGCTTCCACTACGGTGGGGAGCATGGCACGGGCGAGGGCGTAGACCATATCGACCTCGCCGTGCACGACGGAGAGCTCGTGGTTCTGGTAGGGGCGAGCGGTTGCGGCAAGACCACGCTTACCCGCCTTGCCAACGGTCTGGCTCCGCAGTTCTTCGAGGGCGAGATGGAGGGCGCCGTGTATGTGGACGACCTCTGCACGACTAGCTCCGAGCTTGCGCAGACGGCATCTGTGGTGGGAAGCGTCTTCCAGAACCCCAAGAGCCAGTTCTTCAACCTCGACACCACGGGCGAGCTCGCCTTTGGCTGCGAGAATCACGCGCTCAGCCGGGAAGAGATCCGTGCGCGCGTCGATCTTGCCTGCGACCACCTCAAGCTCGATGCCCTCATGGATCGCAACATATTCGATCTCTCGGGGGGCGAGAAACAGCAGATCGCCTGCGGATCGGTGTATGCGACGGCTCCCCGTGCCTATGTGCTCGACGAACCGTCGTCGAACCTCGACCGCAAGGCGATGCACCGCCTGCACGAGATGCTCGTCCGTGTCAAGGAGCAGGGCGCTGCGATCCTGGTATCGGAGCATCGCCTCCATTACCTGATGGATATCGCCGACCGCTTTGTCTATCTGGACGACGGCCGCATCGTGCGAGAGTTCACCTCCAGCGAGCTTTCGGCGCTCGATGACGATGCCATGCGCAGGTTGGGTCTGCGCTGCACTGCCCTTGAGCGCATCCCGTATGGATGCCGCCAATGCGGGCGCGGCGCATCCACCCTGCCTGCGATAGAGGCCGTTGACCTCTCGTGCAACCGCGGAGGCACGCAGATCATCGATATAGAGCGTCTTGCGCTGCCCGACAACAGCATCGTTGCCCTGATCGGCGACAACGGCAGCGGCAAGTCCACGCTCTCGGAGGCGCTCTGCGGCGTCGGCCATGCAAGCGGGAGCATCTCCTTCGACGGCGTCTTTCTGGACGAGCGCCAGCGCAGCGATCGGAGCTTCATGGTCATGCAGGATGTGAACAGGCAGCTCTTCTGCCCGAACGTGCTTGAGGAGGTTATGCTGAACGCCCATGTCGACGCTGGAAGGGCGTACGAGGTCCTTGCCCGTCTCGGCATCGACGGCGTTGCCGACCGCCATCCCGCATCGCTCTCGGGCGGACAGAAGCAGCGCGTTGCCATTGCGAGCGCGCTTTGCGCCGGCAAGCAGGTCATCTTCTATGACGAGCCCACGAGCGGCCTTGACCGCGCGGGCATGGAAAGCTTTGCCGAGCTGGTAGACGAGATGGCCCGCCACGTGCAGGCACAGGTCATCGTGACCCACGACCCCGAGCTCATCATGCGGGCATGCACGCATGCGCTGCGCATCGAGAACGGGCGCGTCATGGGCATCTACCCGCTGGATGAGCACGGTGCGGAACGCGTGCGCTACTACTTCCTGTCTGCAGACGATGGAAGCTCCAGCCGTAAGAGGAACAAGCGCTCGGCCGTCGGACGGATCCTCTCGTATGCGGGCGCCCGCAAGCGCACCATCATGGCCTCGGCTGTGCTCACCACGCTGGGCGCGGCGTGCTCGATCGTCCCGTATCTCGCCGTCTGGCGGATCATCGATGCCGTGCTGGCGGGCCAGGAGGTCGCGCTCGCGGGCTTTGCGGCGCATCTTGCCGTGATCTGCGCTGCTCTCCTGGGATATGCCGTGCTCTACACCAACGGCCTCACGCTATCGCACGAGGCTGCCTATGCCACGCTTGAGAACATCCGCTGTTCGCTTCAGGAGAAGCTCGAGGCTCAGCCCCTGGGAACCGTCCAGGCCATGGGATCGGGTGCCGCGAAGAAGCTTTTTGCAGACGACATCGATTCGATCGAGCTGCTCTTGGCGCATATGATCCCCGAAGGCGTGGCCAATATCGCCGTGGTGCTCGCCTCCCTGCTCGCCATGTGCGCTGCAGACTGGCGGCTCGCCCTGCTCACGATGCTGATGGTGGGATTCGGCATCAGCGCGACCGCACGCATGTACGCCGTCGGCACCGACCGTATGGGCAGCTACTTTGCGGCGGGTAAGCGCCTCAACAACGTGATCGTGGAGTATGTGGAGGGCATGGAGGCCGTGCGCATGTTCAACCGCATGGACGATTCGTTTGAGCGGTTCGGTTCAACGGTCCGCTCCTACCGCGACTTCGCCTTAGCGTGGTACGGCGTCTGCTGGCCGTGGATGGCGGCGTGCGGATCGATCTTCTCCAACTGCGCGCTCTACGCCCTGCCCTTCGGAGCGCTCTTCGTGCTCACGGGATCTCTGGCGCTCTCGCAGCTCGTGCTCGCTCTCTGCCTCTGCTTCGCCATCGCACCGCTTCTCGTGCATGTGGTCTCGTTCGCGGGAGCGCTTCCGCAGGTAGACCATAAGATCCAAGCACTCGAAAAGGCCCTCGACCGTCCGCCGCTGCATGTGGATGACGCCGGATTTACGGGAGCATCGTACGATGTCTCGCTTCAAGATGTGCACTTTGGGTACGGGAACGACGAGGTGCTCAAGGGCGTGAGCCTTACGGCTCGCGAGGGCGGCATGTGCGCGCTCGTGGGCGCGAGCGGTTCAGGCAAGTCGACCATCGCGAAGCTCATCGCCCACCATCTGGATGTCGAGAGCGGCTCGGTCATGGTGGGCGGCCAGGATGTGCGATCTATGAGCTTGGAGGCGCTCTCGGGCATCGTCAGCTACGTCTCGCAGGATCTGTTCCTGTTTAACGACACCATCTTCGAGAACATCCGTGTGGGCAGGCCCGACGCCACCGACGAGGAGGTGCGCGAAGCGGCTCGCCGCGCTCAGTGCGACGAGCTCGCGTCGTCTCTTCAAAAGGGATACCTCACCATGGCCGGAGCATCAGGAGCGGCTCTCTCCGGCGGCCAGCGCCAGCGCATCGCCTTTGCGCGTGCCCTGCTCAAAGACGCGCCCATCGTCGTGCTCGACGAGGCTACGGCCTCCATCGACCCCGAGAACGCCGAGCGCATGAACGCGGCCATAGCGGAGCTCTGCGCCAACAAGACGGTTATCGTCATAGCCCACCGCTTGCGCTCGATTGCACGCGCCGACTCGATCGTGGTGCTCGAGGAGGGCCGCGTTGCGGCGCAGGGAACCCATGCCGAGCTCCTGGCCGGCTGCCCCGAATATCGCGAGCTCTGGGATGCCTCGGAGCGCGCCGAGGGATGGGCGCTTGCAGGTGGGGAGACGGTCGCATGATCGGGCTTGTCGTGCGCATCATGCGTTTCCTCGGGCCGTATGCGAAGCGTATCCGCCTCGCATGGGCATTCACTTTCCTCAAGTCGCTTTGCGCCAACGCACCGCTTGCCTTGGGCGTCGTGGTCGTCAACATGCTCGCTCAGGGGCTGCTTGAGCCTATCCAATGCGTGCTCGCGGCGCTCGTGCTGGGCATCTTGCTTGTTCTGCAGTCCGTGTTCCAGCATGCGGCAGACCGCCTTCAGTCCACGGCCGGATATGAGCTCTTCGCGGATAAGCGCATGGAACTCGCCGACCATCTGCGCAGGCTTCCCATGGGGTACTTCAGCACGGGCAACCTGGGCAAAGTGAGTTCGGTGCTCTCCACCGACATGGTCTTCGTGGAGGAGCACTCCATGACCATCTTGGCAGACGTCGCCTCGAATGTTTTCTCGCAGGCGGTGATCACGGTCTTCATGCTCGTGCTCTGCCCGCCTGTTGCGGCCGTCGTGGTCTTGACCGAGCTCATCGCCATCTTGATCGGCCGTTCTATGAACGCCGAGGCGCTCCGCAACTCGTTCAGGCGTGCCGAGGGCATCGAGGATCTTTCCGACTCCGTCTTGGAGCACATCGATGGCCTCGCCGTCATGAAGAGCTTCAACATGATGGGGAAGGGGTCGGCCCGCATGCGCGGCGCCTTCTCGCGCATGACCGAGACGAGCCTCGCCTTCGAGCGTGAGCATATCCCTTGGGACCGCGCCCTTCTCACGGCATATGCCGTCGGCATGTCGGCCGCCTGCGTGCTCGCCGTGTATCTTATGCAGGCGGGAGCTGTTTCCGTCGGGGTCTTCGTCGGCATCATGATGTTCGCCTTCAACCTGTTCACGCCCCTGCGGGCGCTCTTCCAGCTCGACAGCCAGATCACCATCATGCAGGCAGCGCTCTCGCGTATCGAACAGATCCTTTCGGAGTCGCAGATAGCCGAGATTGCGCCAGATGAGGCCGATTGCGATGTTCCGGGGAAGCCCGAGGTTTCCTTCGAGAACGTCTCGTTCGCCTATGGCGAGCAGGAGGTCCTGCATGACGCGAGCTTCGATGTCCGCCAAGGCCAGACGGTCGCCCTCGTGGGGCGCAGCGGATCGGGCAAGACGACCGTGGCGAACCTGCTGGCGCGTTTCTGGGACGTCTCGTCGGGGTGCGTGCGCGTTCGCGGACGAGACGTGCGGCGCATGCCGCTCGCCGAGCTCGTGGGCAACTTGAGCATGGTATTCCAGCGGGTCTACCTCTTCGATGACACCGTGTTCGCCAACATCGCCATGGGCAGGCCCGAGGCAACCTTGGAGGAGGTGCGCGAAGCGGCCCGCAAGGCGCGCTGCCTCGAGCTCATCGAGCGTTTGCCGTATGGCTTCAACACCTATATCGGGCAGGGCGGCAGGACGCTCTCGGGAGGAGAGGCGCAGCGCATCTCCATTGCGCGGTGCATCCTGAAAGACGCGCCCATCGTGATCCTCGACGAGGCCACGGCAAACCTTGACGCGGATAACGAGGCTGCCATTCAGGCTGCGATGACCGAGCTGTGCCGCAACAAGACGGTGCTCGTGATCGCGCATAGGCTGAACACCGTCGCTTCCGCCGATGAGATCGTGGTGCTCGAGGACGGGCGCGTGGCCGAGCAGGGAACGCATGACGAGCTGATCGGCCGAGATGGAGCGTATGCGCGTCTGGTTGCGACCTTCAAGCGCTCTGGCACAGGCGTATGCGGCGGCGGGGAGTCGTGAAGCGCAGCATGAGCATTTCGATGGTACGCATGATCGGCCTCTCGCTGCTGGCGCTCTCGGTGCTCGTGATCCTCTTCGGCGTCCACGGCGCGGATCTGGGCATGCCGGGGATTGCGGCGACGTTGTGCGTTCTCATGGGCATCGCGCTGCTTGTTGCGGGAACCGTGCTCTATGCGGTTGTGCGCGAGCGCTGAGGCCGCATCGAAGGTGACAAAAGCCCTACGAGGAGGATCGTCATCCCCAAGGGCTATATGCCGTTGGCCTCGCGTTCCTTGCGAATGGCCTTGCGCAGGACGGCGCCCTCCCATTCTGCGCGTTCCTCGGGCGTCTCGGGTTCAATGCCCCATGGCACGGTCTTCGGATGCCCCTCGGCATCCACGTGGACCTCGGTGAGGTAGGCGGTATTGATGAGGTTGTGCTCGCCGGTGGCAACCTCCTCCACATATGCGTCAACGCGCACCTCCAGGGAGGTGTTGCCCACATAGGTCACACGTGCCTTCACTACCACGATGTCGTTGAGAAACGCCGCATGTTTGAACACGAGCGAGTCCACGCGCGCGGTGGTGATCGACCCGCCGCAATGCCTGCGTGCGGCGATGCCCGCCACGTTGTCGATCCACTCCATGAGGCGCCCGCCGAAGAGGCGGTTCTCGCCGTTTATGTCCTTGTGCTGCAGGGTGAATGTTGCCTCCGATGCGGAATCGGAGACGCGCTTGGTGCCCAGGGGGTGCTTCGACATGCTGCGATCCCTTCTCGTCCGTTGTCAGCTGCCCGCGACGGCCAGCTTGACCGCCTCGTAGGCACCATGGTAGATGCCCAGCCGATGTGCCTCCTCGATATGGTCGCACATATCGGCGATGAGAGAGCGGTCGGTTTGCATGGAATCGATCATGGCGAGCACCTCGTCCGTGCGGTCGATCTCGTACGTCCCGTCTCCCACCTCGGCCGCGCGGATGGCGCCCCACGCCTCATGGCCTCCCACGCGATGGATCATGAGCTTGGGAACGGGGTAGAAGGAGAGCTCGCTCGGTTTGGTGACGAGGACGTCGGAGCAGTGCATGAGCAGGTTGGTGGTGTAGACCGCCGAGAAGATGCCTGTGTCGCAGAAGGCGTGGATGCCATCACGCGGGGCATCGTCTCCGCGTGCATGACGGTCATCGCCGCCACGGTGCTCTGTCTGATCGATCCGGTCTTCGCGCGCTACAATGAGAAGGACGAGCTCGATGTCATCGGCACGCGCGCCTGCCGCCAGTTCTGAGGAGTAACCATGCTTGAGGCGAAGACCTTCCGGCCCATCTGCTTCGCCCTCGACGGGGATGCGCGCGAGCGCGTGAGCGTCAAGCGCAGCCTCGCCAACACGGGCGAAGGGCAGCGCCGCGTATTCGATGCAGTCCTGGCGCGTTCGTTTCAAAGGAGGCATGATGGAGCACGGACCCCTGTTCAAAGTCATCGTTCCCGGCCGCACCGAGATCGCGGGCAACCATACCGACCATGAGGGCGGCCACGTGATCGCCGCAGCCGTGAACCGCGCCGTCACGGGCGTGTTCGAGCGCCGCGACGGCTTTTCCGCCCGTATCGAAAGCGCGGGATACGCGCCCTTCGACGTGGATCTTTCCCATACGGACCCGCGCGAGGATGAGCGCACCACCACGGCTGCGATGGTGCGCGGCATGGCTGCCCAGCTCATCGAACGTGCGGAGCATCCCTGCGGGTTCGTCGCGCGCATTTCGAGCACGGTGCCTTCGGGCGGCGGGCTCTCGTCGTCCGCAGCGCTGGAGCTTGCGCTGTGCGAGGCCCTGCGCGTGCTGTGGGGCGCGGGCGAGATCGCCCCGCTCGAGATGGCGCGCCTTGCGCAACGTGTTGAGCAGGTCTGGTTCGGCAAGCCGTGCGGCCTCATGGATCAGTCCGCCTGCGCGCTCGGCGGCATCCAGCACATGGACTTCTCGGACGATGCGAATCCGCGCGCCGAGGCCATCGACTTCGATTTCCGCGCGGCGGGCTACGCCGTGTGCATCGTCGCGGTGGGAGCGGACCATGCGGCCTTGACCGGCGAATATGCAGCCGTCCCCGCCGAGATGCAGGCCGTTGCCCGCGAGCTGGGGGCCACGCGCCTCGGCCAGCTCGACGAGGCGGATCTGCTGGCCGCCCTGCCGCGCCTGCGTGCGGCGCTCGGAGACCGCCCGGTGCTGCGCGCCTTCCACTTCTTCCGCGAGGAGCGTCTCGTCGAAGAGCGCGCCCGCGCTCTGCGCTCAGGCGATATGCAGGAGTTTCTCGAGCTGACGCGCCTTTCGGGCACCAGCTCCGCCATGTATCTGCAGAACGTCTCCGTTGCCGGAGCTGCAGGCCAGCCCACGATGATCGCGCTCGCGCTGGCCGACGAGCTGCTCGGCCGATCCGGCGCCTGCCGCGTGCACGGCGGGGGCTTCGGGGGCACCATCCAGGCGTTCGTGCCGCTCGATGAGGCGCAGCGGTTCTCGACCGCCATGGATACCGTTCTCGGCGAGGGGGCGTGCATGGTCTGCGCGGTCGATCACGAGGGGGTTCGCTCGGAATGGATGTAGCAAGCGCCGCATCGCACCTGGTCCGCTATGCGTGCAGCCGCGCCCTCATCGAGGAGCAGGACCGTGCGTGGGCCTATAACCGCGTGCTCGAATGCATCGGCGCAGCGGGTCCCGAGCCCTCGGCGACGCTCGGCGTCGAAGGGGCCGCCGCAGACATGGAGGCGTGCCTTTCCGTGCTCGCCGAGACGGGCGTCGCCAACGGCATGATAGAGGATACGCTCGGCGGCCGCGATCGTCTCGCCATGCGCATCATGGGCGCGCTCACGCCGCGTCCCTCCACGGTGTCGGCCAGCTTCTGGGCGCTCTACGACGAGCAGGGGCCTCGGGCCGCGACCGACTACCTGTATGGGCTTTCGTGTGACGTGGACTACGTGCGCACCTCGGCCATCGCGAGAAACCTTTCCTGGGATGCGTCGACCGCATGGGGCGATCTGCTGATCACCATCAACAAGTCCAAACCCGAGAAGGACCCGCGCGACATCGCTGCGGCGATCGCGGCGCCGGCGGGAGAGCGCTACCCCGCATGCCAGCTCTGCGTGGAGAACGAGGGCTATGCGGGTCGCGGCGCCGCGCATGCGATGGGCGAGCATCCCGCCCGCCAGAACCTGCGCATCGTGCCCCTCTCGCTTGCAAACGAACGCTGGGGTTTTCAGTACAGCCCGTATGCGTATTACCGCGAGCACTGCATCGCCATGAGCGCGGAGCACCGCCCCATGCACATCGACCGCACGGCATTCGCCTGCCTGATCGAGTTCGTCACGCTCTTCCCGCACTATTTCATCGGCTCCAATGCCGACCTGCCCATCGTGGGCGGATCGATTCTGTCGCACGATCATTTCCAGGGCGGTCTGTTCGAGTTCCCCATGATGCGCGCCGAGGCGGCGGAGATGTTCGAGATGCGCTCGTATCCGCAGGTCGAAGCCTCGGTCATCAGGTGGCCGCTCTCGGTGCTGCGGCTGAGAAGCGCCGACGCCTCCGAGCTGCTCGATGCCTCCTGCCATGTGCTCGAGGCCTGGCGCACGTGGGATGACGCGCGCGTGGGCGTGCAGGCGTTCACGGGCGACACGCCCCATAACACCATCACGCCCATCTGCCGCAAGGTGGGGGAGAGCTTCGTCATGGACCTCGCCTTGCGCTGTAACATCACGAGCGACGAGCATCCGCTGGGCGTGTTCCATCCGCACGAGGACAAGTGGCATGTGAAGAAGGAGAACATCGGCCTCATCGAGGTCATGGGCTTGGCGATACTTCCGCCGCGTCTGGAAGCCGAGCTCGATGCCGGGCGCCTCACGCATGCGGAGATCGGCCGCGTGTTCGCGGGCGTGCTCGAGGATGCGGGCGTCTTCAAGTGGGATGCGGCGGGTCGCGCCGCCCAGCGAAGGTTCATCGAAAGCCTGTAGGGAGTCCATCAGCGCCGCGCGATCCTTCCGCGTGCGAGGGCGGCGAGGCAGAAGGCGTAGAGCGCAAGCGCGGTCAGGCAGGTGCCGCTGAGGTAGAACGTCGCGTTGTACACCTCGTCGAAGCGGCCCCAGAGCACGGCGATGAGGCTCGCCGTGAAGCAGGCGGGCAGGAGCGCCGCGCGCAGGACGCGCCGTGCGTACCAGCGCGTGCGCACGAGCGCATATGCTGCCAGTCCGACGATGCTCGCCGCCGTGCCGATGAGCAGCCACGCGTTGTACACGAGGCGCGGGAGCGTGATCACGCCCGCATCGGCGATCTGCCCGTAGAGCAGCACGTCATCGGGAGCTCCCGGGTAGTAGAGCACCGCGCGTATCTGCTCCGCTGCGCCGAGCACGGCGACGCGCGTCCCAGCCGACCCGGTGAGCTGGCTCCAGCGTGTGGTGTAGCAGCTGATGTACGTCACCCCCGCATCTTCATCGATATCCCAGCCTGCGACGCCGTGCGCGGACACCGCCGCGATCGTGCCATCGGAGAGCGCCTCGACGCGTACGGACCCCTCATCGAAAGGGAGGGCGATGGGGCTCGTGAGATGCACGATCGCGAGCACGGCCACGATCACGCCGGCGAGAAACCCGAGCACGACGTTGGCTACGGTGCGCTTCCTGAGCAGCGCGCCTGCGAGCTCGATGCCGCTCAGGGCGATGGCATCGGTCTCTGCAGGCGCCACGGGATCGACGATCCGCTCGCCCCGCATGAGCTCCGCGATGCTCACGCCGAGGGTGTTCGAGAGCGCCTCGAGGTTGTCTATGTCGGGCATGCCGTGACCGGTTTCCCAGCGCGATACGGCTTTGTCGGACACGAGCAGGCACTCTGCGAGCTGCCGCTGCGTGAGGTCCTGCTCCTTGCGAAGATCTGCTATGAATTGTCCAGTTCTGCGTGCGTCCATGTGGCACCTCCTGCTCCTACCCTACTCCTGCTCCTACCCTAGCGCATCGCGTTCCGAGCCGTCACCCTATGCTCCGTAGAACCGCCTCGTTTCGCGTTTTCATGCCGTGCGCTCCATCCATCCGAAATCGCAGATCCATCACGCCGTTAAAAGTTAACTAATGTATACTTATGCTTCGTATGCAAACTGCGGATGAGCGAGGAGGGAGCATGGGCGGCCATGATGTTCTGACGGTCTGCCACGCAGGGCTGCCTCTTGCGGGCTGCACGCTGGGCGAGTCGGCGCTCTGCCACCGCTTCGCCGAATCCTTCGTGCGCTGCTGTGCGGGCGTGATCATGGGAGCCAAACCCCTCGCCCTCTTCTCGTATCGGCTCTGCGGGGCCTGCCCGTGGGACGCGTGCGCATCTCGACGCGCGTGCGCCGCCGTGTTCTCCACCTACGCCCGCGCGCTGGGCGCGCACGGCATCAAGCTCGTTCCGCTCTTCATGAGCGGGGAGCGCGCCATGCTCATCGTATGGCGTGGTGATCTCGTGTCCGAGATGCTCGACGATGACGACAACAGGGCATTTCTTACCGAGGCGGGCTTCGATGTCTCAGATGCCCCCGTGTTCATGGTGCAGGTTCGCAGGCGCCTCATGAGCTTCTATCGCTCCCAATCCCGCGCGCTCGCGGCGCGCTTCCCCCACGAGCTCGGGCTTGTCTTCGGGTACCCCCTCCAAGACGTGATCGGGTTCATGCGCGGAGGCCAAGCTACCTGCTGCGGCGCGTGGAAGGCCTATGGCGACAAGCGCATCGCCCGAGAGCGATTTGCCCGTGTCGCCGCCCTTGAGGAGCAGTGCAGGTGCAGGTATCGCAGCGGCATGCCGCTGGGCGAGCTGCTCGCCTGCTCTCCGTGACGGTTCCGAATGGAAACGCAGAAGATAGGCCCGGCAGTCCTCTTGACCGATCGATCTGCAAAACGGCCCACTTTTGGCGATATTGTGCGCGAAAGGGGTGCTGAATCGCCATCAAGAGCCATACCCGCCCTCCGCTGACCTGCGTACATGCAAAGGCAGGCAAGCTGCGATGGCCACATGACACCCTTTTCGCGCACAATATCGCCAAAAGTGGGCGATTATTTGGAAAAGCCATGCATCGAACGGTGCACGCGGGTTTCGTGCGGGACAGCGGAATGCGCAAGTCCGTGTCCTATCGGTCGTGTACGCACGTGGACCTCGATGTTCGTGGGCGGGAGCGCGCCGTCACGTCAGGGCGAGCAGCGCGCCCACGAGCTGCTTGGTGACGGCATAGGTGCCGGGGGTCTTGCTTTCGCGCGGGCCGGCGATGTTGAGCGTGATGCCGCGCTCGAGCTCATCCACCCAGCTGCGGGCCGCATCAAGATCCGCCATACCGCGCACCACAAGGCAGGGACGTCCGTAATCCTGCGCAAAACGCACGGTCATCTCGGTACCGCTTCGGGGTTCTATGCCCGTCGGCGCCACGATGAGCGTGGCGTGGCTGTCGCGCACATTCAAGGCCGTGCGTTCCACATAGCCGTCTGCGGCACCCTCCTTGAGCTCGGGATACGCGGCGAGCAGGCCGGGCGGTTCGGGCAGGTCCTCGGCGAGTCCTCCGGGCGGGCACCAACCGCAGATGGGGATGCCCGCCTCGCGCGCGGCATCCAAACCGCCGCGATCGGCCCCGGTCTGTCCACCGGAGCGGATGGCGGCGATGCGGCGGATCGCGCATGCGATCTCGGCCATCTCGGCCTGCTGCTCGGCGATGGTCGCGGCATCGATCGGGTCGGCCTTCTGCGCGATCTCCCACTGCGCCCGGGTGATCTTGGCAACCTGTTCGGTCACCGTATCGCCCAGCAGATCGCGCGGGCGGTCCTTGATGGTGCGTTCGTATGCAAGCCCGGTCTTCTCCATAACGCGCCAGCTCTGGCGGTTGAAGTCGAAGCAGCTCGCCCAGAGGGCGTTCAGACGCAGGTCGACGAAGGCATGGCGTTGAATAGCGCGCACGGCCTCGGGCATATAGCCCTTGCCCCAGAAGGGCTTTGCGATCCAGTAGCCGAGCTCGCCCTCGTCCGATCCGATGGCGAGGTTGGACGCGGCTCCGATATGGATGCTGATGGATCCCACGGCTTCGTCGGCAACCGCGCGGTCCTTGATGACGATGGCATACGTCTCGGGCACCATCAGGATGCGCTCGAGGACGTCGCGGCTCGCATCGATGCTGTCGTGGGGAGGAAACCCCGCAGCAAGGCCGATGTCGGGATCGGAGGAATAAGCGAAGAGAGCTTCGGCATCCGTCATGTTCCAGGGGCGCAGGATGAGCCGTTCGGTTTCGAGCGTGCAGGGCCGCATCATGGGAATCCTTTCGTCACAGGGCATGGAAGGCGGGTTGCATGCGGTCGTAGGTCACGATATGGGAGAAGCCCAGCGCGCGGAGCCGATCGTACACCTCGGGAACATGCGTGCCGAGATGGGACGGCGCGTGACTGTCGGAACCCACGGTGACGATGGTGCCGCCGAGGTCGCGATAGAGCTCGATGATGTCGGTCGAGGGCGTGAGGTCGCCGAGCGCATAGCGGAAGCACGAGGTGTTGACTTCGATGCCCTTCCCGTCTTCGATGACGCGCTCGAGAATCGCCGCGATTATGTCGCGGTTCTTCTCGGTGGGGTAGGAGCCTGCGGGGTCGTAGCGCCTGATGTGGTCGAGATGCGCGAGCACGCTGTAGTCACGGTAGCCGCAGACGCACCGATAGAGCTCCTCGTAGTATGCATCGTTGTATTCCTTCTGCGTGCGGCCCTCCGTGAAGGGGTTGTGCGGGTACCAGAACTCGATGTCGCGCACCTGGTGGATGGACAGCAGCACGAAGTCGAGCGGCCATGCGGCGAAGAGCTGTTCATACGCGCCTAGGCGGTGGCTCTGGACGCCGAACTCGAGGCCCGCACGCAGCCTGATACGGCCGGCATAGGCCTCGGCAAGCTCCGCGATGCGGGCGAAATAGCGGGGATAGTCCACGTTGACCGCGATGTCGCCATCGTAGTTGATGCGCGGGTTGGGGCAGTCCCATTCGTCTTTGACGCCGTAATCGACGTGATCGGTGAAGGCGAGCTCCTCGATGCCGAGCGCGACGGCATCGCGCACGACGTCCTCCATGGGATAGGCGGAGTCGTCCGAGAACGCGGTGTGCACGTGGTAGTCGAAGTACATGGGACGTCCCGCTCCTATTCCAGCTCGAAGGCGCCCGTATAGAGCTGATAGTACGTGCCCTTGGCCGCGATCAGCTGGTCGTGCGTGCCGCGCTCGATGATGCGCCCATGGTCGAGGACGATGATCACGTCGGAGTTGCGCACGGTGGAGAGGCGGTGCGCGATGACGAACGTCGTGCGGCCCGCCATGAGGGCGTCCATGCCGCGCTGCACGATCTGCTCGGTGCGCGTGTCGATGGAGCTCGTCGCCTCGTCCAAGATCATGACGGGCGGGTCGGCCACCGCGGCGCGCGCGATGGACAGCAGCTGGCGCTGGCCCTGCGAGAGCGACGCGGCGTTATCGCGCAGCATGGTCTGGTAGCCGTCGGGCAGGCGGCGGATGAAGCTGTCGGCGCCGGCGAGCTTGGCCGCGGCGATGCACTCATCGTCGGTGGCCTCGAGGCGCCCATAGCGGATGTTGTCCATCACGGTGCCGGTGAACAGGTTGGTATCTTGGAGCACCATGCCGAGCGCCCGGCGCAGGTCGGGCTTCTTGATCTTCTCGATATTGATGCCGTCGTAGCGGATCTTGCCCTTCTCGATATCGTAGAAGCGGTTGAGCAGGTTGGTGATGGTGGTCTTGCCCGCGCCCGTGGCGCCCACGAAGGCCACCTTCTGGCCGGGCTTGGCGTAGAGCGAGATGTCGTGGAGCACCGTATGGCCGGGCGTGTAGGCGAAGTCCACGTGCTCGAGCACGATATCGCCCGCGAGCGGCGTGTAGGTGACGGAGCCGTCGGCGCGGTGGGGATGCTGCCATGCCCACTGGCCGGTATCCTCGTGCACGGGCACGATCTCGCCGCCGACGGTCTTGCTGCGATGCAGCTCGACGTAGCCCTCGTCGTGCTCTACGGGCTCGTCGATGAGCGAGAAGATGCGCTCGGCTCCCGCGAGGCCCATCACGATGAAGTTGATCTGACCCGAGATCTGGCCGATGGAACCGGCGAAACGCTTGGTGAGGTTGAGGAACGGCACCACGATGTCGATGGACAGCGCCAGCCCCGAGATGGCGAGGTTGGGAACGCCTGCCGTGAGCATGATGCCGCCGGCGAGCGCCACCACGACGTAGGCGAGGTTGCCGAGGTTCATGAGCACGGGGCCGAGGATGTTGGAATACACGTTGGCCTGGCGTGCCGCTTCGCGGAGCTCCTCGTTGAGCGTATCGAAGGCCGCCTCGGTCTCGGCCTCGTGCGTGAAGACCTTGATGACCTTCTGGCCCGTCATGGCCTCTTCGACGAAACCCTCGCCGGCGGCGAGGTTGCGCTGCTGCGCAAGGAAGAAGTGCGCGCTCCTGCCGCCCAGGATACGGGTGAGCCACGTCATGAGCGCCACCATGACGAGCACCACGAGCGCAAGCCATACCGAATACCAGATCATGATGGCGAGCACCGACCCCATGGCGAGCGCCATCGTGAGCACGTTGGGCAAAGCCTGGCTGATGAGCTGGCGGATGGTGTCGACGTCGTTGGTGTAGTAGCTCATGACATCGCCATGTTTGTTGCGGTCGAAGTAGGAGATGGGCAGGCCCTCCATGTGTTCGAACATCGTGTTGCGCAGATTCATGAGCGTGCCCTGGGTGATGACGGCGCCCAGCTGCTCGCGCACGGCCACGAGCACGATCGAGATCGCATAGATCGCGACGAGGCGTCCCGCGATGCCGCCGATGAGCGGCGCAGCCGCAGCCCAATCGCCCGACTGCCAGTATTCGCCCACCACGGCGAGCGATTCTTGAAGGAAGATGGAGGGCAGGGACTGCAGGATCGCCGGGACGACGATGCAGATGATGAACAGCGGCAACAGCACCGGATAGAACTTGAACACCATGCCGAGGATGCGCCTGAGCACGGCGGCGGGATTCTGCGCCCCCTTGGAGCGCACCGCCCGGCTCGACATGGGCTGATGCTCGTCGACATGCTGCGAGGTGGTGTGCGACTTCTCTTCGAGCGCCATTATGCATCGACCTCCTCGGGCGTCGCCGTGCCATCCAAGGCGATCGCCGCCATCGTGTCATCGTGGGATTGCTTGTTCTGCGAGGTGTAGGTCTCGCGGTAGATGGTGGATGTGCGCAGCAGCTCGTCGTGGGTGCCCACGGCCGAGATGCGCCCGCCGTCCATGACGATGATGCGGTCGGCATCCTCCACCGAGCTCGTGCGCTGGGCGATGATGAGCTTGGTGGTGGAGGGTATGAACTGCTTGAAGCCCGCGCGGATGAGGCGGTCGGTCTTGGTGTCCACCGCCGAGGTGGAGTCGTCGAGGATGAGGATCTTCGGGCTCTTGAGCAGGGCGCGCGCAATGCACAGGCGCTGCTTCTGGCCTCCCGAGACGTTGGTGCCGCCCTGCTCGATATAGGTGTCGTAGCCGTCGGGGAGCTGGCGGATGAACTCGTCCGCCTGGGCGAGCCTGCAGGCCTCGATCATCTCATCGTCCGTGGCGTCCTTCTTGCCCCAGCGCAGGTTGTCTTTGATGGTGCCCGAGAAGAGCACGTTGCGCTGCAGGACCACGGCAACCTGATTGCGCAGGGTGTCGAGGTCGTAGCTGCGCACGTCGACGCCGCCCACGCGCACGCTGCCCTCGGTGGCGTCGTAGAGGCGGCTAATGAGCTGGATGAGGGTGGTCTTCGACGAGCCGGTGCCGCCGATGATGCCGATGACCTCGCCGCTCTCGATATGCAGATCGATGCTTTCAAGGGCGTGCTCGCCCGAGTTGGAGCCGTACTTGAAGCTCACGTTGTCGAAGTCGATGGATCCGTCGGCAACCTCGAAGAGGGGGTTCTCCGGGTTGGCGAGGTCGCTCTTCTCCTCGAGCACCTCCACGATGCGTCGCGCGCTCTCCTCGCTCATGGTGAGCATGACGAAGATCATCGAGAGCATGTTGAGGCTCATGAGGATGGAGAAGCCGTAGGTGATGAGCGCTGAGAGCTGCCCGAGGGCGAGCTCGGCGCCCTGGCTGGATATGATGGCGTGGCTGCCGAAGTAGATGACGAACACGTAGACCACGTTGATGGCGAGCTGCATGACGGGCATGTTCCAGGCGAGCAGGCGCTCGGCGTGCAAAAAGTCGCGATAGAGATTTTCGGAGGAAGTGTCGAACTTCTTCTTCTCATAGCTCTCGCGCACGAAGGCCTTCACCACGCGGATGCCCTTGATGTTCTCTTCCACGGTGTCGTTGAGGGCGTCGTATTTGCGGAACAGGCGGCGGAAGATGGGCATGACGTAGAGCGCGATGCCAAAGAGGAAGCCTCCCAGCAGGATGGATACCACCACATAGACCACGGCGATCATACCGCCCGTGATGAAGGCCATGATGATGGCGAAGACCAGCAGTAGCGGGCTGCGGATGGCCGTGCGGATGAGCTGCATGAAAGCCATCTGGACGTAGGCGACGTCGGTGGTGAGGCGCGTCACGAGCGAGCTCGTTGAGAAGCGGTCGATGTTGCCGAACGAGAAGGTCTGGATGGTGCGGAACATGTCGCGGCGGAGGTTCTTGGCGAGGCCCGTGGAAGCATTCGCGCAGGTGATGCCCGCGATGGTGCCGCAAGCCAAGCTTACGAGCGCGAGCACCACGAGAATCGTGGAGTAGCGCGCGATCGCCGACATGCCCTGACCCTCGTTGAGCGCGTTGATGAGCAGCGCCGTGATGAAGGGGATGGCGCACTCGATGATGACCTCGCCCGTTACGAGCAGGGGTGTGAGGATGGTGTCGCGCCGGTACTCGCGGATGCTCCTGGCGATGCGGCGCGCGATTTGGATGAGGGTGAAATGCGCGAGGGTCTTCCCGTGATTCTTCTCCGCCATCGCCTACACCTCCTTTCCCGTGTTGCGGACGCCCTGCCCGGTCGCTGCCTCGCGTTCCCGGGCATCGATCTCGGCCCAATGCGCGGCGAGCCGGGAGATCATGTCGGAGAGCTGCTCGACCTCATCGTCCGAAAGGCAGGCGAAGGCCTCCTCTTCGAAGCGGAGCTTGGCGGAGATGATCTCGGCCGCCTTGTCGGCGCCGGCCTGCGTGAGCTCGATGTCGAGCGAGCGGCCGTCCGACGCGGAGCGCGTGCGGATGATCAGGCCCTCAGCCTCGAGCTTGGCGATGACCTCGGAGAGCGCCGCCGAGGTCACGCAGGACTGCTTGGCGAGATCGCTTTGGGCCATGTGGCCGTCGTTTTGGAAGAGCACGGCGAGGATGTGCTGCTTGCCGTTGCGTCCTCCCGCGTGAACATGCAGGAAGTGGCCGAAGTAGCCGAGGTCATGGAGAAGTCGCCGCGCGGCGGTGCTGCCCGCGAGCGACGCGCGCAGTTCGGTGTCTGTCATAGCGTCCCTTATCCGTATGTTTCTCTAATGCAGCTCACAACTTTCCGCCTTGGTTCAGAAAATGTCAAGGTACCTAAATAAAAAATGCGCATGCATGATGGGGGCGGTGCGGAAGGAGGGTACGACGCGGGAGGGCGATCGGCCCCGGAGCCGCGCATCCACGCCCCTACAGCTGCTGTTCGAGCGCCCAGACTACGGCGTCGGGCCGCTGACGGGGGATGGAATGGCCGCATTCGGGCACTACGACGAGGCGCGCCTGCGGGATGGCTTTGAAGATGGCGACGGTCTCGTCGTCGCGGATGCAGTCGAATTCACCCACCATGACGGTGACGGGGCAGGAGATCGCCGCGAGGGATGCGGCGTCGATGTGCGGCTCGTCGAGCATGAGCTGCAGCAGCTCGCCCGCGAGGCGCGCCTCTTCGGCGGAGGGCAGCAGCGTGGGATCGATGGCGTCGCTCAGCTCGCCCTCATCCATGAACGCCGACCAGGCGCGGTTCGTGCGCGCGGAGCCCTCGACATCCCATGCGGGATCGTCCACCACGCCCTCGGGCGTGAGGTTCGCGCCGCCTGCGACGAGGGAGATGACGCGCTCGGCATGGTCGCGCGCAAGCAGCAGCGCCTCGATGCCGCCGTCGGAGTGCCCGAGCACGTGCACGCGCCCCACGTTCAAGGCGTCGAGCACGCGCACGGCATCCTCGGCGAGCAGCTCGTAGGAGAGCGGGAGCGTTCCGCGCGTGGACTGTCCCTGCGCGCGGGCGTCGAAGGCGACGACGCAGAGGCCCTTCTCGCACAGGTCCTCGATCACGGCTGCGTAGGTTGCGTGGCTCCCGCCGTTGCCGTGCAGGACGAGCACGGCGTCTTGGGCGAGCAGCTCGTCGAGCGCGGCGTCCTCGGGCCCGTAGACGAAGGTCGCGAGCAGGGCGCCGTCCGGCATGGCGATGCGCCGCGCAGCATGCAGCGGCGCGGCAGGATGCGCATAGACCGCGGTGCGATAGGGGACGGGCATGCGCGGCAGCATGGCTACTTCCTCTGGCTCTCGTGCTTCTCGAAGAAGTCGAAGCGGGGCGGTAGCTCGCAGATGGCGTGGTTCTCTGCGTCCATGCCCGCACCCGCCGCGATCTCGGGCAGGCTCTCGAACGCATGCTTCCATGAGAAGAACGCCGAATGCGGGATGTTCAGAAGCTCGGCGATGCGCTCGCAGCCGGCGGGCACCGCGGGGTGCATGAGCAGCGTGAGCGTGCGCAGGCAGCGGAAGGCGTCGGCGAGGGCTTGGCGATACGCCGCATCGTCGCCCTTAGCCGCCTTGGAGGCGTCGTCCCAGCGCCGGTTGGCCTCGCGCCCGAAGTCCTCGGCGATTCCGAGCGCCTCATGCGCGTTGAACGCATGGGCGGCCCGCTCGAAGGCGAGCGTTGCCGCGTTGCAGAGCTCGATGCAGGACTTGGAAGGCGCCTCGACGGGCAGCCGGCAGCCGCAGGCGCGTGCCGCGCCGTAGAAGCAGCTGCGTGCGAGGCGGTTGAAGATGTTGGTGAGAAACGCGCTTTCCTTGAGGGCGGGGTCCACCACGCGCGGATCGTCTTTCACCATGACCTCCGTACCCGTGGCCTTGTCGACGCGCGAGACGCTCGTGTCGAACGCCTTGGGCGAGAAGCTCACGGCGCGCGCGTCGAGTCCGAGCGAGAGCCAATGCGCGCGCAGCTGCTCGGCGGTGTAGCGTTCGAGCAGCTCGGCGGCCATGGGAGGCTTGATGGCGCCCGAGCTCGACGCCTTCTTGTTCATGAAGAGGATGTGGTGGTTGGCGACGGGCGTGTCTTGGAAGAGGCCCCAGTCGAGCGCATCCCACAGGGCAGGTTGCGCCACGCAGTAGAAGTAGATGTTGTCCTGTCCGATGAACTGGTACACGCGCGCGTCGTCGGCGCACCACCAGTCGCGCCAGTCGGTGGAGGAGTAGCGCCCGGGCGCGGCCTCGGCGAGGACGGTCTGCGTGAACGAGATGGGCGCCCAGAGGCTCTCGGGCCATACCCACACGGTGAGACCGCTCACGTCCTCGAGGTCGGGAGCGGGCACGCCCCAGTCGATGTTGCCCGTGATGCGGAACGGCAGCAGCGTCTTGCCCGTGCGGAAGCGGATGCCCGCAGCCTCGAGCACCCCGCGCGCGCGGTCGCGATCCTCCCAGTCCTCGAAGGCGACCGAGAACGACGACTGGTTGCCCTGGGGCTCGCTCAGCGTATGGGCGGGAAGCGTGGCCGCCGCCTCGTCGAAGGCAGCGCGGTAGCCGTTCTGGATGTAGATGACCGGATCGACGAGCGATTCGCGCACCGTCTTCGTCACGATGTCGCGCACCTGCGGGTCTGCGTCCCACGCATCGGCGAGCTCTTCGAGCTGTTCGCGGAATGCGGGCAGCTCGAAATACCAGTTGTCGACGGGGCGCAGCTCGGGTGCGGTGCCGGTGAGCTGCGATACGGGGGCGATGAGCTCCTCGGGATCGAACTGGTGGCCCAGATCGCACTCGTCCGCATAGGCCTTCTCGCTCTTGCAGCCGCGCACGGGGCAGCGGCCCTGCACCTGGCGGCCGTTGAGGAACTGGTTCGCCTGCACGTCGAAGAACTGGCGCGTGGAGCGCTTCTCGAGGTAGCCGCGCTCATGCAGCCGGCGGATGAGCTCATCGGAGAGCTGGGCGTGGCACGAGCGCGCAGGCTCCAAGCCCGAGCCCGCGAAGAGGTCGAGCGAGATTCCGTAGGCGTCGAGCGCCTCCTTCTGGAGGTCGTGGTTGGCGCGCACGTAATCCTCGATCGTGCCCGCATAGCCCTCGTCGGCGACCAGCTTGCGGTAGCCCTCCATGATGGGCGATCCGTAGCAGTCGGTGCCCGAGACGAAGATCACGTTCTGCGCGCCGATACGGTCGCGCAGAAAGCGCGCGAAGAAGTCCGCCGGCACGAACACGCCGCCGATATGGCCGAAATGCAGGCTCTTGTTGCCATAGGGCATGCCGCCGGTGAGCACGGCGCGCTTGGGGAACGTGGGACGGGTCATGACGTGTCTGCCTTCCAAGGACGGGATGCGTGTCCATTATGTCGAAAACGCTCTTTCGATTGTCAGATTATCCCACAACGCGCGCCCGCGGTGCTATCCTTGCGCAAGTTGCCGTAGTGAAGATGCAGGCAAGCTGCATCTGCGATAGGAGACGATGAACATGCCCGAGCTTACGCTCTATGTAACCACCTGGTGCCCCTTCTGCCGGAGAGTCCTGCGTTTTATGGACGAGCACGGCATCGAGCTCGATGTGCGCACGATCGATACGAACGACGACGACCGCGCCCACCTGCTCGAGCATGGCGGCAAGACGCAGGTTCCGTGCCTCTTCATCGACGGATCCCCGCTCTATGAGTCCGCCGATATCATCGCGTACCTCGCGAAGACCTTCGGATAGGATACGCCCGTGACGCCCCTGCTGCTGCATGCCTGCTGCGGGCCGTGCTCGCTCGAGCCGGTGCACGAGCTCATCAAGGAGGGGTTCGCACCCACCATCTGCTGGACCAACCCCAACATCGCGCCGCGCGCCGAGCACGACAAGCGCTTGGACACGCTCATGGCGTGGGCGCGCGACATCGCTCATCTCGAGGTCATCGTGGCGGGAGACGATCGCGATGCGTGGGAGCGGACGGTCGCGCCCTGCGGGTTCGATCGCGCGCGCCGCTGCCGCGCCTGCTACGCGCTCCGCCTCGAGGAAGCCTGCCGCGTGGCGGTGGAGCACGGCTTCGCGCACATCTCCACCACGCTCGCCGTGTCGCCCTACCAGCTGTTCGAGACCTGCTCCGACGAGCTCGTACGCCTGGCGGGCGCATACGGCCTCACGCCGGTGGTCCGCGATTTCAGGCCGCTCTATCCCGCGGCAACCCGCGAGTCCCGCGAGCTGGGGATGTACCGGCAGAACTACTGCGGCTGCCGCTTCTCCGCCGTCGAGGCGAGCGTCGAGCGCCAGCGTGCTCGCGATGCCCGCAAGGCTGCGCGCGTCACGGGCCACGCCGGATAGGGCGCTCCGATGGGGGCACTCCCCGATGGGGCCTGGCATCACATTGCCTTATTCCTGCGGATTTTGGCACCAGAAGGCCCTATTCCTCAGGAACAAGGCGGTTTGGGGGCTCGGACCGCAGGAATAAGGCGATTCCGTGCCATGGCGGTTGCGGAGGGGAGAGTTTGCTGGATGAACATCGAATTCAAAGAAGGCATCGCCGAGAAGGACGCCGCGCTTGTATGCGCCTGGTCCAACGAGCGGGGCCCTGGATTCCATGAGCAGTGGATGGGGTCTGCGGTACCGTGTATCCCTTGACCCAGCGCACCTTGAGGGGCTTGGAGCATATCCATTCGATCTACGTCGATGGTGAGCTTCTCGGCATCATACAGCAGATGAACATCGAAGCCCACAGCATGCATCTGGGAAGGTTTGTGCTCAACCCCGACAGAACGGGCCAAGGCTATGGGAAGAAAGCGCTCAGTGCATTCATGAACCTCTGCTTTGAAGGCGAGAGCATCGAGTTCGTCTCGCTACACGTTCTTAAGAGCAATGTAGGTGCAAAGCGGCTCTATGAGAAGTTGGGCTTTGAAACCGTTGAGCTGAGAGAAGGGCTCAAGCCCAAGTACTTCATGGTCAAGCGCAGGTAACCGCTTGGGACGTTCTGAGCGGGCCTCGCAGGCGGATTACTGATTGTAAACGGTTCTGATTATGCGATCTCTGCCCAGTTCGATGACAAAGTTGCCGTAGAGAACCTTCGTTTCGGGCCCATCGTAGTACGACACGAAGTAATTCGAAATCGCATACGTGCCGTCCCATCGTGCATCCCAGATATTCAAGCTGCACAGGGGATACGCTCCCTGCAAGACGATCTCATGCTTGGACAGCGCGCCTTGGACGATTCTCCGCGTGCTCTCGGCAAACGAATCGATGCATGCGCTCACCTTCGGGTCGATGCGAGGGAAGCGTGTGGTCGGCGCTATCTGTTCAATCACCTTAACGGAATAAGGAATTGAATCAAACTGACAGTAATCCATGGATGTGCAGGTGTCGATGCACCGCAAAAGGGCGGCTCCGACATAGTATGAGATCTGTCGAATCGGCGTATAGTTCGCCGGATCTTCGAGTCTCGAAAGAACGTTCTCCCACGCCGAAGCGCCTGCTTGGGGGTTCAGCTGCGACAGGGCTTTGAGTTCGACGTAGTTCGCGCTTCCCTCGATCTGCTCAACCCGCGCTTCGTAATCGTATTCAGCAGGGTACGTATCTGCCCGCATTCTGCGGAGAGCGAGAAGCTCCGCAAAGGACTTTCCGTTCCCCGTAACGAGAATATCCTTCATCAACGAGGCTTCGCTGATCTTCATGGAGATGTTGCCCGCCGCGTAGCGGTAGTCGAAGAGCGCAGCCTTTTCATCTGCCCAGCGGCATTCGCCGGACGCATTCTGGAACGCATGGAACATCTCATGCACGATGGACGCGGCAAGCGAATCAAAATCCCCTTCAAATTCCAGAAGGTTCCAAATCGCAATGTGCTCGCCCTCATACTCTAGGGATGTGTTTGCAACGAAGGTGTCCGGCGTTTCAAGGGAGCACCCGTCAAGAACGCAATCCTGCCCTGTATAGAGCGCGAACTTGAATGGAGCGAACCCCGCCCACAGTGCGGAAAAGTCGATCCGGTCGATTCTGCTCTTGACTTCCTCATATGCACTCAGGAGTTCCATGGTTCCCATCGCCTTCGCACCGCAGCGTGCCCATGTCTGCACCACGCGGGGAGTATCCCCCAATGGGGGAGTATCCCCGAATGGGGGCGCGCATCAATACATCAAGAGGTTTCCATTCCGCTTGGCTCTCTTGAGGAACAGGTTGAAGGCAACCGTCCCGAGGAGCAGCCATAGCGCGGAGCACGCGACCAGGACGATAAGGCTCCGGGCGTCGAATCCTCCCGCCAAACTGGTTCTGATGACCTCGTTCGCCGAGGTCAACGGCAGCACCCGCGTGATCCTCGAAAGCACATCGCTCGTCGGCAGCGTGTCCGTGATGAACAGCAGCAGCATCTGGGCGATCATGGTCAACGCGCCCGCGCGCTTGTGCAGCAGGGCGACGCCCGCTATCAGCAGCCCGATGCCGAACATCCCGAAGGTGCCGATGAGGAGCGCGAGCAGGATCACCGGATCGAACTGCAGGCGGACCTCCCAAACCGCATGCGCCAGGGCGGCGATGAGGACCGTGATCGCGATCTGCACGAGGATCGAGGCGATGAGCTTGCCCATGTAGAGGACCACGATCGGATACCGCGCGTTCATCTTCATATAGAAGGTTCCCCGCTGGAGCTCGTTCTGTATCTCGCTGGATGCCGTCGAGATCGCGGCCACCGAGAGCATCCAGGCGATGTATCCGTAGAGCAAAAGCCCCTTGTAGTCGGCGTACCCGTACTTCTCCGCCAGGGACGCGCCGGTGTTCGACAGCATCAGGAAGGCGAGGAAGACGGTGAATATGGCGGTATCGGAGATGAACCCGAACCTATAGCGGACGGTGGATGCCAGGTCCATGTAGATCTCAGAAAGCATCGCCCGGATCAGCTTCATGCGCGCACCTCCGCTTCGGCGAAAAGCTCCCGGTACACCCGTACCAGCTCCTCTTTCGAGAGATGCTCGAACTTCTTTTGGAAGGACCCGTCCTTCAGGAACCAGATGCGGTCGGCGACGTCCGCCACGAACTCATAGTCGTGCGATGCCAGGATGACGATCCGATCCTCCTTCAGATAGTCGATCAGATCGGACAGCAGCGCGATGTGCGCCAGGTCGAGCCCCTCGGAGACCTCGTCTATGATGATGCAGCTTGCGTCCGCCATGACGGAGTTGAGCAGGGCGACGAGGCGCTTCTGCCCGTATGAGATGCTCTCGACCAGACGGTCGAACACCTCGTCGTAAACGGGGAACCGGCTCCTCAGGAAGTCGGTCCGGGCCCGTATCTCGTCCGTCGTCTTGCCCCTGATCCTGCCGACGTACGTTGCGTTCTCCCGCACCGTGTTCTTCGCGTAGAGGTTCTTGTCGCCTGCCAGGGCGATGTAGGTGTCCTTCGCGGAGTGCCCTCCGCTGAACGACACCGTTCCCTCGGTCGGCAGAAGCAGCCCGGAGAGGATGCTGATGAAGGTCGTCTT
>JAWRJQ010000078.1:0-3592 GCA_040307385.1 Atopobiaceae bacterium
TACGACCGCAAATACGACCGCTCGCGTTAGGCTAACAGACATGGGAGTCCCCAAGAAGCATGAAAAGAGCGCTCCAGAATCACGTCCGGAGCGCCTAGAGAATCAAACGATTTAGTAGCGGTCCTATTCCCACGCAATCGAGGAATCACTATCTCCAGTTTGCTCCAGTTTGTCTGACTGCTCCTAGTTGGCTGCAGCGCCATGTGTTTCGACGTGATTTGATACCCATTTGGTACCCAGGGCTAGGCGCGAATCATCGACTGAGGATAAGGATCAAAGTCGCTCGCCTGTCCATCGAGCATGGTGCTGCCATCGGCCTGTCTCGTTCCCGCCATGCGGTAGCGTGATTCAATATGGGAATCCGTGTCGTCATCCTGGTAGTGGTCGAACCACTCCTGAAGCTCTTCACCGGAATACGTTTCAGTAGCGCGAGCCCAGTTCTCGATGGCCCTCTCGAGGCCGGCTGCAGTGGACCTTACGATTGGCCCGTCGTCGGCGAGCAATGACTCGTCCTGCTTGACTTTGGCGGCGTTGTTGAGGATGCAATGCGTCAAGATAAGAATCTCTTTCATATCATGCAATCTCCTGCGCTCATGCATTGCAGCCACTCTTCACTCATGAGTCTGCGATCATAGGATGGATGTCTCCTTCATCGGTATGACATGCTTTCTACGCCCGCATATGGAACATATTGCCCTCTCAGGCGGAAAGCGCGGGCAATCATCGTCATATCTCCTCCATCAGTCCATCGGGAAGCCTACTTCGCGCACAACCCCGCCCCTCACGACACGGCAAACCGATGGCTCCCTACCCCCAGTCGCCGAAAGCGCTGCGAAGCGCCCTGCACGCTATGCGAAACTGAAGATGTGAGCACGCCGCCCCGAGCAGTACACGGGTCCAGCCCGTCGCATGTATCAGCATCAACGGAGGAGGCAATGATGAACGTCCACATCACCCGTCGTAACTTCATACAAGGGCTCGGCCTGCTCAGCGCCCAAGCCGCGCTCGCCGCCTGCGAGCGGAACCCCGATCAGGCGGGCACCGACGGCCCCGTCGAGACGGCGAGCCCCATGCTCGCCATCATCCACACCAACGACACCCACGGCCACGACGTCGAGGTGCCCTCCACCGACGACAGCGACGGCAACTTCTCGATGGCTGCGGTCGCCCAGCTCAAGGCCGACTGGGAGGCCAAGGGCTACGACGTGCTGCTCGTCGATGCGGGCGACGCCACGCAGGGCATGCCGCTCGTGGACCAGTCGCTCGGCGAGGCCGCCATCAGCTTCATGAACTCATGCGCGTACGACCTCATGGCGGTGGGTAACCACGAGTTCGATCGGGGCGAGGAGCAGATCGCGAAGTACGAGGACCTGGCGACGTTCCCGCTCATCTCGGCCAACGTGAGCATGCGCGACTCCGGCGAGCCCCGCTTTGAGCCCGCGCGTATCTTCGACCTCTCGGACGGCAGCAAGGTCGGCTTCTTCGGCCTCACCACGCCGGAGACCCTTACCTCCGCTCAGCCCAAGCACACCCAGCACTACACCTTCCTTGCGGGCCAGGAGCTCTATGCCTGCGCGCAGGCGCAGGTGGACGAGCTGCGCCAGCAGGGCTGCAACCTCGTGGTATGCGTGGGCCATCTGGGCAACGAGGAGGCCTGCAAGCCCAACACGAGCCGCGATGTCCTTGAGAACGTGACGGGCATCGATCTGTTCATCGACGGGCACGATCATGCGCTCGTCGAGGAGGAGGTGGGCGGTGCCCTGCTCGTGGAGACCGCGTGCTATCTCTACAACATCGGCCTCGTGGTGATCGATAACGGCGCTCCCTCCAACGAGTCGATCCCGTATGGCAGCTACGACGGCATCGACACCGCCACCCAGGCGATCATCGACGACGTGGACGCCCAGGTGCAATCCGAGCTGGCCGTGGTGCTCGGCCACACGAACTACTTCCTCGACGGCAATCGGGCGCCGGGCGTGCGCACCCAGGAGACCAACCTCGCCGACTTCTGCAGCGATGCGGTGGGCTGGTCCGCCCAAGAGGCGTCGGGCGTCGAGGTGGACGCCACGGTGATCAACGGCGGCGGCATCCGCGCTTCGATCGAGGTGGGCGACATCACGTTGGGCAATCTCAAGGCGGTCTTCGCCTTCTCCAACCAGATCAAGATCGTCAAGCTGACGGGAGAGGCGCTGCTCGAGGCGCTCGAGGCAGGCACGCAGAACGTGGGCCTCGAGGGTGCCATCGGAGCGTTTCCGCAGGTATCGGGCATCGAGTACACGATCGATGCCAGCACGGAGTACGAGCGCGGCGATCCCTATCCCGACTCCACGTACCACGCGCCGGCAAGCCCCGGCTCGCGCGTGACGATCCACGATGTGGGCGGCCGCGGCTGGGATCCCGATGAGACCTACAGCATCGCCACGAACGACTTCATCTGCCAGGGCGGCGACACCTACTATCGCTTCAAGGAGGCCGCCGACGCCGAGACGCCCATCACCTGCGACTTCGACTACGAGGCGCTCGCCAGCTACCTGATCGTGGCGTGCGACCACGAGGTGCCCGAGGTCTATGCGGCTCCCCAGGGGCGCATCACCATCGTCGGCGTCTGACGTTCGAGAAAGCCGGCGCGACAGGCCATGGCACCAGAACGGCTTGTTCCTGCACCTTGAACCGCGAGGAGGCCTTGTTCCTGAGGAATAAGGCCTCCTAGGGGCAGAAACCGCAGGAATAGGGCGATATGGTGCCATGGGCGGCATTGATGCCGGACCGTTGAGGATTCCTCTCAGTCGCGTGGGCATCTCCCTACACGGCGGCAGCGTTGAACGCGGACACGATGGTCGAGATGAACCATACCGCTCCCACCAGCAGGGCGATGGCAATGACGATGATCTCGATAGCCACCGCCACCGTGAGGCCACGCCAGCGCCGTTCCTGCCACGTGAGCACCATGACGCTGATGACATCCGTTATGAACATGAACTGGAGCACCGCATGGACCATAACGGACGCATGCGTACGCACGCCGTCGCGGCGGGCGACGAGAAGATAGGCGAGCGAATATGCCGAGCCCGAAGCCAAGAACGCCCACATGATGGCAAGAACCATCATCGCCCCAGTCGGTCCCACGATTATCATGAACGGCACGGGGATGAGTGTGGAGAACGATAAGGCCACGACGAGCCCGCCGCATACCACGAAGAAGGGCACGAGTCCATACTTCAGCAGGACGGCGCTGTTCAACAGAAACGCGCGCGATTCGTTCCGGTATCCCGCCATGGCAGCACGGACGTTCGCCACGGCAAGGATATACGGGGCAAAAAGCAGCGGCAGTTCGAGGAGAGGTATCCCTTCGCTGTCTGTGAATAGGATTATGTGCAGTATGGGGGGTGCGTATATCGAGACTAAAAAGAGAATGGGAACCCTGTAGAGCTTGCGATCGTCGGTTTGTTCCATGCACTCCTCCCCATCCGCAGGACACCGCCTGCCGGAGATGATCAACCCACGTCTCTCGTGCGAGAAGCGACGCCATCAAACGCACGTATGCCGCGCTCCCATCTCATATTAAACCATGCCTCTCGTGCGAGGGGCGACA
>JAWRJQ010000079.1:0-70772 GCA_040307385.1 Atopobiaceae bacterium
ACGTTCTCCGAAATCGATCCGTTACGCACGGTCCTGCTCCATCGACCGGGAGCAGAGCTGCTCTCCCTCTCGCCCCACAACCTCGACCGCCTGCTCTTCGACGATATCCCGTATCTCGAGGTCGCCCAGGAGGAGCACGACGCTTTCGCCCGCATGCTCGCAGATGAGGGCGTCGAGGTACTCTATCTCATCGACCTTGTGGCCGAGGCGCTGTCGGCCGGCACGGAAGTCAAAGAGGCGTTCATCGCCCGCTATCTCGACGAGTGCGGCCTCTCCGGCGACAACCTCAAGGAGCTCGTGGCGGAGCACCTGCGCTCGCTCGATAGCATGCGCGCCCTTGTGGGTGCCTGCGTGGCGGGCATCCGTCTGAAGGACCTCGATTTCTCCACGCTCTGCATCTCATCGCTCGCCGATGCGGTGTCGTATAGGCGCTGCATGGAGTCGGGCATCGTGGTGGACCCCATCCCCAACCTGTACTTCACGCGCGACACCTTCTCCGTCATCGGCCACGGCGTGTCGCTCAACAGCATGCGCACCAAGACGCGCCGTCGTGAATCGCTCTTCGGCGACACGGTGTTCGCGCACCATCCGCGCTATAAGGATGCCGTTCATCTGTATGAGAGCGGCATGCCGGCGGCCATCGAGGGCGGCGACATCCTCGTGCTCTCGCACGACACCCTCGCCATCGGCATCTCCGAACGCACGCAGCCCGCCGCCATCGATGCGCTCGCCAAGCGCCTGCTCCTTTCTGCGGGCGAGCAGGGCTTCTCGCGCATCCTCGCCTTCATGCTGCCGCACACGCGCGCGTTCATGCACCTCGACACGGTGTTCACGCAGGCGGACCGCGACGTGTTCACGGTCCATCCGGGCATCTTGGGCGTGCTCGAGGTGTACGAGATCGTGCGCGGGCCGCGCGGCTCGCTGTCGATCACCCATCTCGAGGACTCGCTCGACGCCATCCTCGCACGCGGCCTTGCGCTCGACGGCGTGCACCTCATCAAGTGCGGCGGTGACGATCCCATCAGCGCCGACCGCGAGCAGTGGAACGACGGCGCCAATACGCTGGCCGTCCGCCCCGGCACGATCTTCGTGTACCAGCGCAATCGCGTGACGAACGAGATTCTCTACCAAGCCGGCCTCAACCTGCTCGAGATCCCCTCGTCGGAGCTTTCGCGTGGACGAGGCGGTCCGCACTGCATGAGCATGGCATTCTGGCGCGATAGCGCTTCAAACTAGAAGGGAACCACTATAATGGGCATCAACCTCTCCGGCCGCAGCTTCCTCAAGCTTCTCGACTTCACTACGGATGAGATCGAGTACCTGCTGCGGCTTTCACGCAATTTCAAGGACCTCAAGCGCACGGGCACCCCGCATCGGCACCTTGCGGGCAAGAACGTGGTCCTGCTCTTCCAGAAAGATTCCACCCGCACGCGCTGCTCCTTCGAGGTGGGCGCCATGGACCTGGGCATGGGTGTGACCTATCTCGGACCGTCCGGCTCGCAGATGGGCAAGAAGGAGTCCATCGAGGACACCGCCCGCGTGCTCGGCCGCATGTACGACGGCATCGAGTTCCGGGGCTTTTTGCAGAGCGATGTCGAGGAGCTTGCGGCAAAGAGCGGCGTCCCCGTATGGAACGGCCTCACCGATGCATGGCACCCCACGCAGATGCTCGCCGACATCCTCACCGTGCAGGAGAGCTTCAACTACCGCATCAAGGGCAAGTCCCTCGTGTTCATGGGCGACGCCAAGAACAACGTGGCCCGCTCGCTCATGGTGATCTGCGCAAAGCTGGGCATGAACTTCACCGCATGCGGACCCGAGGCCTGCATGCCGACCGACGACGTGGTGAACGCCTGCCTGCCCATCGCCGCCGAGAACGGCTGCACCATCACGCTCACGACCGACCCCGTGGCGGGCATGACCGGCGCCGACGTTGTCTACACCGACGTGTGGGTATCGATGGGGGAGCCCGACGAGGTGTGGGCCGAGCGCATCGAGCTGCTCACGCCCTATCGCGTCACCGAGAAGCTCATGGCGCTCACGGCACCCGACTCCATCTTCCTCCACTGCCTGCCGAGCTTCCACGACACCAACACCGCCATCGGCGCTGATATCGCCGCGCGATTCGGCGTTACCGAGATGGAGGTCGAGGATGCGGTGTTCGAGGGCCCCAAATCGAGGGTCTTCGACGAGGCCGAGAACCGCATGCACACCATCAAGGCAATCATGTACGCCACGCTCAAGTAGGAGATCGGTCAAGCGGGGGATTCGCCCGCCCGCTCCCGAGATGCCCGCCGTCGGGCGTCAGTACACCATGCCCATGGCCTCGCGGACCTCCGCGAGGGTAGCGTCCGCCACCTCGTTCGCACGCCGGTTTCCGTCGGCGAGCACGTCGTGGATGTAGTCCATATCGCGCAGCAGCTCATCGCGCCGCGCGCGGATGGGTTCGAAGTAGCCGTTCACAGCCTCGGTGACCACGCGTTTGAGCGCGCCGGCGCCGTCGTTGCCGATCTCCTCGGCAAGAGCTTCGGGGCTGCGTCCGGAGCAGATGGCTGCGGTGGTGAGCAGCGCGGAGACGCCGGGGCGCGTCTCGGGATCGAAGGTGATCAGACGCTCCGAGTCGGTCCTGCTCTTCCTGATGAGCTTGGCCGTCTCCTCGGCGGTCATGGAGAGCGAGATGGCGTTGCCGTAGCTCTTGCTCATCTTGCGGCCGTCGAGTCCGGGGAGCAGGGGCGTGCTGGTGAGAAGGCCGGCGACCTCGGGGAACACCGCGCCGTAGCGCTCGTTGAAGCGGCGCGCGATCAGGCGGGTCTGCTCGATGTGGGGCAGCTGGTCGCGGCCCACGGGCACGATGTTGCCCTTGCAGAACAGGATGTCGCAGGCCTGATGCACGGGGTAGGTGAGCAGAAGCCCGGTGAGCGCGTGTCCGCTCGCCTCCTGCTCGGCCTTGACCGTGGGGTTGCGCTGCAGCTCTGCCTCGGAGACGAGGGAGAGGAACGGGAGCATGAGCTGGTTGAGCGCCGGCACGGCGGAATGCGCGAAGATCATCGTCTTGGCAGGATCGATGCCGCAGGCGAGGTAGTCCACGACCATGTTGAGCACGTTGTCGGCGATATGCTCGGTGGTGTCGCGGTCGGTGATCACCTGGTAGTCGGCGATGATGACGTTGGTCTTGACGCCCATGTCCTGCAGGCGCACGCGATCGATGAGCGTTCCGAAGTAGTGCCCCAGATGCAGCCGTCCCGTGGGGCGGTCGCCGGTGAGCATGGTGTACTTCTCGGGATGGACGGGCAGGTCGGCGTGGATCTCGTTGCTGCGCCTGAGCGCGGCCTCATAGCTTCCCTCGTTGGGCATGTCGACTCCAAATCTCTCTTCCAGCCCTTATATCCTACTCGAATCTCGGCGTCACGTGGGGATGCGCTCTCGCAAGAGCTTCTTGACGCCGTTCCAATCGGGATAGAAGCGATCCATGAGAGCGTGAAAGCGGGCGTTATGCGACGGTTCGTGCAGGTGGCAGAGCTCGTGGCACACCACGTATTCGAGGCATTGCCTCGGGTAGCGTGCGAGCTGGGCGTTGAGGGTGACGATGCCCTTGACGACCTGGCACGAACCCCACCGCGTCCTCATCGACCTCACGCGCCAGCTTGACGCGCGGACGCTGCAGCGGGCTTCCATGCGTGCCGCCATGCCCTCGTCGAGCACGCGCCTGACCTCGGATGCGAGAAACGCCGCGCAGGCCTTCTCGAGGCCCTCGGCGCTGTCCTTCGCCGGCGAGAGGGGCACGATGAGCGCATCTCCTTCGACATATGCCCTGCGCGAGCGCGCGACCGTGCGCTCCACGCGGATGGTGTGCGCTACGCCCCAGATGGGGATGGTGCCGCCGTCGGCCAGCCGTTCCCGGTCAAGCGAGGCCCTGACCCGCTCCTGTGCCTGAGCGATCCACGTGTGCTTCGAGCGCACGAACCGCTCGACCTGAGCCATGGACGTGCCCAACGGCGCCGAGATCCGCACGCCGCCGTCTCGGCCCACGCGCATCCGCAGAGCTTTGACAGGCTTCAGCGTGACCTCGACGTCAAAAAAACTGACTCGAAGTATATATCTTTGTGCAAGCGACTCCATCACGCTCCCCGATGCGTTAAAGTAGAGATGTCTGTGAGGAGGACACCATGGCAAGTTCCAATGGGCAAGATGCTTCCAAATCGTCTGTTCGCAGCCTCTACCTTACCACGCGCGGCGCCATGCCCGCCTTTCACAAGGACGAGGCGGACGTTGCCATACGCACGCGCCTTGAGGAGCTCTCCCTCTGGAAGGATGCGCCGCTCGTTTTGAGCTACGTCTCATACGGCGACGAGGTGGACACCCGCGCCATCATCGACGATGCGTTCGCGCAGGGAAAGAAGGTCGCCGTTCCGCTGTGCGATACCGCCTCCCATTCCCTGGCGTTCCACTACATCGAGTCGCTCGACGAGCTCGCTCCCGGTCTCAGATCCATTCCCGAGCCGCAGCCCGATGCCCCCATCGTGAAGCTCGCCGACATGCTCGGCTCCGTCTGCTTGGTTCCCGGCCTTGTGTTCGACGGCATCGGCCACCG
Organism: Atopobiaceae bacterium; assembly: GCA_040307385.1. Classification (GTDB taxonomy): domain Bacteria; phylum Actinomycetota; class Coriobacteriia; order Coriobacteriales; family Atopobiaceae; genus RUG721. Next base: position 4,592 of record JAWRJQ010000079.1, read on the forward strand.
CATCGGGTACGGCGGCGGCTATTACGATCGCTTCCTCGCGTTCTATCCGGGCGATAAGATCGCGCTCGCCTACACCATGCAGCTGAGCTCAAATCCGCTGCCCGCAACCGCAACCGACGTTCCCGTCGATATGATCGTCAGCGACAGCTGCCTGTGGCGCTGCGGCATCGCCGAGCTAGATACCCAGATGCTCGGCGAGTAGGGCGATCGCCTCGCGATACCCCTCGATGCCGTGCCCCGAAATGGTGGCGATGCATGCATCGCGTACATACGATATCCGGCGGATCGGCTCGCGCGCATCCACATCCGATATATGGACCTCGACGGCAGGTATCTGCACCGCCTTCAAGGCATCGAGCAGCGCGACCGACGTGTGCGTGTAGGCGGCGGGGTTGATGACGATGGCATCGTGCACGCCGAGGGCCTGCTGGATGAATTCCACCAGATCGCCCTCGTGATTGGACTGCGCGCACTCGCATGAGTCGAAGCCCGCCTCCTCGGCGGCCGTGCGGCACAGCTCCACCAATCCCGCATACGACTCGTTGCCGTAGATGCTGGGCTCGCGGATGCCGAGCAAGTTGATGTTGGGGCCGTTGATGACGAGCAGCGAGCGGGAGAGCGTCCCATCGTCATCGCCTGCGCCGCCGTCCTGGAACGACATGAGCACCTCGTTGAAGGCATCGTCTTCGTCATCCTCGTCGTGCGGGTCATCGTAGAGCGGCACGGGTGCGCTCTCCTCGACGGAAAGCGGGGCAACGACCCCTGAGCCATCCTCATCGTCGGCGGGGGAGAGCTTGGATTCGCTCACTTGGATGCTGATGCTCGATTGCGCGGGCTCGCGGCCGAGCGCCACGAGCTCGTCGATAGAGGAGCTGATGCCGGTGATCTCGCTGAGGCTGCTCGATACGCTGGACACGAGGCGGGGGCCCAGCACGACCTCGAGGCCGTTGACGCCGCGCTCCACGATGCCGAGCACGCCCCGGATGCTCGTGAGCCCGTCGACGTCCGCCTGAGCCATGTCGTGGACGAAGATCCTCAGACGCGTGGCGCATATGCCGCAGGCGCGGATATTGGCGCGTCCGCCGAGGGATGACAGGATCGCTTCTGCAATCGCGCGGGTGCTCATCGTATGCCTTTCTAGGAAGCGCGTTTTTTTTCTCACACCAGCCTACGCTTTTCCGCTGCCCTGCAAAGGGGGAATCCCCTGAACGGACCCGTATTGCATCCAGCCGTGCTCCCTCGGCATACCGTCCGGCGGCACGTCGCACGTACATGCGCTTCATGAGAAGACGGTCTACACGACGAACACTGAGGTTCTCCTGCGAACACCACCTTGGTGTTCGCAATCGCTGCCGTGGTGTTCGCGTTGCAGCCTCGGTGTTCGTGCGCGGAGCGAAAGGGACATGGCGACTGGAGCGCGCCGGAAGGCTTGCAGGCAATTGCGCCATCGGGACATGTACGGATATGCCGATGCTTTGGATACTTGAAACGAGAAACGAATACGGGTGCAGGGCGCTTATGCATCCAGCGCTGCGGGATCCTTGCCGGAGACGTCTCTCTCCGCACAGAGACCGCATCATGCCCGCTCGATTGTGGCCGCTTTTTCCAGTAACCCATTTTACGGTATCGGATATTCGGATTACCTTATGTCCTTAACATAGCGTGGTTCGCACGTCTGGCGCATCTCGCTTGCTCGGACACATGCGACAGAGGAAATAGGAGGGGTTTGGAAATGAAGAGAATACTGCGTCTGTTACTGGCTTTCGTCCTTGTCGTGGGACTTGCGGCCTGCGGCACAGCACCTGGGGCGGAATCCGATTCTGGGTCAGATGCTGCGGATGTGCCCATGCAGTATATGAGTGCAGATGAGATGAACTCTGTCCTGGGACAGGACGGCTACACCGTCATCGACCTGCGCAAAGTTGCCGACTATGAAGCCGCTCACATCCCCTTTGCCGTCAACGCCGACTTGGATGCCGCCGTCAACGGCGACACTGCTGCCGGCGAGGAGGCGATGAAGGCGGTAACCCAGGGCATGGACGACACGCTGATCCTGGTCTGCTACTCCGGCAAAAGGTACGCTCAGGCCGGAACCAACGCTCTGAGCGCCATAGGCTATGACATGACCAAGGTCTACACCTTGGAAGGCGGCATGCAGCAGTGGACGGAGGATTATCCCGACATCCTGGCTACCGGCGGGCAGGATTCCTCTAGCTCAACTCGGAATGCTGCCAACGTCGTCGGCGAGCGCACCGTGTACGTCGCGCCGGAATGGCTCAACAGCGCCCTGAACGGCAACGAGAAGGGCTACGAGAATGTGACCGTGATCTGCGCCGCCTATCCCGAGGGTGCTGCGGAGTACGCCGATTACGCTCAGGGACATATCCCGGGCGCCCTGTATGCCAGCAACATGGAGGTGGAGGACGCCACCGGCTCTCAGGAGGGCGCCTACAACCTGCTCCCTGCCGAGGAAGTCCGTGACAATCTCCTGGCCCATGGCATCGCCGCCGATTCCAAGGTGGTTCTCTACGGGCCCGATGTCGCCGGCGTTGCCAGACAGGCCTACGCCTATATATGGTGCGGCGTGAAGGACGTGAAGATCCTCAACGGCGGCCTGGATGCCTGGACCGGTGCCGGCTATGAGCTGGAAACCAAGGCGAACACGGGCTCTGCTGCCACCGATTTCGGCGTGGCCGTCCCCGCCCACCCGGAATACTGGGTATCCATGAAAGATGCCCTGAACCGCTTGAGCAACGACGAGAACTTCAAGCTTGTCAGCATCCGCGCCGAAGCGGAGTGGCTTGGCGAGACCAGCGGTTACGGCTATATGGACAAGGCCGGCGAGCCCGAGGGCGCAGTCTGGGGCAGGGGCTCCCAGTCCTCCGCAGATGTTGCGGACTTCCTCAATGCGGACGGCACCGTGATGGATCTGGAAGGCATCATGACCGTCTGGGAGGGTTGCGACTTCACGCTGGACAATCACCTTTCCTTCTACTGCGGTACTGGCTGGAGGGCGGCCGTCCCGTTCCTGGTCCTGTATGAGAACGGTTATGACGACATCTCCATCTACGATGGCGGCTGGTACGAGTGGATCATGCACGATGAGAATCCCGTGCAGGTGGGCGATCCTGCGGAAGCGGGCTGCGTTCATACCACGGTGGGAGAGCTGCGCACCGGCATGGCTGCCTGATCTGCTGGTTCGGAACTCGATACCCGCAGGAAAGGGCGGCGCCTTTCTTGCGGGTATTTGACACCGGGGGATCCTATGAAGAGAATTCTCTACGGACTTGCCACGTTCTTTGCGGTCGCTTGCTTCGCGGGCGCCCATGCCCTGCGATACGCCGTTCTCCGTTGGTTGACGGTGAACCGCTGGGTCATGTTCTTCACGAACAAGATGAAAGCGCTGCTCCCGCTGTCGTTCCTGAAAACCGCCGTTCCGCTGCTGCTCATGGCACTGGCGGTGTTGCTGGCCGTGCGGGCCCTGCGCCGAAGACCTCCTCGGAGCAGGATGCTGGTTCCCGAAGCGCTTTTCGGGTACCGGAAGATGGTCCTGGTGGGTTCCGATCTCCCGTTCCTCTCCGCCGCACAGATCCGCGCGGGGCTGAGCATCCTGGACCGCTGCAACTGCGCCGTCGGTCCTTCCGAGGACGGCGGATACTATCTTCTGGGCCTGCGCACCCCCTGCGCCGACCTCTTTCAGGGGCAGGCTTACGGCCATGGCAACGTGCTGGAGAACCTGCTCTTACGGCTGCGGACGTTGGGCATGACCTGGGATCTCTGCCCTGCGGCAGGGGATCTGGATACCCGGGATGATCTTCTCGCCCTGCTCCCGCGAAAGGAGGAGCTGCGGTCGAATCTGCGGCGTTTTCTAGAGTCTTTGGAGGTGGAAGGTCCATGCCGGATATAGAGGAGATCCACGCCTATGCCCGGGAGCCCCGCTTGCTCCGCGGGCTGTCCCTGACGCCCGGCACCCCGGTTGCCGTGGAACCCCTGGGAAACGGCGAGTATAATTGCAACTACCTGCTGACGGTCCAGGGTCGGACGGAGAAGATGGTCCTGCGCGTCAATCTGGCCAGCCAGATGCATCTCGCCGATCAGATCGGGTATGAGTACCGCGCGCTGGAGGCATTGGTCCCGTCAGGGCGGACACCCCATCCGCTCTATCTGGACGGGAGCCGGGATCTTGTGCCCTACGGCGTCCTTGTCATGGAGTGGCTGCCCGGCCGCGCGCTGGATTACCGCACCGACATGGCCGAGGCCGCCGCCATTCTCGCCGACATCCACAGCACCCCCGTTCCGGAGCGGTGCCCGCTCCTGCGTCCGGAGGAGCCGCTGCGGGCCATGTACGATGAATGCCGGGCCATGAGCCAGGTGTATCTTCGCTGGGAGAACGCCGCTCCCTCAACGGCTGCAAGGATCGAGCGCATGCTGGAGCGCGCCTCCCGCCTGCCCCTCGCTTCCCGTCCCGACGGCCCGCCGTGCATCATCAACACGGAGTTGAACAGCGGGAATTTTCTCATCCACCCGGGGCGCAGCTCGCTCGTGGACTGGGAGAAGCCGCTGCTGGGCGAGGCCGCCCAGGACCTCGGGCACGTTCTCGCGCCCACGACCACCTTCTGGAAAACCGACGTTCTTCTCACCCCGGAGGAGATGCGCTCCTTTTTCTGCCGGTACTGCTCATGCGCTGCAGGCGTCGATGCGGCGGATGTCAGCCGAAGGCTCCCGCTCTACCTCTGGCTCACCTGCCTGCGGGGCATCACCTGGTGCAGCATGGCCATGGTGGAATACTCCACGCCCGGTCGGGAAGTGAGAAACGAGGACACCTACCGGAAGCTCTTCGCCTATCTGGAGGATGGCTTCCTCGACTTCGTGGAGAAGGACTTCATGTGCGAGGACAACGTGGAGTTCGTCGGATGAGGCTGTCCGTGATCGTTCCCGTGTATAACGAGGAGTCCGTGCTCGCGCAGCTGGGGAAAACGCTGGCGCAGCTTCCCCCGGAGGTGGAGGTTCTGATCGCCGATGGGGGCAGCACGGACCGCACGGCGGAGATCCTGGGGAGGGCATATGCGGTGATCCCGTGCCCCAAGGGCCGTGCCGCCCAGATGAATGCGGCGGCGGAGCAGTCCTCCGGGGACGTGCTCTGGTTCGTTCACGCCGACAGCCTTCTTCCGCAGGACGGGCCGGAGGAGATCGTCCGGGCAGCGGAGTCCGGCGCGCGCTTCGGATGCTTCCATATCCGCTTTGACCGAGACGGGCCCCTCATGGCTTGGAACGCCCTCGCCTCCAATCTCCGGGCCCGGCGGGGGATTCCCTTCGGCGACCAGGGAATGTTTATCGAGCGCGGGCTTTTCGAACGCATCGGCGGCTTTCCGGAGCTCCCCATCATGGAGGATTACGCGCTTTCCCGGGATCTCCGAGGGAGGAAGATCGCCTGCCATGTTCTTCCGGGGTGCATCACCGCCTCCGCCCGGCGCTACCAAGGCGGGACGATCCGAGCCATGGTGCAGATGCTGTACCTCCGCCATCTGTTCCGCCGGGGTCACGACATCCACGACATAGCCCGCCGCTACCGGGATATCCGCTGAGATCCGTCCGCGCTCCCGCGCCCGCCAGGAGCGCTAAAGGCCGAGAAGGCCCTTCAACGTCCGTGCGTCATCCTGCACGGAATCCGTGCGGGCAAACGCGACATCCGCCCACGCGCGATACCGGGGCATGCGTTGCGCGGCAAGCGCCGCCACGCCGTCCTTCTGCGACAAGGGCCTGCCTTCGGAGGAAAGCTGGTCGAGCGGGCGGTCGACGAAGACGATCGTCGAATTCTGGTGCAGCAGGGCGTAGTTCTCGGGTCGCGTGACGATGCCGCCGCCCGTCGCGATGACGAGCCCCGACCGGGCGGCCTGCACGGAGCAGACCTTCGTTTCAAGCGCCCGAAACGCGTCCTCGCCCTGCTCCTCTATGATCTGCCGGGGCGTGCGGCCGCTTTCGGCGGCGCAGGCGTCGTCGAGATCGACGAACGGCCGTGAGAGCAATCCGGCGAGCTGCCGTCCCAGCGTGGTCTTTCCCGAACCGGGCATGCCGATAAGACAGATGTTGGCGTTGCGCCGGTCGATCTCCTCGATGATGCGCTCGGCCAAGCTCGATTCGACGCGCCTTCCCTGGAAGAGCTCGCTCGACCGGATGGCCTGCCAGACCAGCATGGGAAGCCCCGACGTCCAGGACAGGCCCAGGGACTCGGCGGCGAGGCAGAGTCCGGTGATGCGGGGGTTGTACACGATATCGATAACGCCCTCGAGCTGGCCGAACCGCTTGAGCTGCTCGGCGTCGAGCGGCGTGGCGGGGCAGTTCGGATACATGCCCACCGGCGTGGAGTTGACGATGAGAGCCGCATCGCCGCAGACCTCGTGCGCATTGTCGGCGCGGATAGGTCCTGAGCGCGATACGTGCACGATCCGTGCCGCGCAGCGCTGCTCGAGCACGTAGGAAACCGCCCGCGACGATCCGCCGGTTCCCAGCACGAGCACCGGTCTGCCCCTCAGCGCATCGACCGCCCCTGAGCCGAACGCGCTTCGGGTGAAGCGCTCGAGCAGCGCCTCGAAGCCCAGCGCATCGGTATTCTCGGCAAAGATGGTGCCGTCGCTGCGACGGATGAGGGTGTTCGCCGCCCCGAGCGCCTCCACGCGCGCGGAACGCTCATGGGAAAGCTCGGCTGCCCGCACCTTATAGGGAACGGTGACGTTGATGCCGTCCCACGGCCCCTGCAGGATGAACCCGTCGAGCTCTGCGGGACCCACCTCGAACAGCGCATAGGGCGCAGATCCGAGCCGTGCATGGATCTGCGGAGAATAGCTGTGGCCGAGGTGTTCGCCCAGAAGACCGTAGCGGGCCATGCGCTACACCACCTCGCTGTACGAGCCCAGGTAGCGCACCTCCTGCACCACCGACCCGATCGTCTGCATGAGCGCGTCGAAGGCGGGCGCATGCACAGGGCACTCGATATCGAAGTAGAACATGAACTCGAAGTCGCGCTCGGGGATGGGGCGGCTCTCGAGTTTGAGGATGTTGATGTCGAGCGCATAGAACTTCGCGAGCACCTTGTAGAGCGAGCCGGGCTCATGCGGCAAGACGATCATGAGCGAGGTCCTGTCGGCACCGGGATAGATGGCGAGGTCCTTGGCGATGCAGGCGAAGCGCGTGTAGTTGTTGTCGCGGTTCTGGACGCTCGGCTCGATGATGGAGAGCCCGTAGAGCTCGGCGCAGCTTTCGGCGGCGAGGGCGGCGCAGTCGGTGCGTCCCGACGAGGCGACGATGCTCGCAGCGAGGGCGGTGTTCTCGCAGACGTGCGCCGTGATCGACGGATGCGCCTCGAAGAAGGCGGAGCACTGCGATATGGCCTGCTCGTGGCTGTAGATGTCGGTTATGCCGTCGAGTGCGGCTCCCGGAAGCGCCATGAGGCTGTGATCCACCTTGATGCGCGTGGTGCGCACGATATGGAAGTCGTGCTCCATCATGAGGTCGAAGACCTTGTTCACCGATCCTGCGGCGGAGTTCTCGAGCGGAAGCACGCCCACGTCGCAAAAACCCTGCTCAACGGCTTTGAACACGCCCTCGAAGGTCTTCATGAAGCTGATCTGGGGCCGCCTGAAGAAGCGCTCGGCGGCCGCCTGCGAGTAGGCGCCCTCCATGCCCTGGCAGGCAACGAAGGCATCGGCCGGAAAGAGCTCGGGCGCTGCCGCGCGCGCTGCGCACATCTGCTCGTAGAGCTTCGTCGCGCCCCGCTCGCCCGCGCCTTGGCGCTTGCGCGACGACTCCATGAGCAGCTCCATGAGGATCTGCCCCTGGGTGGCGAGGTCTTCGGGAACGCGCGCCTGCGCGTCGAGGATCTTCGCCCGCTCGCGCACGGGATCGTAGATGCGCAGGCCTTCCGCGCGCTTGACCTCGGCTATCCTATCCGAAACGCGCGCGCGTTCGGAGAACAGCTCGAAGATCTGCGCGTCGATGTCGTCTATCTGCGTTCTCAAGGAGTCGAGATCTGCCATATCACACCTCTATCAGATTGTCTTCGATCAGGGCGTCGAGCAGTACCAGGGCGCAGACCGCTTCGACGATGGGCACGGCGCGCGCGGCAGCGCACACGTCGTGGCGTCCGCGCACGGCGAGCTTCGCGGGCTGGAGCGTGGCGAGATCCACCGAGTCCTGCTCGCGCGGGATGCTCGAGATGGGCTTGAAGGCAAGCGAGAAGCGCAGCGCCGCGCCCGTGGACAGGCCGCCCAGGATGCCCCCGGCGTTGTTCGTCACGGGCACCACGCGGCCGTCGCGCACGGTATAGGGGTCGTTGTCCGCGCTTCCGCGCATCTGCGCAGCGCCGAAGCCCGCGCCGAACTCGAGGCCCTTCACGGCGGGAATGCCGAACAGCGCATGCGCCAGCTTGGATTCCAGGCCGTCGAACAGGGGGGAGCCCGCGCCTACGGGAAGGCCCGTGGCCACGCACTCGCAGATGCCGCCCACGCTGTCGAGATCGGCTTTCGCCGCGAGGATATGCTCCTTCATGACGGCGCCCGCCGCCTCGTCGAGCACGGGGAACGATCTTCCATCGCCGAGCGCGTCCATTTCGCGTGCGAGCGCCGCAAGCCCTTCAGGCGATGCATCGATGCTGGTGAAGGGCGCGTCGGGCACCCCGTCGATCTCGAGGACATGGGCGGCGACGCGCACGCCCGCCTGCCCGAGCAGCTGGAGCGCGATGCCACCGGCTGCGGTGAGCGCCGCCATGATGCGCGCCGAGAAGTGCCCGCCGCCGAAGATGTCGTTCTCGCCCTTCCACTTGACCCATGCGGGGAAGTCGGCGTGGCCGGGGCGGGGAACGTAGGAGATGTTCTCGTAATCCTTCGAGCGCGTGTCGTCGTTGCGGATGATGATGCACAGGGGTGCTCCGCAGGTTGCGCCCCGGGCGTTGAGCCCCGACACGATGCGCGGCGCATCCTCCTCTGATCTGCGGGTATCCCAAGGGAACCTGCCGGGGGAGCGTCGCGCCGTGAACGCCGCGAGTCGATCCAAGTCGGGCGAAAACCCGCTGGGAAGGCCCTCGATGAGGCAGCCGACGGCCGCTCCATGAGACTGGCCGAACACGCTCACGCGCACCTTGCTGCCAAACGATGATGACATGTCACGCCTCCCATGCTGCTCGTCCGCCGAGCGCGGCGAAGTCGTCGAAAAAGCCCGGATACGATTTGGCGACGCACGAAGCGCCCCGTATCGTCACGGGGCCGGTTGCGTATGCGGCGGCGATCGCGGCCATCATGGCGATGCGGTGGTCGTTCGCAGCGTCCACGGTACCGCCCGAGAAGCGCTCGATCCCCTCGAACGCGAGGGAATCGTCATCGACGCGCACCTGCGCGCCGAGCGCCGCGAGCGCGGACGAGATGCTCGCCAGGCGATCGGACTCCTTGAATTTGAGCCGATGCGCGCCGCTGATGAGCGTAGATCCCGGTGCGAGGGCGGCGAGCGGGGCGATCGCGGGCACGAGGTCGGGACAGCTCGAGACGTCGATGCGCGCGCCGCGCAGCTCCAGCGCATGCGCCGCAGCCGATGCGCGCGTGCGCGACACCTGCGCTCCGAAGAGCGCGAGGGCGCCGAGAACCGCCTGGTCGGCCTGCTTCGAGCGGGGATCGAGCCCCTCGACGCGCACCCCGGCATGCGACAGGGCTCCCGCGGCGAGCCAGAACGCCGCGTTCGACCAGTCGCCGCCGACGGCGACGCTGCCGGGCGAGCGGTACGGTGCGTCGGGATGGATCTTGTAGCAGGTGGCGCCTTCCTCGTGCACGATCGCCGAATCGACCCCGAAGGTCTTGAGCGTCTGCAGCGTCAGCGCGATATAGGGCTTCGATTCCACCGGCTCCGCCACGCGGATCTCAAGCGGTTGCGCAAGCAGGGGAGCGGCGAGCATGAGGCCGGTGATGAACTGCGATGAGACGTTTCCCGGAAGCGAGACGACGCCTCCTTGGAGCGGGCCCGACACGGTGAGCGGAAGGCCGCCGTCGGCGTCCACCGCGGCCCCATGCGCACGCAGCGCATCGACGAGCGGCTTGAGGGGGCGTTCGGCGAGACGGCCCGCGCCCGTGAAGGTGGACGTTCCGAGGGCCGCCGCCACAGGCAGCAGGAAGCGCAGGGTCGAACCGGATTCGCCGCAGTTGAGGACGGCTCCGCGCGGTTGGGATCCCGCATCGATGGGATGCACGGTGAAGACGCCCTCCGCGCGTTCGATGCGGGCGCCGAGCGCCTCGAGGCAGGCGATCGTCGCCTCGATGTCCTCCGATGTCGCCCGGCACGCGATGCGCGTGGGCCCATCGGCGAGGGCGGCGCATACGAGCACGCGGTGCGCCTCGGATTTTGAGGGTATCGCGGAGAGGGTTCCCGCGAGAGGATGCGGCTGGATGATCGCGTCCATGGCTACCCCTTCGCATGACGGGCGATCAGGGCTGCAAGCTCGTCTTCGCCCACGGGCTGCATGTCGCAGCGTCCGATCTCGGTTGGAACGACAAGATTGACGATGCCGCCTCGGCGCTTCTTGTCGGAGCCGGCATACGAGGCGAGCAGCGCAGGGTCCGCGTCGGAGCCGGTGGGCAGGCCGTGCGCGGCGACCACCGCGTGGATACGGCGTGCGCTTTCGGCATCGAGCCGTCCTGCGGCGGCCGCAGCGCGGCAGACGGTGCAGAGCCCCGCTGCGACGCAGGATCCATGGCCGAGGGCGAAGCCGCTCGCCGCCTCGATGGCATGACCGACGGTATGGCCGAGGTTGAGCGTTTGGCGAAGCCCTCGCTCGCGCTCGTCATGCTCCACGACGTCGCGCTTGATCTCCACGTTGCGCGCCACAACCTGCGCGAGCGCTGCAGCATCGCTGCGCAGCGACGTGAGCGGGGAGCGCTCGAGCGCCGCGAACAGAGCCGGGTCGGCGAGCACCGCATGCTTGATCACCTCGCCGCAGGCGTCGATGAACCGCTCGTCGGGCAGCGTCGAGAGGGTGTCTATATCGGCGACGACCAGCTCGGGCTGCAGGAAGGCTCCCACGAGGTTCTTTCCGTGGGGAAGATCGACGCCCGTCTTGCCGCCCACCGAGGAATCGACCATGGCGAGCAGCGTCGTCGGCACCTGCACCACGCGGATGCCGCGCATATAGGCCGCCGCTGCGAACCCCGCCATGTCTCCCGTCACGCCGCCGCCCAAGGCGACCACGATCGCGGTGCGGTCGAGGTGCGCATCGGCCATGGCCGCGAGGATCCGCGACCAGGTTGCGATGGTCTTGCTCTGCTCGCCCGCAGGGAATGCGAACGATGCGCACGCGATGCCCGCGCGCGCAAGCGATGCCGTGGCGCGGTCGAGGTAGAGGGGGGCGACGTTGGTATCGGTGACGATGAAGGCCTGCACGGTTTCCAAGCGCTGGGCGGCCAAGGCGCCGAGATCGTCGAGCAGGCCCGCGCCCACATGGACCTCATAGCCGCCGCCCATCGTTGCAACGGGTATCACGTGCGCAGATGCCATGATCAGGACCTTTCGTTTCCCTCAGCCGAACGTTTGAGGCGGTCGCCTTCGGCAAGCAGGCGTTCGAGCTCCGGTGCGTCGCCCGCCGCGATGGCATCCCGGTATGATGCGAGGCTCTCGATGAGGACATCGATCTCATGCGAGAGGAAGTCGGCGTTATCGAGGAAGAGCTCGGTCCACATGGCGGCATTGAGGCGCGCCACGCGCGTGAGATCTTTATACGAGCCCGCCGAGAAACCCTTGTGCTTTTGGGCCGTGGGACTCTTGACGTAGGCGTTCGACACCACGTGGGCGAGCTGCGAGGTGTAGGCGATCATGCGGTCGTGCTCCTCCGCCGTCGCGAGCGTGAACGAGCCGAAACCGCACGGCTCGAGGAGGAGCTTGAGCCTCTCGAGCACCTCGAGACGGGCGAAATCGTCCATCGCCGGCGGCACCGCCACGAGGGGCGCGCCGCGGAACATGTTGGCGCGCGCATGCGCGAAGCCGGAGAACTGCGTTCCCGCCATGGGATGGCAGCCCACGAACGTGAAACCGTACTCGTCTGCGATGGCGGCGCACGCCGATACCACGGAGCGTTTGACGCCTGCGGAATCGATGACGATGGCCCCATCGGAGATGAGGGACGCCTTCTCAGCCAGCCACGCGACGCCCGCGGCGGGATAGGTGGCGAGGATGATGAGCTCGCAGGCGGGGATCGTCGCGTCGTCGAGCTTGCCGGAAATGGTCTCGATCTGTGCGAGCTCGATGATGGAGCGGCTTCGGTTCCACGCGAAGACGTCCCATCCCGCTGCAGCGTAGGTTTTGGCGAACGAGCCGCCGATGAGCCCCAGCCCCACCACGCCGATGCGCTTCTCGATGAACGTGCACGTCATCTAGGCCTCCGCCGTGATCGCCGTGCGGATGAGGGCGATGCGCTTCATGGCGTCTGCGAACATCGCGGGCGTGAGCGCTTGGGCGCCGTCGGACCAGGCCTCGGTGGGGTTATCGTGCACCTCGATCTCGAGGCCGTCGGCACCCGCTGCGGTTGCCGCATAGGCCACGGGCCGCACGTAGCGCGTGTATCCCGTGGCGTGGCTGGGATCGCCGATGACGGGGAGGTGCGTGAGGTTCTTGAGCACGGGGATGGCGTTCACATCGAAGGTGTTGCGCGTGCGCGTTTCGAACGTACGGATGCCGCGTTCGCAGAGCATGACCTTCTCATTGCCCTCGCTCATGATGTACTCGGCCGCCATGAGGTGCTCGTCGATGGTGCCGGCGATGCCGCGCTTCAACAGCACGGGGATGTCGGTCTTGCCCACCTCTTTGAGCAGCGGGAAGTTCTGCGCGTTGCGGGCGCCTATCTGCATGATATCGACCCTGTGGTCGACGAAGGTCTGGATGTCGCGGGGGTCCATGATCTCCGTGACGAAGGGCATGCCGAGCTCCTCGCGCGCCTCGCAGAGCAGGTCGAGGCCCCGCTCGCCCATGCCCTGGCTGGTGTAGGGCGAGGTGCGGGGCTTGAAGGCGCCTCCCCGCAGGATGGTGGCGCCGGCTGCCTTGACCGCACGCGCGATGCCGATGAGGTTCTCGCCCTCGACGGAGCAGGGGCCCGCCATGACATGGAAGCTCCCGCCGCCGATGAGGACGCCGTACCCGCAATCGATGACCGTGTCTTCGGGGTGGAATTTGCGGTTGGCCTGCTTGAACGGCTCGGAGACGCGCTGGACGCGCTCGATGATGTCCATGCTCTCGAGCAGGAACGGGTCGATGCGCGAGGTGTCGCCGATGATTCCGACGACGATCTCGTTCTCGCCCTGGGAAACATGCGTCTTGAACCCGCGTCCCTCGATCCAGGAGATGAAATGGTCGAGCTGCTCCTGCGTGGCGGATTGCCTGACGACTGCGATCATATGACACGCCTTTCTCGGGTGCGCCCCATCCGGGGTATTACGTTGTTTGTGAGATGGTAGCACGTGGGAGGGCCCGCCCCGCATGCGCGCCTCATGTTTAATCAAACGGTTCCCGCCCACGCGGGTGCGCGGTGGGATATACTACGACATGGTGCGCCCCCATAGCTCAGTGGATAGAGCGTTCGCCTCCGGAGCGAAAGGTCGCGGGTTCGATTCCCCCTGGGGGCACCATCTTCCTTTTCCGATGCCTTTCTCCGCCGCCGACGGTGCCGGCCGCCATGGCACCACATCGCCCTATTCCTGCGCCTTGAGCCGCGAGAAGGCCTTATTCCTTAGGAACAAGGCCTTCTCGTGCCGAAAAACGTAGGAATAGGGCGTTTCGGTGCCACGGTCTGTGCGTGCCCCGCTCGGGGAGTATCCCCCAATGGGGGAGTATCCCCGAGCGGGGAGCCCGCTACCTCTGCACCCTGCCCGTCCCATCGCCGCCCATGAGCTTTTCCACCTCGGACGTGTCCACTCGGTTGAAGTCGCCGAGGATGGAGTGCTTGAGGCAGGAGGCGGCCACGGCGAACTCCAGCGCCTGCTGCTTATCGTCATAGCGGGTCAGTCCATAGAGCAGTCCGCCGCCGAAACTGTCGCCGCCGCCCACGCGATCGACGATGTCTCGGATCTCATAGCGCTTCGATTCGTAGAAACGCTCCCGGTCGTTGAGGCAGGCGGCCCAGCCGTTCCAGTCGGCGCTCTTGCTCTCGCGCAGGGTGATCGCGATCATCTTCATGTTGGGATATGCAGCCAGAACCTTGTCGCCCAAAGCCTTGTATTTTGCACGGTCGAGCTCGCCGGACTCCACCACCACGTCGGTGGTGATCTCCAGGGACTTCTGCACATCCTCTTCGTTGGCTATGGCGACGTCGACGTAGTTCGCGAGCTCGCGCATGACCTCGGCGGCGCTCACGCCGTACTTCCACAGGTTCTTGCGGAAATTCAGGTCGCAGGAGACGGTGATGCCGCGCTTCTTCGCCTCCATAACCGCCTCGAGGCTCAAATCCTTCGCGCTTGCGGAGATGGCCGGGGTGATTCCGGTGATATGGAACCAGTCAACGCCCTCGAAGGCCCTGTTCCAGTCTATGTCGCCTGGCTGGGCCAGGGCGATGGCGGAATACTCGCGGTCATAGACCACCTTGCTGGGGCGCGCATTGGCGCCGGTCTCGAGATAATAGGTGCCGAAACGCCCCTTGTCGGAACGGACGATGCGGGAGGTATCCACCCCGAAGCTGCGCAGCTCCTTGATGCACTCGTCGGCGATGGCGTTCTTCGGCAGCACGGTTAGATAGGAGACGTCCTGTCCGTAGTTCGCCAGCGAAACCGCCACATTGGACTCCCCGCCACCGAACGTGGCCTCCAGAAGGGGGCTTTGGAAAAAGCGCTCCTGTCCGGGGGATTTGAGGCGAAGCATGATCTCTCCGAATGTCAAGAACTTCATCGTAGTATCCTCCCTGCTATCGGATGCTCTTCACGATCTCATGCGCTGTACGGCAGAGGCTTGCAATCTTCTCGAAGTTTCCCTCGGCGATGTCTTTACGCGGACAGACCCAGCTGCCGCCTGCCGCATGAACAGAAGGCGATGACAAGAACTCGGCGAGGTTGTCGTTATTGACGCCGCCTGTGGGGATGAACTTCGTGCCGGTGAAAGGGCCCGCAAGCGCATTGATCGCCTTCAGACCGCCGTAGATGTTGGCGGGGAAGAACTTCAAGACGTTCAGACCGCGTTTATGCGCCGTCATGATCTCGGTAGGCGTGACGCATCCGGGCAGCACCGCGGTGCCGTTTTCCACGCACCATTCCACGATGCCCGCATCGTAGCCGGGGGAGACGATGAACCTGGCACCGCACTGGACGGCGAGCTTTGCCTGCTCAAGATCAACCACGGTGCCGGCTCCAACCAGAATCTCCGGCATGCTCTCGCTGACGGCGCGGATGGAGTCCGCCGCCGCAGCGGTGCGGAAGGTGATCTCCATGATGGGCACTCCGCCCCCAACCATGGCCGTTGCGGTGGGAAGAGCGTCCTCTGCGCGGTCGAGCACGACTACGGGAACGACGCCGACCTCGTAAAGCCTGCTCATGATATCCATGTTGCCCTCCTCCTTACAGATCGAAGAAACGCTCGGCATTGCGGAAGCACACGCCCTCAACGATCAGCCGGAGGGCCTTTTCGTCGTAGGGATATTCGCCGTCTTCCACCCATGAGCCGATAAGCTCGCAGAGAATGCGGCGGAAATAGCCGTGGCGGGCATAGCTCAGGAAGCTGCGGGAGTCGGTCAACATCCCAACGAAGCCTGCTAGATACCCCTCGGCAGCGAGGCTTTTCAGCTGCGCGCGCATGCCGTCAAGATGGTCGTTGAACCACCATGCGCTGCCGTGTTGGAGCTTCGCCCCGTCCGACTGGAACGCGCCCATCACGGTTTCGATCGCCGTGTTGTCGTTGGGGTCGAGGGAGTAGAGGATGGTCTTCGGCAGCTCGTCCGACTCGTCGAGGGCGTTTAAAAAGGCCGCCAAAGCCTTGATCGAAACGCGGTCGCCGATGGAGTCGATTCCGGCATCAGCACCGAGCGTGCGGAACACGCGCCGGCTGTTGTCGCGGATCACACCGAAATGCAGCTGCATCACAAGCCCGCGCTTATGGTATTCCCGTCCGAGGAAGAGCAGCAGCGCAGTCTTGAACCGCTCCTGCTCGCGTTGCGTCAGCGGGTCGCCGTGCAGACGCTTTTGGAAGATCTCCTCGACCTCGGCGACTGATGCGGGAGCGAAGGGAACGGCTTCCATGCCGTGGTCGGAGACCCGGCAGCCGAGGGAAGCGAAATGATCGAGCCGATCTGCGAGCGCCTCCTTCAGCTCCGTAAAGCTGCCGATCGCCCCCAAGCGCACAAGATACTCCCGATAATCAGGCTTTTCGATGCCGAGTGCCCTGTCGGGGCGGAAGCTCGGCAGCACCCGGACGGGAAAGCTCTCGTCTGCTGCGAGCTTTCGATGCCATTCCAGGCTGTCCGCCGGGTCATCCGTGGTGCAGAGAGCCGTGACGCCGGACGATAGGATCAGCTGCCGCGCGGACATGCCCCGCAGCTTCTCGTTGCAAAGCATCCAGATCTCCTCGGCGGTGTCTCCGTTGAGGACGCCCTCATAGCCGAAATACGTGCGCAGCTCCAGATGGCTCCAGTGGTACAGGGGATTGCCGATAGCGAGGCCGAGGGTCTCCGCCCATGCTTGGAACTTATCCCGGTCGGAGGCATCGCCGGTGATTCGGCTCTCCCGTACGCCCGCGGAGCGCATCAGCCGCCATTTGTAGTGGTCGCCGCCTAGCCAGATCTGCGTGATGTTCTCGAATCTCCGGTCCTCATAGATCTCTTGAGGGTCGAGGTGGCAGTGATAGTCGATGATCGGCTGCTTTGCCGCCGTATCGTGATAGAGCGTGCGCGCCGTTTCGGTGGTGAGCAGAAAGTCCTCGTCCAGAAAGCGCTTCATCGGCTACACCCCGCTGTAGGCTGAGAAGCCGCCGTCGATGGGAAGCGTCACACCGGTGATAAAGCCCGCGGCATCGTTGTCGAGCAGGAACAGCACCGCGCCCGACAGCTCCTTCTCGCTGTCTCCGAAGCGGCCCATGGGCGTCGCGGCGAGAATCTTGCCCGTGCGGGCCGTGGGGGTTCCGTCCTCGTTGAACAGCAGCGCCCTGTTCTGCGCCGTGGCGAAGAATCCGGGGGCGATGGCGTTCACGCGAATGCCGACCTTGGAGAAATGCACTGCCAGCCACTGGGTGAAGTTCGTCACGGCGGCCTTTGCTCCTGAGTAGGCGGGAATCTTGGTGAGGGGGGTGAAGGCGTTCATGGAGCTGATGTTCAGGATGCAGCAGCCTTCGCGCCCTATCATGTGGCGGGCGAACGCCTGAGTGGGGATGAGGGTCCCGGCGAAGTTCAGGTTGAAGACGCTCTCCACGCCGGCTTCATCCAAGTCGAAGAAGCTCTTGGTGCCCGCTTCGAGATCGCCGGGCTCGAAATACTCCTTGTCCGTGGTTGCCATGGGGTGGTTGCCGCCGGCCCCATTCAACAGGATGTCACAGGGCCCGAGGTCTCGCAGCACCTCGTCGGCCACCGTACGGCAGCGTGCCTTGTCAAGCACGTCGCAGCCGTAGGCCCGGGCGGTGCCGCCCGCAGCGGCGATCTCATCAGCGACTATCTGCGCCTTCTCTTCGGTGCGGTCGAGAAGCGCCACCTGCGCGCCCGCGCGCGCCAGCACTTTGGAGAGCGTCGAGCACAGCACGCCCGCTGCGCCCGTGACCACGGCCACCTTGCCGCTCAAATCGGTGCCCAACACGTTTTCTTCCATGTTATCCCGCCTCCTTATCCATGAGATCCCACGCGCCCAGCATGTACATGATGCCGAGGGCCCGGTCGTACAGCCCGTAACCGGGACGAACGTGCCCGGGCTTCTCGTCCCACAGATGCCGACCGTGATCCGGGCGGATGTAGCCCTCATACCCGCTGTCGTGATAGGCGCGGAGGATGTCCAGAATGCCGGTATCTCCGTCGCAGTCCCGATGGCTGGCCTCGGAGAAGTCGCCATTGGGGAAGTGCTTGACGTTTCGGATGTGGGCGAAGGCGATGCGGTCGCAGTGCTTCCGCACGATAGCGGCCACGTTGTTCTCGGGATTCGCGTTCAGGCTTCCGGAGCAGAGGGTCAGGCAGTTATAGGGGTCGTCCACCATCTTCAGGAAGCGTTCGATGTTCGCCTCATCCACCAGAAGCCGCGGCAGACCGAAGATGTCCCAGGGGGGATCGTCCATATGCACGGCCATTTTGATATCGCACTCATGGCACACAGGCATGAGGCGTTCGAGGAAGTAGCGGAGGTTCTCCCAGAGCATGTCGTGGGACACGCCTTTGTACGCCTCGAACAGTTCATCCAGTTTGGCCATGCGCTCCGGCTCCCAGCCGGGGAAGGTCATATGGTACTTCTCCGTAAAGCCCATGACGTAGTCGGCCATTTGCCTGGGGTCGTCCTGAATCATGTCCTTCTGGTAGTAGAGCGCGGTCGAGCCGTCTCCCACGGGGTGGAATAGGTCCGAGCGAGTCCAATCGAAGACGGGCATGAAGTTGTAGCAGATGACCTTCACGCCGAAGGGCGCGAGGTTGCGTATGGTCTCGATGTAGGCATCGATGTACCCGTCTCGGCTGGGCAGGCCGATCTTGATATCGTCGTGGACGTTCACGCTCTCCACCACGTCGGCGTTGAAGCCGGCGGCGCGGATCTGCTCGACCACCGGGGAGATCTCCTTCGGCTGCCAGACCTCGCCGGGCAGCTTGTCGTGCAGCGCCCAGACGATGGTGCTGACACCCGGGATCTGCCGGATGTCCGAGAGGCTGATCCTGTCGTTTCCCGTGCCGTACCAGCGAAAGCCCATCTGCATAGCCATAAGATCCCCGCCGTAACTATTGATTCTGCCGATGATCTAGCTTACAGTTTAGTACGCAATAATAACAATATAAATTGCATTATTTGCTATATACATTGCTTATCTTGCTATGCTCTGTGGCATGAGGTGGGAATGATGCGAAAGAAGACCCAGCGATTCGATCCGCGGCAGACCATGCATCGTGAAGACTATGAGATCTTTCATTATCACGATGCGAAAATAGAGGACGTGCCGCTGCACCACCATGATTTCTACGAGGTCTACTATTTTCTCAGCGGCACGGTGGACTATCTCGTCGAAGGCATCAGCTACACGCTCCTTCCCGGCGACTTGCTGCTGATCAGCCCCATGGACCTGCATCGCCCTCTCGTCGCGCCGGGGGAGGGGTATGAGCGGATCGTGCTGTGGATCGACGCCGCCTATCTGGACAGCCTTCTGCCGTCTGGCGAGCTCCGCGCATGTTTTGAGAGCGGGCGCCGCCTCTATCGCAGCGCGCATACGTCCGTTCCGCAGCTGATGGAACGTCTGGGGGAGGCGTTTGCCATGCAGAGCACCCCGGCTGACGGCCTGTGCTCGAGGGGTCTGTTCCTGCAGCTGATGGCGGAGCTGCTGCACCTTACAACAGGCAGGGGGGAGAGCGCGGGCGGCGATGTCTCCGTCCCTCCGCTCGTGCAGGAGGCGCTGCGCTATATCGCCGAGAACTACCGGGAAGAATTGAGCTTGGATGCGCTCGCCACGCGCTTCTTCGTCAGCAAATACCATCTTTCGCACAGCTTCCGCGATGCGGTCGGCGTGAGCGTGTACCGCTACATCCTCCTCAAGCGCCTGCAGAACGCCAAACAGCGTCTCTCGGCGGGAGAGGCTCCGGGCGAGGTGTGCCGAGCCTGCGGTTTCCAGAACTATACCAATTTCTATCGCGCGTTCCGGCAGCTCTACGGCCTCAGCCCGCAGGAGGCGCAGGAGAAGCAGGCGGGATAGGCCCCGGGCCAGGCGCGGTGCGGCTACGATCGCGCAACCGACTGCCTCGAACCCGCGCAGCGCCTTTTGCACCGCAGGGGCTTCGGCGAGCGGCCCGCCGCGCGGCTGCGGTCGCACGACCGGCGTGAAACGCTGCCTGGCTGGCGGGGTCGGTATCATGGGGAGGCGAGAAACGCTCCGCGCCGAGGCGAAGCCGAGGGGCTCGCAGAGGAGGGATGGCAGATGGCATTGGAGGATGCCAACACGATCGACGGTGCCGCCTACGAAGGGTCGGACAACACCGTCGTGCTGCTCCTCACCGACGCGTGGGGTTGGGACGACGAGGCGACCCACCTCGGGCTGCTGCAAGACAAGATCAACGCCTACGCCGCCTTCGTCGAGACGGGGCAGTACCGGCAGGTCTTCCCGGATGTCGATCCGGACCACTGCGTGTTCGACATCTCATTCGCCCAGCCGATCACCGAGAGGTGCCTCGCGTTTCTACGCGCTGCCGCAGCTCAGCTCAATGAGCAGCTCGGTATCGTCCTCCAGGTCCATACCGGGGGAGGCGGAGAGGGGGAATAGGTTCCCGCGCACCTTGAGGCGACGACGTTCCGGCATATGCCGCGCTCGAGGAGATGCATGAGGGCTTCGACCGGCAGGATAGCAGTTCGGCACGAGCAAGGAGGCCATGATGGACGCCAGATCGAACGCGACTCGTCTCAAGCAGATGGGCATACTCGACATCATCGCCGCCCTCGTCCTCGTCGGCATGGGGGCGATGATCTGGACCACCGAGCTCAATGCAGTGTCTGGCAGCAACGAGATGGCCATCCAGCTCGCGCAGGTCCTTGTCGTCACAGGAGTCCTCTTCGTGCCGATGGGCATCCTCTCGACCATCGATGCCTCCCGGCGCACCGCGGCCACCACGATGGCGGCGAGCATCTGCGCCTGCGTGGTGACGGTCGGTTCGGCGGCCTACGCGAGCTTCGTTCTGATCAGCCAGAGATCCTTCCTGGCATGGAGTCTCATCGGGGTCGTCATCGGGATCGCGAACCTCATCCTCATCCGCAAGGAGCGCTGATCCTCCGGGCTATTCGCGCGGAACACATCCGCAGTTATCGATCGATGAGAGAGCCGAGGAGGAAGAGGCTCGGCTTCGGGCTACGGTGTTGGGTCGTGCGATCCACGGCGATCAGGCCGAAGGTCATGGAGTAGCCCTTCTGCCACTCGAAGTTGTCCATCAGGCTCCAATAGCAGTATCCCTTCACCGGGATGCCGTCGGCGATGCAGCGCTCGACTCCCGTTACAGCACGGCGGATGAAATCTGCACGGCGTCCGTCGTCGGCGGTGGCAATGCCGTTTTCCGTCACGATCAGATCGCCCTTAAAGTCTTCAGCCACCCGACGGATCACATGCTCCAGCGCTTCGGGATAGAACTCGTAATCCATCTGCGTCAGCTCAGCGCCCTCGGGGCAGGGGAGTTGCCCGGAAGGTCCGTACTGCGTGCGAGTGTAGTTCTGCACGCCGAGAAAGTCGTCCTCTTGGATATACGGCAGATAATGTCGGAACTCCTCATCCCAGGCCGCCGCCGCGAACGCCTCGCCCCCGTCCAGCGCCTGCAGATCATGCATGGAAAGGGTGATGCCCACCTTGATTTCCGGATGGACGGCTTTGATGGCTTCCTTCGCCGCCTGATGGGCGCGGAAGACCAGCGCATCTCCTGCCGGCGTGCGGGATGAGACGAAGATCTGCGGCTTCGGCGTGCCGAAGGCCTCCTCGTTCTCCTGTGCGGAAAACTTCATGTTCTCCATCATCTTCTCGAAGTTCATACCGACCTGAACGGATCCCTCGGCACCCTTGGCGTTCTTCGCCGCCTGCTCTGCCATGAGACGGAATCGCTGCTCTATGGCGGAGAGCTGCAGCCCCATGTTCGCCTCGTTTATGGTGCAGATGTAGGTGAGCTCCGCACCCAGCCTATCGGCGATATGGGCGGCATAGCGGCGGAAATCCCCGACGGTGCTCTCCGCTTCCCAGCCGCCCTTGCGGATCAGCCAGGCGGGGGAGGTGAAGTGATGGAGCGTCGCGATGGGCTCCACGCCGCATGCGCGACAGCAGCGGATGACGTCGCGGTAATGCTCGACCTCGCGTTCGTCGAACCGCCCTTCCTCCGGCTCGATGCGCGCCCACTCGATGGAGAAGCGGTACGTATTCAGCCCTGCGCCAGCGAGCAGCCGGATGTCCTCGGCATAGCGGTTGTAGTGATCGCAGGCGCTGCCGCTGGGCTCGGTGAAGCTCGAGTGCGGCATGTGCTCCTGCAGCCAGTAATCGGAGTTGGCGTTGTTTCCCTCGACCTGGTGGGCGGCGGTCGCCGCACCGATCATAAAACCATGCGGTAGGTTCATCGTTTTCTCCCCTCACAGCCTTCTGCATATGCCTTCGGTGATGCCGGTTTCGTTAAAGGCGTCCACGCGTACAAAGTACTCTCTGCCTGCGATCAGCGCGCCGATGCGGTGCTCGCCGGGAGCGAAGACCGTGGCGCTGTGATAGAGCTTTTCCGGAGCCGCACCGAAGAGGATGGTGTAGCCGAGCGCGTCTGCCTGCGGCTCTATGATCACGGTCATGTCGATTCCGCTGTCCCTCTGCGCGGTGAAGATGGGCGAAGCAGGCTCTTCACCGTCATCCAGGCCGAATACGCGCAGGCCGGAGATGCAGGGATTCTGCCCGTATGGCACGGCCATATTGCTCACGCGTAGGAATCTGGCGGCAAAGCCTTCCTCCCGGACGATCAGGTCGTGGGGAAGATCGGTATCCGCCTCGCTTTTATCCTCGATGACGAACCACGTCCTGCCGTCGGTACCGCCTTCGAGCTTCCATCGGGTCGTCAGGTCGCGCTCTTCGATATAACGCGCCTGCGAGCCGGGGCGGATCTCGCCCGGACAGGGAACGTCGAGCGTATCGTCGGCAAAGTTGATCTGCACAGCGCGCACGTCGAAGGTGCGTCCGAGATCCGCGCACAGCCACTCGTCGCGGCTGTTCGTGTTGGCGCGCCACCAGGTCTGCACGTCCTCCTCTAAGGCCCTTTCCGGCTCGTGACCGGGCGTGCAGGAGGATGCAGCCGCCGTTTTATTGACGCTCAGCAGCATCCACGCCGGCTCGTGCCACGGATCCTGCCGGTATGCGGAAAGAGCCATCGGCCAGTCGCCGTAGCGCTGGTTGCAGAACAGCTCGCCATCTTCATCGAATCCTGCCGGCCAGAGGCCGACGCGCCGCTCGAAGTCATGATTGACGGAGATGCGCATGGTGGAGGCGTGCCACCAGCTCCCCTGCACATCCTGCATGGTGGAACCGTGGCCTGCGCCGGGCAGAAAGCCGCCGGGCTTATAGGAGTACGGGTTGTTCTGCGCCAAGCGGAAAGGCCCCAAAGGGCCATCGCCTACATAGACGCCGTCGGAATAGGTGTTGTACTGCGTGCCAGGCGCTGCATACTGGAGGTAATACCTCCCGCAGTGCTTGTCCATCCAGGCGCCTTCGATATAGGGTCTGTCGGTGAACATGCTGCGGATCAGGGGCTTCACCTCGGCGGGGAGCTGCTCCTCCGGCACGGGACCTGCCTTGACGAAGGCCTGATACCTTGCCTCGACCTCCTCCTCGGCTGCGGGCAGCGTGGTGTTGCCTTCCCCGATGCGCTCATAGCCGATATGCCAAGGATCGCCGCATATCAGCTCCTTCGGCTCGGTTTTGGGCTGCATGGTTTCCGGGTCCAGCTCCACGCCGTAGATTGGAGCGGCGTTGGAGCAGCCCCAGTAGAAGTACAGTCTGCCGTCGTCGTCAGCGAACAGGTTCGGATCCCAGAATGGGAAGCCGCCCTCGAGCTTCTCATACGGGCCGTTCAGGATATCTTTTGTACGCCAGCGATCGCAGGGTTGCTCACGGCGGGAGGCGCAAAAATACACCCAGTCGCCCAGCACGCGCACATCGGGCGCATAGTCATAGAGCGGCAGCTCCTCGGGCAGACGATGCTGCTCCCAGCTCACCAGGTCGTCGGAAACCCATACGCCCAGCGTCATCGAGGCGAAGATGTAATAGCGTCCCTGAAAGCAGATCATCGAGGGATCTGCTGCTTCACGGCAGACCTGCAACGCATCGCCCTTGCGCTGGTCGGCGATGAACTGATAGCGGTAGTTGATGGCAATGGGATTACAGCAGTACTTCATAATGATGATCTCCCTTCGACACCTCATGCGTTTCACCGGTGGGCAGATCGATGCGCGCGGAAATGGGAACGGAAACATCGAAGCACAGCTTGTCGCCCTCATAGGACCAGGCGCTTCGGATCGTCCCCGCTGGGGAGCGCCACTCCGCCTTGGCATGGCCCAGAGAGGGGTGCGGGTGGGGGTCGAGGACAAGCCTTCCCGCACTGAGCTTGATGCCGCACACGCCGGAGAGAAGCCAGCCGGTGATGGCGCCATAGGCATAATGGTTGAGAGAATCGTGTACCGAGCCATCGGCGCGCACGCCGTCCCATGTCTCCCAGATCGTGGTCGCGCCCTTCTTCACGGCGTAGAGCCAGCCTGGATGCTCGGTCTGCAGCAGCAGCCGATAAGCGGTATCCTCATGTCCGTGTTCGGCCAGCACCCGGCATAGGTCGGGCGTGGAGAGAAAACCGGTGTTCAGGTGATAGCCGTTCTTCTCGACCAAACGATTCAGCTCGTCAGCCGCTGCCTGGGCCTCGTCGCCGTCCAGCAGGCCGAAGGCGAGGGGGCGCACATACGCGCATTGGCGCTCAGAAGAAATGACGCCGTCTTTCGTGCAGCTGTAGCGATACGCCTTTTTCGCATGCTCTGCGACCTGGGCGAACCTCTGTGCGTCATATGCCTTGCCGAGAAGCGCCGCGATCTTCGCCATCAGGGAAGCGGAGCGGAAGTAGTAGGCTGTGGCAACCTCGGGCGAGCCGGTCATCATGGTCTTCTTCATGGCGGCGGCGTTATCCACGTCCGGTTGGCACCATTCGCCAAAGTGAAAGCCCTTGTCCACGAGGTAGCTGTGCCACGGGTTCTTCAGATTATGCAGCCGCGTCTTCTTCGCACGCTGTTCCACAAAGCCCAGCCAGCGGCGCATCATATCGTAGTTCTCTTCCAATATCCCCACATCGCCATAGGCCTCGTACAGCGCCCAGGGCACGAGCACGCAGGCGTCGCCCCAGCCGGCGGAACCCTGCAGCAGATCGGAGATCATGCCGCCCTTGCTGTTGACAGGGGCGATGTTCTGCACCAGCCCGTCCGCGCCCTGCGCCAGGCGGCACTCATCCAGCCACTTGCGCAAAACCGGGTAGCAGTCGGCCAGCATGACGGCGGTCGGCGCGAATACGCCGACGTCGCCCGTCCAGCCGGCCCGCTCGCGGGTGGGGCAGTCGGTGGGGATGTCGCAGAAGTTCGAGCGCATGCTCCACAGGCTGTTGAGAAAGAGACGGTTGACATCGCTTATGCCGCACTCGAAGAAACCGGTCTGCGGCATGCGGGAATACACTGCGATAGCGGTGAAGTCCGCGTTGCCCAGGTCGATGTCGGTCTCCACCTTTGCATAGCGGAAGCCGAAGATCGTGAAGCGCGGTTTATACGTGTTCCGTCCGTCCGCGCAGACATATTCGATGCACTGCGGGATGCCGTTTTCATTGCGGTCGCCGGGATCGAAGTTCTCCTGCGTGAAGTTCCCGTTCTCATCCAGCGTCTCTCCGTGCCACAGCGTGATGCTCTGCCCGGCTTGCGCCGTGACGCACAGCTCGGTGTAGCCTGCGAGGTTCTGCCCGAAATCGATCACCGTTTCGCCGTTCGGCGTGGTCATGAGCCTTCCGGGGAAACGCTCCTGCTCCAAGATCGGCACGCTCTCCGTGGAGGCGAGGTTGTCAAAGCCGAAGTCCCGAACCGTCACGCCGTGCCAGCCTGCGATCGGCTCCCTCCGGGCATCATAGCGCTCACCCTGCTGGAGGTCGTTCTCGCGGGTGGGTCCCTGCTGGCTGGCCTCCCAGCTCTCGTCGCTGGTCAGAATCACTTCGCCGTCGATTTCAAGCTGGCAGAGCAGCGCGAGATCGGTTCCGTGGTAATTGCGCAGCCCGTCGATGCCGACGCTGCCGCGATACCAGCCGTCGCCCAGCGTGACGGAAAGCTCGTTTTCACCGGTGCGGAGCAGGTTGGAAACATCATAAGCCTGCACCGTGAGGCGTTTGCGATAGTCCCCGGTGCCGGGCGCAAGCACGAAACTCCCGACCCGCTGTCCGTTGATCGCCGCCTCATACAGCCCGTGGCAGGTGATGTACAGGCGAGCATGCCCGGTCTTCTCCACCGTGAAGCGTCGACGTAACACGGAGGCCGGTTGGCGCTGTTCGGGGTCGTGCGGCGGCTCGGGGTCGATCCATCTTGCCATCCACTCATGCGGAAGCGTCCGATCCGTCTTCATGCTCAGCACCTTTCGTTCAGCCATGCAGCGCTCAGCTCCAGGCTCTTGATGGGGTCCCCGTCGATCCAGTTCCTGTGGCTTTCCAGTATCACGGCTTCGGCACCGCACTCCTCGGCGACCTCGCGGAGTCCGTCCAGGTCCATGTTCCCCGTTCCGAGCTCCATGCTGTCCTGTTTCAGGATCGGCGTCATGGCGGGGCCGGACCGGCGGCTGCCCCGGTCGGTGACATGCCAGAGCTTCATGCGGCTGCCCAGGCGCTTCATCCAGAGCTTTGCATCCGCTCCGCCGTCCGTGAACCAGAAGCTGTCGAATTCAAAGCCGACGAGCGCCGGATCGGTTTCGTCGATGAGGATGTCGTAGGCGCGCACGCCGGGGTTCACCTGCAGCAGCTCCACGTTGTGGTTATGATACAGCAGCTCGATGCCCTGTTTTCTCAAGGCCGCGCCCGCCGTGTCGAGCCGCGCTGCAAGCTCTCTGACGGCGGCCTCGTTTCCATAGTCGAAGCGGTACATCCCGGTGACGACCGCTTTGTCCGTGCCGAAGCTTTCCGCCTCCTCGGCAATGCGTTCAGGCTCGCGTTCCAGGCTGCCCAAATCGACGTGCAGGCTCACAACGGAAAGACCGCAGTCGTTCAGCAGGGCGTGCCAGTCGAGCTTGCCGCCGTTGCCGACGGGCATTCCTGCGGCGCGCGTCATCAGCCGAACCATCATCCCCGTCGGGTGGATCATGAATCGGTTGAGCTCGAGCCCGTCGTATCCGGCACCTTTGATGCGCTCCAACGCCTCCCGCGCCTGCGCTTCATTGCCGGTCACGGTGCCCAGCATGATCTGCTGCACGCCCTTGATCACTTCTTGATCCCCTGTAAAACGCGGTTGAGCTGCTTGATGCTCTGCTCGTCAGCGCCGCTATGCTTGAGAAGGCCGAGCACCGTCATGCGAGCCAACATGCGCTGCAGCGCTGGGTTATCCTTGACCGCATCGGCCACGTCGCCGCGTTCGGATGCGCCTTTCGCCATCAGAGCCTCTACGATCGCCCCGGCCCGGGGATGCTGGCGGATCTCGCCCAGCGTATCCTGAATGGAGAAGCACGTGGGGTCGAGTTCCTCCGAATCGAACCAGTTGGCAACGGCGTCGGCGGCCTTGTTGAAGATGTAGCTCTCATCCGCTTCGCGAACGCGCCGGACGCACATGCGATCGTCGCATGCTCCCGACTTCGCCTCGACCAGATGCTCTCCCACCAGCGGGATGCGGAAGCGGAAGATCGTCTTTCCCGTCTGCTCCGCAACCTTCGTCCCGTCTACATAGAGGTCGACGGAGCCTTGGTTGGAGTAGACCTTGATCTCCGTCTCGCTCTCCGCACGGTTTACATACCGTTTGCTGCAGAGATGGACGAAGGGCCGTGTTCTGTTCCACGCCGCCTTATACAGATAGAACGCATCTTTGCGCAGCCGCCGATCAAAGGTGACGAGCCCCTTTTGGTTTTCGCCGTGCTTACCTCCCTCGTCGCGCCCGTCTGCGGCGAAATCGAAGAGGTTCCACACATGCGTCGCCCAAAGCCAGGGCCGCGCCTCGATCATCTGCAGCATGTGCTCGTGATACAGGGCCTGGAACTCCTCGGTGTAATCGCCTCGTTCGGGATGGGAGGAGTGGAAGGCGGGGTTGGCGTCCGCTCCGTACTCGCTGAATCCGATCACGCGATCAGGGAACTTCGCATGGTATTCGTCGAAGAACTCGTCCGCCTGCTCCATCTCTCCCAGATACCAACCGAAGTAGAGATTGTAGCTGTTGATGTCGGGGATCTCCAGAATCGGACTATCGGTCTCCAGCATGAAGACGTTCGCCATCGTGGTCGGGCGCGTCGGATCCATGCGGTGGCACAGCTCCTGCAGAAGCCGGTGGTTCTCCAGAAGGTCGTCGTCCACGGCGCTGGCAGCCGTGATCTCGTTGGAAAGACCCCATACCGCGATGCAGGGGTGGTTGTAGCACTGGGTGATAAGCTCGCGCATCTGGTCGAGGGTGTTCTGCCGCCCGCCTTTCATCTGCATCGTGATATAGGGAATCTCCGCCCAGATCACGAGGCCGTTTTCGTCGCAGAGGTCGTAGAACTCCTGTGCGTGCTGGTAGTGCGCGAGGCGAACGGTATTTGCGCCGAGCTCGCGGATGATGGCCATGTCGGCGACGTGGTCTTCATAGGAGAGCGCGCTGCCCTTGCCCTTGCGATCCTGATGGCGGCTCACGCCTCTGAGCGGATAGCTGCGTCCGTTGAGGAAGAAGCCCTGCTGTGCGTCGAAGCCGAAGACGCGGCAGCCGAAACGCGTGGAGACCTCGTCCCCGCTTGCGAGCCTGGCTGTCGCGGTATAGAGATACGGGTCGTCCACGCCATCCCAGAGGTGCACAGCATCGATGGTGAATTCCGCCGTGCGCTCGACGGTCTTCGTCTCGCCATTGACGGTGATGTCCACCGAGGATGCGTTGTGCCACGCCTCCACGGTGACCCGTGCCGACCGGTGCTCCAAATCGACCACGGGCGTGACCTTGATGCCGGGCGTGCCGTCTTTCAACAGCTCGAAATGCTCCCGGGGCACCGTGATCAGATTCACATCGCGGTACAGGCCGCCGTAGAAGGTGAAGTCCGCTTTCTGGGGATATACAGAGCTGCTGTCCTCGTTGCTGACGGAGATGATCAGCTCGTTGGACTCTGCCAGCCCGTCGGTCATCTCCACGCGGAAGGCGGAGTAGCCGCCCTCATGCCGGGTAAGCTCCTTGCCGTTGAGGCTCACGATGCACGACGCGGCCGCCCCGTTGCATTCCAAGAACACCTTCTCGCCCGCCGGCCGGGGGAAACGCTTGGTATACGTGCAGGTGCCTCGGTAATAGTCGTTGCCGCCATCCTGACCATCCACCGCATTCCAGGTGTGCGGCAGCGTTACGGGCTCCGGCGCTGCGCCGGGCTTGCTGAACGTCCACATGTCGTTGAAGGAAATGATCTCTCGCATTGCACTGCCTTTTTTCGTCAGATAAGGTGGGAACCCGTCCCGCCTTATCGGTATCTATGATGATCGATGGGTGGGACAGGGGTTATGCTTCCGTCTTGTCATCCTCGCTCGGCTCCGTCTCGGCTGACTCGTCATCCTCGCCCGGCTCCACCCCGACAGATGCGGCCTGCGCCGCTGCCTCGGCCTGCGCGGCGGCCTTTTTGTCGGCGATGCGCTTCTGCACCTCGACCATTTCGGCTTTGTCCAGCTTGCAGGATCGCATTGCGATCAAGGTGACGAGCCACCCGATAATGGGAAGTCCGTACATCAGCACCATGGTCATCCAGAAGATGCCGGGCGTCAAGGCGTCCGTGGGCTGCGGGACGGTCGTGGTGTAGCCGATCAGGGTAATGCAGCCGGTTGCCATGACGGCGCCGAGGGAGGAGATGACCTTGTCTATGAGGCTGTAGGTGCCGGTGACGACGGCGGGGATGTATTTGCCGCTGCGATCGAGCTCATAGTCGATGACGTCCGCCATGAAGGAGGTTGCGCAGGTGGTCACGCACATCTTCGTCCCGTTCATGGCGAAGGTGAAGAGCACGTAGAGGACCATCGGTATGCTGCCCATGACGGCGATCTGCGAGGGATCCCTTTGCAGCACGAAGAAGAGGAACATCATAACCGTTGCGCCGATGCAGGCGACCGTCCAGTTGACGATGCCTTTTTTGCTCCCGTTCCTACCAGCATAGCGGGCGCCGACGATGGCGAAGAGGATGGAGGGGAACATGCCGACAGCGGAAAGGATCGTGGCAAGGCCCATGTTGCCGATGATGATGCCGTAGAGCATGGTGGTGATGATGCTCTGGCTTGCCGTTACCTGGGCCATCTTGTCGGATGCCTGGGCGACGATATAGCTCTGGAGCGGCTTGTTGTGCGCCAGCACATCGATCATGTCCTTCAAACGGAGCTTCGCATGCTTGCCGATTCCACGGTAGTATTCCGGCTTGTCGTAGGCGGAAACGCCGATGCAGGTCAGCAGAACGCCCAGGCCGGAGATCGCTACCACTATGCGAGATGCAGCGCTCAGATAGGCCTGGTTGTACTCGCCTCCGAACCGGGGCAGCAGCACGGCGGAGAGGATGACGCTCATGGCCATCGGCACGATGTAGTTCATCGCGGTGACCCACACGCCGATCTGCGGTCGCTGCTTCGGGTCGTTGGACATGAGGGCCGGGATCGTCTGGCCGGTCATGTTCACCAGCGTATAGCCGATGATATAGACCATGTACAGCATCGCGAAGATCACAACCCCGTGTCCCTTGCTGGACAGAACATCGAACATGGCGAGGATGCCGATGCTCTCGATGGCATACCCCGCAAGAAGCAGGACGCGGATCTTGCCGAACCTCGTGTTCACGCGGTCATAGACAAACGCTAGAAAAGAGTCGGTGAATGCGTCGAAGAATCGCGTTCCCATCAGGATCACGCCGATAATCGCCGTGGAGACGCCGAAGCCTATGCTGGCGGCATAGCTGGCCTGCTGGATCAGGATGTACACTGCCATGTTGGACATAGCGCTGCACGCAAAGAGGATGATCTGCCAGAGCTTGGCGCGGCGGTACTGAACGCCGTCAAGTTCGCTTTGCGTGGCTTTCTCCTTTGCCATACCATCATTCCTTTCTTTTCTAGTTGTTTTTTAAAACTTGAAACTCATAACAGCAGCCGGCATCGCCGCTGGATCCTGGCTTCACTGTATGAAAATCGAAACGATATGTTAATCCATAAACTACGAATAAATTACAAAAATTACGGTCATTGTCCTTGTCCAGCCGCTGTGCGCATGATACGGTGACGAAGGGTGATGGAATATGGACAGAACGCAGGGCGAGCAGAGCTTACGCCTCATCCACCGCATGATTCCCGAAAGCGAGCAGCTCAACATCTGGTGCTATTCCGAAGACGGGCGGCTCTTCCATTCGGATTATCCGCAGAATGAGCAGCTCGGCAAGGCGTTCATCCTTTTGGGAGGGTTGGAGCGCGCCAAACGGCAGAGCGCCGAAATGCAGGAGGGGAAACCTTTTCTCGTCGGCTCTGCTATCGGCATGCAATGGGGTGTCACATTCGAACGCGAGCGCGGGCGCGAGCTCATGTTCGTCATCGGCCCGGTTTTCTATGCGCGTCCGGTTGAAAGCCGTCTTCGCGAAGGCATGATCGGGCATATCAAGACGCGGGAGCAGGCCCTGTGGGCTTCCGGGCTGTACCGTCACATCGATGAGCTTCCGGTGATGTCCTATGCCGTTTTTTCACGATATGTGCTTCTCATCCATAATGCGCTCAACCAGGACACGCTCAGCCTCGATGCGTTGGATGCCGGAGAGGCGAGCCGGGACGTGGCGTTTTCGCCCCACTATGCCCATGATCGGGAAAGGATCTACCGTGCGGAGCAGGCTATGCTCCAGATGGTACGCAACGGCGACATCAATTACCACCAGGCCCTGCATGGAAGCATCGACCTGAGCCCGGGCGTCCCGGTCCATGGTCGCGATCCGCTGCGGCAGGCGAAGATCAGCATCACCGTGTTCACCTCGCTCGTTGTCCGTGCGGCAATGGAGGGAGGGCTCTCCCCGGAAGAGGCCTATCCGCTCGGCGATAGCTATATCCAGGCTGCAGAAGATTGTCGGGATTCCGGAGAGCTGAGGTCCCTTTCCAGCACCATGTACCATGACTTCATCTACCGCGTTCACCATCTGCGCGCGAATCCCGACTATTCCCATGTCGTGCAGAAATGCTGCGACTATATCGAGCTCAGCCTCGATCGAACGATCCGTCTTTCCGAACTGGCCCTGCTATGCGGCTACACGCAGAACTATCTAGCCGAAAGATTCAAGAGGGAGACGGGCCAGTCCGTGAACAGCTATATCAAGCACGCGCGTATCGAGCGCGCCAAGGTCCTGCTCTCCTCGACAGGGAAAAGCATCCGGGAAATCGCGGAGGATCTGGCGTTCAACACGCAGAACTACTTCATCCAGTGCTTTCGCGAGGTCACCGGCGATACGCCGGCAAAATATCGGAAGCGATTCCAAAAACGATGAGCTTGGTCTAGTTGAATAATGGCACGCCTGTGTATGTCATGCCTTTATCCGAAATGAGTCAGTCTGAAATCAATTATATAACTGTCATTCGTATGCATGGAATTGGAGCTCTTCTGCAAATCAGTACTGGATGAATGACCCGTCAAGCTACATGAGCGATGGAAGTTGCACACGGGTATATGCAATCAGCTCCGCACATAAGGCTCTTTACTCCACAGATAGTCATTCTGCCACTATCTATGATGCCGCCGGCAATTCGTTTGATAATGCGTGGGTGATTTTCAAAGTGGGGGAGAGCCCCTTTCATGATCCACAAAATACGCTATGGTCCTTATTCAGGCACAATCACTCTTTGGAAACGATAGGCAACTCTCAAGGCCGTTTCGCTTAAAGAGGCGGAGAAAGCTGTGTCCCACGGTCTATATTGAATGGACCGTGGGATTTCATTATGTGAGATGCTCACCTGTCCGGACGTATCGGCGTGTGGCTCTCGTGTCCAGTTCGCGTGAAGCCATCCGTTTTGGGGTATGATGCCAGCGGTTCATTGCGTACACGGAGTTCACACGAATCATGGAAGAGACTGCTCAAAACGCCATCCGAGGACTGAGCGAGGCCGAGGTCGCCGAGCGTGTTGCCCAGGGAAAGGTCAACGCGAACGCCGACGTGCAGACCAAGACCGTGAAGCAGATCGTCTCCGAACATGCCTTCACGATGTTCAACGGCATCAACCTCTTCATGTTCATCCTGGTCCTCTTCACGGGCCAATTCAGAAACGCGCTGTTCATAGGCGTCGTCGTCGCTAATCTCGCCATCGGCGTGTTCCAGGAGATACGCGCCAAGCGCATGGTCGACAAGCTTGCCATCCTCACGGCAAAGACCGTCCGCGTGCGCCGCGGCTCGCAGACCGTCGAGCTTCCGTTCGAGGATCTCGTGCTCGATGACGTGGTGCTGCTCGCCCGCGGCGATCAGGTTCCCGCCGATGCCGTGGTCGTCGCGGGTTCGGCGTTGCTCAACGAGAGCCTGCTCACGGGCGAGAGCAACGCCGTCGAGAAGGATCCGGGTTCCGAGCTGTTCTCGGGCAGCTTCGTGGACTCGGGCTCGGTGTGGGCGCGCCTCACCCGCGTGGGGGCCGATTCCTACGCTGCTCGGATCAGCGCTTCCGCAAAGTACATCAAACCCGTTCATTCCGAGATCCTCGACACGATCAACATCGTCATCGAGATGGCGACCGTGCTCATCTTCCCGCTGGGTATCGGCCTGTTCCTGCGCACGTTCCTCACGGACGGATCGTCTGCAACCGATGCCATCCTCTCCACGGTGGCCGCCGTCATCGGCATGATCCCGCAGGGCCTCGTGCTGCTCACCTCCTCGGTGCTCGCCATCGCGACCACGCGGCTGGCCATGAGGAAGACGCTCGTGCAGCAGAGCTACTGCGTCGAGACGCTCGCGCGCGTGGACGTGCTCTGCCTCGATAAAACCGGCACCATCACCACGGGCCGCATGCTCGTGTCGCGCGCGACGGGAGCCGATGCCGCGCATCCCGATGCGGGTGCGCGGGAGGCGGAGCGCGCATTCTTTACCGTTGCACGGGCGAATGCCCTCGATGCCAACGACACCGCCCGGGCGATCTTGGCGTACGGGGAACATGCGGGCGTCACGGCGGAGCCCGCCCGTCGCGCGATCCCGTTCAACTCCGCATACAAGTATTCCGGCTGCGTCACCGAGCAGGGGAGGGCGCTCATCATGGGCGCGCCGCGCTTCGTGCTTCCCGAGGGCGACCCGGCTCTCGCGATGCTCGACCGCTTCGAGCAAACCGAGCGCGTGCTCGTGGTGTGCGAGGCGGGCGGTTTCGACGAGCAGGGCAGGGCGACGGGAGGCGTCTCCGCGCTCGGCTTCATGTCCATCCGCGACGAGGTGCGCCCCTCGGCCCCCGACACCGTGAAGTTCTTCGCCGATCAGGGCGTCGAGCTGCGCGTCATCTCGGGCGACGATCCTCGCACGGTGTCTGCCATCGCGGCCTCGGTGGGCATCGAGCACGCCGAACGCGCGGTGGATGCCTCGACGCTCGCCACGCAGGGCGAGCTCATCGCCGCCGTGCGCGACGCGCGTGTATTCGGCCGCGTCACGCCCGAGCAGAAGCGCCAGATCGTCAAGTACCTTCAGGCCGCGAAGCGTGTCGTGGCCATGACGGGCGACGGCGTGAACGACGTGCTCGCCCTCAAGGAGGCGGACTGCTCCATCTCGATGGCGTCGGCATCCTCGGCAGCCCGCAACATCTCCGAGCTCGTGCTCGCCGATGACGACTTCTCGCATATCCCCGAGGTCGTCGCCGAGGGAAGGCGCTCCATCAACAACCTGCAACGCTCCGCGTCGCTGTTCTTGGTGAAGACCGTCTATTCGATGCTGCTCGCGTTCGTGTGCATCGTCATGCCGCCCTATCCTTTCATCCCCATCCAGATGACGCTCATCTCAACGGCCATCATCGGCCTGCCCTCGTTCGTGCTCGCCCTCGAGGCCAACCGCGACCGCGTGCGGGGCAGCTTCCTCGCGAACGTCCTCATGCGGTCGCTGCCCGCCTCGGTCAGCATCGTCGGCGCGCTGCTCGCCGCGATCATCGCCGGCAGGCTCCTCGACATGGGCTTCGACGAGATCTCGACGCTCTGCATGATGCTCGCCTCCGCCGTGGGCATTGCGCTCATCGTGCGCATCTCCCAGCCCCTCACCGTGCTCCGTGCCGTGCTGATCGCGCTGATCTGCATCATCATGGTGCTCGGGTGCTTTGTATACAGCCCCTTCTTCCATACGGTTCTCAACAGTGTTGCCGTTTGGGTGCTAGCTGTCCTGCTGGGCGTGCCTTCCGTCATACTGTTCCTGTATCTTTACGCGCGCGCCGACCGCGATCTCGCCCATGGCGGATGGTCGTCGCGGAGCATCGCACGGATGAAGGAGCGCTATGCAAACCGGAGGGACAAGCTTTTCAAACGCTATCAGGTCTTCGCGCGGCGGCGAGCGATTAAGCGCAGGAGGCGTTAGCCGCTCGATCGTGAACATCTCCGCCATCCCCGATGCGGATAAGCTCCCGTACGCCCTGTGCGTCCTGCTCGAGAACGTCGTGCGCTGCGCCGAAAGCGACGAGGAAGCCGCCCTCCTTGCACGTGCCGTCATACAGGCGGGGCTCTCCGGCGCATCCGGCGCCGAGATCTCCTACATGCCGAGCCGCGTGCTCTTCCAGGATTTCACGGGCGTGCCCGTGTTCGTGGACTTCGCGGCCATGCGCGACGCATGCGCCGAACGCGGCGCCGATCCCATGATCGTCAACCCGCTCATTCCCGCCACGCTCATCATCGACCACTCCGTCATCGCGGACGAGTCGGGCTGCGCGCAGGCCCGCTCCGCCAACGAGGCGCTCGAGGCGCGCAGGAACCGCGAGCGCTTCGCCTTCCTCAAATGGGCGAGCAGATCGTTCGATAACGTCGAGATCGTCCCCCCGGGCGGCGGCATCTGCCACCAGCTCAACATGGAGCGCTTCGCCACGGTCGTGGGCGTGGATGCCCTGTACAAGGGCGTGGGCGAGCGCGCCTGCTACGACACGCTCGTCGGCACCGACTCCCACACCACCACGGTCAACGGCATCGGGGTCATGGCATGGGGCGTGGGCGGCATCGAGGCCGAGGCCGCAGCGCTCGGGCAGCCCATCTCCATGCTCGTCCCGCCCGTCGTGGAGCTCAGGCTCACGGGGCGTCTCGGTCCGCTCGTCTCGGGCATGGACGCCGCACTCACCGTGTGCGAGATCCTGCGCCGCGAGGGCGTCGTCGGCGCGCTCGTGGAGGCGACGGGGGAGGGCGTCTCGGCCCTCTCGGCAACGCAGCGCGCCTGCATAGCCAACATGACGCCCGAGTACGGTGCCACCACCACGCTGTTCCCGGTGGATGACATCACCCTCGACTACCTGCGCCTGACCGGGCGCGCGGAGGGCGAGGTCGCGTTCTGCGAAGCCTACCATAGGGCGCAGGGCACATTCGGGAGCCGCAGCGGGGCCGTCTATGCAAAAACCATCTGCCTCGATCTCTCAACCGTCGAGCCCTCGCTCGCCGGTCCCTCCCGCCCGCATAACCGCGTGGGCATCGAGGCGCTTCCCGCGCGCTTCGAGGAAAACTGCCAGCACGAGCTCGACGCGCACGCCTTCGGCGCCTCCTTCGATGGCGTGCCGGCGACCATCACCGATGGCTCGATCGCGCTCGCCGCCATCACGAGCTGCACGACGGCGACGGATGCGGCGATGATGGTGGCGGCGGGCCTTCTCGCCCTGCGCGCCCGCGAGGCGAACCTCGCCTCGGCTCCCTGGGTCAAATGCGTGCTCGCTCCGGGCAGCCACGCTGCGGAGGACCTGCTCACCCAAGCCGGTCTGCTCGAACCCCTGCAGGAGCTGGGCTTCTTCACCTGCGGGTTCGGCTGCATGGCCTGCATCGGCAATACCGGCGAGATCAAGGCCGAGCTCAAGGCGCATTCCTCCGAGGTCGAGTATGCGAGCGTGCTCTCGGGCAACCGCAACTTCGACGGGCGCATCTCGCCCGATGTGGCGCAGAACTACCTCGCGCAGCCCGCGCTTGTGGTGGCCTACGCCATCGCGGGCTCCGTGCGCGCAGACCTCACCGCCGAGCCGCTGGGATTCGACGCCGCAGGAGCTCCGGTCATGCTCGCCGACATCATGCCCACGGCCGACGAGATCGATGCCGTGCTCGCCGCCTCGCTCGAGCGCTCGCTCTACGAGACGAGCTCCGAGCACCTCATGGAAGGCTCGCCCGCCTGGCAGGAGATCGAGGTGTCGGAGAGGCCCACCTTCTCCTGGGACGAGATGTCCACCTATGTGCGCCGCGCACCGTATTTCGAGCTGGCGCGCAGAACGGGCTCCTTCTCGCTCGACGGCGCCCGCATGCTGTGCCTGCTCGGCGATTTCGTCACCACCGATCACATCTCGCCTGCAGGAACCATCGCGAAGGACTCCGCCGCAGCCGACTATCTGCGCGCGCACGGCGTGGCCGAGCAGGACTTCAACACCTATGGCACGCGCCGGGGCAACCACGAGGTCATGGCGCGCGGCGCCTTCGGCAACACGAGGATCGAGAACCGCCTGGCGGGTGGCGAGAAGGGCCCCGTCACCGTGGATGTGCGCAGCGGAAAGCACCTGCGCATCTTCGATGCCGCCATGTCCTATGCCGAGGCGGGCATCCCGCTCGTCGTCGTGGCAGGCTCCATGTACGGCTCGGGCTCGAGCCGCGATTGGGCCGCCAAGGGCCCGCTGCTCCAGGGCGTCAGGGCGGTCATCGCGGAGAGCTTCGAGCGCATCCACCGGTCGAACCTCGTCCAGATGGGAATCGTTCCGCTGCAGTTCGCGGAGGGGCAGGGCGCGACCGCGCTCGGCCTCGACGGCACCGAGCGCGTCGACATCGCGGCCTTCTCAACCGATGCCGCGGAGGCGCCGTCCGAGGTGGAGATCGCGTTCACGGCGTCCGACGGCACCGTCACGTCGGCGCGGGCTACCGTCCGGGTGGACACCCCGCAGGAGTGGCGCTACATCGCTTCCGGAGGAATCCTGCCGTTTGTGCTCGATATGCTCGCCGAATAAGCGCATCTGCGATATCATACGCTCTGAACGAAGCTGAACCGAACCAATGGGGGAGTAGTCTCGCATGATATGTCCTGATTGCGGTGCGCGCATGGCAGACGGCACCTCGACGTGCCCGAGGTGCGGGCGCGATATGGGCGTCACCAACTCGATGCCGCGCGTGCGGGGCACCTGGTGCTCCTCGTGCGGCGCGCTCATCCCCGAGGATGTCTCGTCATGTCCCAAGTGCGGACTTCCCCTCAAGCCTGAGCGGCCCGTGCGACGCACGCGCGATATCCGCCTGCCCAAGGTTTCCGCATCGGACAGCACCTCTCAATTCAGCGCCATCGACGTGCCCGAACCCGACCCGAGCGATCGGGTCTTCGAGGCGAAGAGCGCCCTTCCGCCGGAGCCCGCCGACAACGACGATCACGTCTTCGGCTACGACCGCATGGCGCATGTGCGCGTCATGATCATCGCCGCCATCGCGGCCCTCTTCGTCATGGGCGGATCGATCGTGCTCATCACGCACCCCTTCGATCCCGGTCGCTACGATCAGCGCGCCCGCGAGGACGCCGACACCTCGACGGCGGGCTCTCCGGGCCAGATCGAGTCGCTCACCGGGCAGGACGTGCGAGATGCGGCTCCCGACCTCGACCCCGGCTCATCGACCTTCGAGCGCCTGCACGAGCTCTATGTCGATCTGGCCGCCCTGGCGGAGCGGACCGACGAGCAGGAGGCGTATTTCCTCGAGAACTACCTGCAGGAAGACTTCGACGTCCGCAACGCCGGACTCGCCGCATGCGAGGAGCTTCAAACCGACATCGCCGCAGCCGTCGATGCTCTGGAGCGGCTCGGCTCGTCGCCCGCCTATGCCGAAGACGCCGGCAATGCGGCGCAGCTCGGCCGCTGGCTGCTCTACCGCGCCGACATCCTCGTCGATTCTTGGGAGCTCGATCTGGGCTTTCTCGCTCCGGCGTTGGTGCAGGACATCATCGACGCGACGTACTACTCCGATAAGGACGAGGACGGCGTGAGCATGAACAAGCGGTACTTCGACGTTTGTTACGAAGATTGGGAGCCCCAGCAGCGATGATGCGAAGTCTTTGCCGAATATGTGTGCTTCACGAATACATGATAGAATGCCTTGATGCAGCTTTATGTGCTCTCTAAGTACGAAGGGGTAGACGATTCATGGGCTTCATCTCCGATCCTCTCTATACGCCGAGCTACGCCATCCAGGGCGACGAAGTCGCTCGCGTTCTCACCTCGAAGGGCGAGATCGTGGTCAAGCTCGACGGCGCGGGCGCTCCCGTGCATGTTGCGAACTTCTGCGAGCTCGCCGAGGCGGGCTTTTACGATGATCTCAAGTTCCACCGCTATGTTCCCGGTTTCGTGATCCAGGGCGGCTGCCCCCATACGCGCACCATGGCGCCCGCAGATGTGGCTGCGGGAAAGGCGGGCGAAGACGGGCTTCCCGGAACCGGAGGCCCCGGCTACCGCATCCGCGGGGAGTTCATCGCCAACCCCCGCAACAGCCATGAGGACGGTGCGCTCGCCATGGCGCGCAGCCAGGATCCCGATTCAGCCGGCTCGCAGTTCTATTTCTGCCTCGGACCCCAGCACGCGCTCGACGCGGGCTATACCGTTTTCGGCCAGACCCTCGAGGGACGCGACGTCATCGCAGCGCTGCGCGCGGGGGACGTCATCCAGTCTGTTCGTATAGAGCACGTGCCCGCATAGCACGCGTAAAGGAAGGGACCACCTGTGAATACCCAGGCATTCGAACTCGGCAAGAAGGCATATCAATCGAATGATTGGCTTGCGGCCGTCGCGTATCTTGGCGATGCCAAGGATTCCGGCGAGGTTTCCGGTGCCGCCGACCACATGCTCGGCAACGCCTACATGAAGCTCGGCCAGTATGATTCGGCTGCCGCCGCGTACGGAAGCGCCCTTCAGGATGCCTCCTACGGCAAGGTGGGCGCGCTCTCATGCAACATGGGACGCGCGCTGCTCGCCGCCAACCGTCCCAAGGACGCCATCTCCGCGCTCATGCGCGCCGTGCAAGATCCCGATTACACCACGCCGTACAAGGCGTATCTCGCGCTCGGCGGCGCATACGAGCGCATCGACGACGTGCGCAACGCCGGCATCGCCTATCGCAACGCGGCCATCGACGAGACCAACCCCAATCCTTCTGGCGCGCTCTCATCGCTGGGTTCCTGCTTCATGAAGCTCGGGCGTCCCATCGACGCCGTCGAGGCCTTCAGGACGGCCCTCGATTTCTCGAACACCCCCGCCCAGCAGAATGCCATCTTCAGCGATCTCGGGTTGGCCTACGTCGCGTCCAACCGCATGCCCGAGGCCGTCGGCGCCTTCGAGAAGGCCGTATCCGACGGAACCTTCGCGCTTTCCGCCGATGCCCAGGCCGCGTTCGATGCCGCCCGCAAGGCCGTGAGCGCACAGGGCGCCAAGCGCGGCGTCTCCGATACCGATGCGTTCCTCGCCTCCATGGGCTATGGGTCCGCACCCGTCGATCCGCTCGATCCCATGGGCGAGTCGGGCGAGCTCATGCCCTCTCCCGAGGACACGGGCTTCTTCTCGGTCACCGAGGCCGACCTCGTTGCCATCGACAAGCAGAACCGCAAGATCCGCCGCAAGCACCGCCGCACCGGCCTCAAGGTGTTCCTGACGGTTCTCGTCATCGCGCTGCTGCTCGCAGGCATCTGCGGCTATGCCTATTACCGGGGCTTCGGGTGGCCCACCCAGCAGAGCGTCGTCGAGAGCCTGTTCAAGGCCAACACCGACGGCGCCGACACCTCGGAGCTCTTTGCCGATACCGTCTCCGCCGATGCGCAGAGCGAGCTCCTCACGCTGCTTCCCTCCGGCGCAACGGTGGCGGTCACCGGCGTCGATCAGGAGATGACCGCATCCACCGTCTTCGCCACGGCTCAGCTGCGCGAGGGAGGGGAGCAGAGCTACACCATCAACCTGGTGCGCGACGGCATCGGCTGGAAGGTTGCCGGCATCGAGCCCGTCTATCTTTCGCAGGATGGGCAGACGCCCACGGTGACCACGACGGGTTTCGCGCCCACCGAGACGCAGACCGACGAGCAGTCCGATCAGTCGTCCGAACAGAATAATGATGGCGAGTCCGAATCCTCCGATGGAGAGAACGCTAACTAACCTATACTTGGGTTCCATTTGCTAGACGGGAAAGAGGGACATGTCATTTCTCGATTCATTATTCGGTGAGACGGGCGGGGATCTTGCCATCGACCTGGGCACCGCGAACACCCTCGTCGCTGTTCGCGGGCAGGGCATCGTGCTCAACGAGCCCTCCGTCGTGGCCATCGATCGCAACGAGAACCGCGTGCTCGCCGTGGGCTCCGATGCAAAGCGCATGATCGGCCGCACCCCCGGCTCCATCATCGCCGAGCGCCCCCTCAAAGACGGCGTCATCGCCGACTTCGATGTGACCGAGGTCATGCTCCATTACTTCATCGAGAAGGCCCGCGAGCGCAGGTACCCTTGGTCCCCGCGCCCCCGCGTCGTCGTCTGCGTCCCCTCGGGCGTCACCTCCGTCGAGAAGCGCGCGGTGTTCGAGGCCACCATCCAGGCGGGCGCGCGCCAGGCCTACCTCATCGAGGAGCCCATGGCGGCAGCCATCGGCGCCGATCTCCCCATAGAGGATCCGACGGGCTCCATGGTGGTCGATATCGGCGGCGGCACCACCGAGGTCGCCGTCATCGCCATGGGCGGCATCGTCGTCTCTCAGTCCATCCGCACTGCGGGCGACGAGTTCGACCAGACGATCCTCCAGCATGTGCGCGATGCCTACAACCTTTCCATCGGCGAGCGCACGGCCGAAGACATCAAGATCAAGGTGGGCTCGGCCGCACCGCTTGCCGAGGAGCTCGACGTGGAGGTCAACGGCCGCGACGTTATGAGCGGCCTGCCCAAGACCGTGCGCATCGAGTCCGAGGAGATCAGGCGCGCCCTCAACAGGCCCCTCGACGAGGTGACGAAGGCCGTCAAGGATGCGCTCGACGCAACGCCCCCCGACCTTGCCAGCGACCTCATGTACTACGGCATCCTGCTCACGGGCGGCGGCGGTCTGCTGCGCGGTCTCGACCAGCGGCTTCGCGAAGAGACGGGCGTGCCCGTCAACGTCAGCCCCACGGCGCTCGAGAACGTCGTCGTAGGCTGCGCGAAGGTTTTGGAGGCAAACGCGCTGTCCGGAGGCTTTGTCCAGAGCACGGGTCAGTAATCGGGTGACGGTATGGCTGTCAGCCGCGAATATGGTTCAGGCCTTTCGGGTGCCACGCCCCCCACGGGCGGTCGTGCCCTGATCATCCTCGTGGTGCTTTCGCTCTCGCTGTTCACGATGAGCGTGCGCTCGGGCGACACGGGCGTGCTCGGCGCCGTGAGGAGCGGCTTTTCCTTCGTGACGACTCCGTTCCGCATCGTAGGCTCGGCGGTCACGGCTCCCATCTACGGTCTGGGCAACATCTTCGCCAACCTCACCGCCGACCAGGCGACCCTCTCCGAGCTGCGCGAGGAGAACGATGCGCTCCGCCAACGCAACGTCGAGCTCGAGGAGCAGGCGCTGCTGGCCGACCGTCTCACGGAGCTCATGGAGATCCAATCCACCTACAACCTCCAGTCCGTCTCCGCGCGCGTCATCTCGGGATCGACCGACTCATGGACGTCCACCATCACCATCGACAAGGGCTCTGCGGCGGGCCTCGCCGTGGGCATGCCCGTCATGGACGGGTCGGGCGTCATCGGCCAGATCTCATCCGTCTCGCCCAACAGCGCGGTCGTGCGCCTCATCTTCGACGAGGGTTCCTCCGTTCCCGTGATGATCCAGTCGAACAGGGCCCAGGGCATGCTCAACGGATCGGCGGGAGGCGGGCTCTCGCTCGATCTCGTGCGCTCCGATCTCACCGTCGAAATCGACGATATCGTGATCACGAGCGGTTTGGGCGGGGTGTATCCCAAGGGTCTCCCCGTGGGGCGCGTCTCGGTTGTCGGGCGCAATCCCGGCGCCCTCTACCTCGACATCTCCGTCGAGGCGTACTCGCACGTCCAATCGCTCGAGGAGGTGCTCGTCATCACCTCGCTCACCGACGAGCAACGTGCCTCGGCCGAGGATATCGAGGAAGCCGATGCCCAGGAGATGAGCGCCATCAACGATGTCTCCGACGTCGAGGTGCGCGAGGACGAGGCCGCCGACGACGGGGAATCGCGGTGATCGACCAT
Source organism: Atopobiaceae bacterium (assembly GCA_040307385.1). Taxonomy (GTDB): domain Bacteria; phylum Actinomycetota; class Coriobacteriia; order Coriobacteriales; family Atopobiaceae; genus RUG721. The sequence continues at coordinate 47,823 of JAWRJQ010000079.1, forward strand.
GCAGGGCATCGATAAGAACACCAAGCGGCGTCTCACGCTCGTGCTCACGCTCGTCTGCGCCGTGCTGCAGCTCGCAATCGCCCCCAACCTGCCCTTCTTCTCGGGCAGGGCCAATTTCATGCTCATCCTGAGCGCGCTCATGGCCCAGCTCTTCGGCGGGCGCTACGGCACCGTCGCGGGGTTCTTATCCGGGCTCTTCTTCGACTTCTGCTCCACGAGCCCCCTCGGTCTCATGGCGCTCCTGCTCACCATCTCGTCGTACGTGCTCGGATACGAGGTGCGCAACAAGCTTAACGACGGCACCAAGGTCTCCATCACGCAGTTCTCGATCGCTTCCTTCGCCGTGTCCGGCGCCTATGCGCTCGCGCTCGTCATGGTGGAGCGCGTGGGCTTTCTCGAGGCGATCTTCATGCGCGCTCTTCCCACCGCCGTCATCACCATCATCTGCTACCTCCCGTTCTTGATGATCCTCTCGCGCAATCGCGGAGGGTTCACGCTCTCATCGAGCAGAGGGCCCGGCCGTTCGAGCCGGCTTCATTAGGGGCGATGCGCATGGACATCTCGCTCGTCATCATCATCGCAGCGCTCATCCTCGCCGCAGCGCTCATCATCGTCTACGTGATCTCCGCCCGCTCCGAATCGAGCTTCTCCTTCGATATCGGCGGTGCAGCGCCCACCGCAGCAGGCGGCTCCGACACGTCGGCCGAGAAGACCTTCTCGGGCCGTCTCAAGGGCCTGTTCGTCTACGTGTGCGCCATCTTCGCCACGCTGCTCGCGCGCCTATGGTCGATGCAGCTCGTCTCGAGCGAGGAGTACACGCGTCTCTCCGAGCTCAACCGCACGCGCACCATCAGGACGGCGGCGCCGCGCGGGCGCATCCTCGATCGCAACGGCATCGAGATGGTCACCAATCGTCCGAGCCTCACGGTGGTTGCCGATCCCGATGCGGTGAGCGACGTCGTGGAGGTCCAGCTGCTCTCCAACCTCTGCGGCATGCCCTATATGGCGACGCGCCGCAAGATCAGGGACGAGTCGGCGGGCGCCCAGAGCAAGCGCGTCGTCTCCATCGACGTGTCGCGCCGCGTCGTGGCGTTCATCGCGGCCCATCCCGAGGTGTTTCCCAGCGTCGATGTCGAGCAGCGTTCCGAGCGCTTCTATCCGCACGGCTCGCTGGCCGCCCACGTCGTGGGCTACACCGGCACCGTGACGGCCGAGCAGCTCGAGAGCAACACCGATGAGCAGGGTTCCATCGTCTACCATTCGGGCGACACCGTGGGCCAGGCGGGCGTGGAGTACCAGTACGAGTCGGTGCTCCAGGGCATCAGCGGCGAGCAGACCGTCCATGTCGATTCGGGCGGCACCGTGCTCGATTATGTGTCCCATGTGGACGCGCAATCGGGCTCCGACCTCGTGCTCACCATCGACGCCAAGATCCAGGAGGCGGCCGAGCGCTCGCTCGTCAACGTGACCAACTCCATCCGGGCTCAGGGATACCCTGCCAGCTCGGGCTGCGCGGTCGCCGTGGAGTGCGCCACCGGCGAGATCATCGCCATGGCGAGCCTCCCCACCTATTCGCCGAGCGTCTTCGTGGGAGGTATCTCCAACTCCGACTGGGACATGCTTTCGGATGAGAAGAACAACTATCCGCTCTTCAATCGCGCCATCTCGGGCCAGTATCCCGCCGCCTCCACCATCAAGGCGCTTTCATCGCTCGCCGCGCTCGAATACAACATCGTCGATGACAAATCGTCGTGGAACTGCACCGGCTGGTGGACCGGTTTCGGCGAGGATTACGGCATGGCGTGCTGGGTGAAGGAAGGCCACGGCTACATCGATCTGCAGCGCGGCATCACCATGTCGTGCGACGTGGTCTACTACGAGATCGGCAAGGGCTTCTACTATTCCGACGAACCCGACGGCCTGCAGAAGACCTACCGCAAATTCGGCCTCGGGCAGAAGGCGGGCATCGACCTCCCCAGCGAGGAGAGCGGGCGCGTTCCCGATGCGGAGTGGAAGTGGGACTACTTCTCCGACGCAACCGATCAGCAGCGTCGCTGGCAGGGCGGCGACAACTGCAATATCGCCATCGGCCAGGGCGACATGCTCGTGACCTGCCTGCAGATGGTCGATGCCTATTGCGGCATCGCCAACGACGGCTTCATCATGCGGCCCCATGTGCTCAAGAGCGTCCGTTCGGCCACGGGGGAGGGGAGCGTCATCGACTACAAGCCCGAGGTGCTCTACGAGTGCCCCGAGCCCCAGAAGAGCCTCGATCTCGTCAAGGCGGGCCTCAAAGGCGTCGTCTACGAGGAATCGTGGACGCAGGCGCAGCATTGGGTCAACATGTCGGTGGAGGTCATGGGCAAGACGGGCACGGGCGAGACGCCCAACGACGATCCCGTAGGCTGGTTCGTCGGCATCTGCCCCATCGAGAATCCCCGATACGTGGTGGGGGCGTGCATCGACGAGGTGCTCGAAGGCGCGCAGTCGGGCATGTACGTCGTGCGCGACATCATGGGCGCCATCTACAATCAGCCCGACACCCTCTTCCCGTACAACGTCGCCGACACGAGCGCCGACGCCACGAGCGCCGACGATGATGCGGGCGACCGGTAGGAGGTGCAGGCCATGGTTTTGAACGCACAGCATATGGCTCGCACGCCCGACGTGGGCGAGCGCCTCAACCGCGACCGGGGCGTGCTGTCGAACCTCTATCTGGCGCAGCTCATCCCTGCGCTTCTGCTCATCATATACGGTGCGGTCGTCATCTGGTCGGCTTCGCTCACCAATCCCAACGCCGTCTTCTCGCGCCACCTCTTCGGCATCGCGCTCGGCCTCGTCGCCGCGATCCTGATCTGGCGCTTCGACACCCGCGGCTTATCGAACATGTCCTTGGTGCTGCTCGTCTTGGATGCGCTGCTGCTCATCTCGCCGCACATACCGGGCCTCTCGTGGACCACCATGGGCATGACGGGCTGGGTGAAGATCCCCTTCATCAACATGACGATGCAGCCCTCCGAGCCCGCCAAGCTCGTGACGATCCTTTTCATCGCGTCGATTTGCGCCGAGTACAACGGTAGGATCGAGAGCCTGCGCGACTACGTGCGCCTCTGCGCCATGCTCTGCATACCGTTTTTCCTCATCCTCGCCCAGCCCGACCTCGGCACCGGGCTCATCATCCTGGTCACGGGCGCGATCATCATCATCTGCGCCGGCCCCAAACCCTCCTGGGTGCTCTTCACCATTGCGCTCATCGTTGCGGGGTCCGCGTTCATCATCATCGAGTCGCAGATCGAGGGCATTCCGCACATCCTGAAGACCTACCAGCTCAACCGCCTCATCGTCTTCGTCGACCCCTCGGTCGACCCTTATGGGAGCGCCTATAACCTCCAGCAGGCCAAGATCGCCGTGGGTTCGGGCGGCCTGCTCGGCAAAGGCCTCGGAAACGCCACGCAGGCAGCGGGCGGCTTTCTCCCCGAATCGCATACCGACTTCGTGTTCGCCCTGCTCGCCGAGGAGTTCGGCTTTGCGGGATCGGTCCTTCTGCTCGGCCTATACGCATGGACGATCATCGCCACGGTGCTGCTCGCCATGCGCATAGAAGCGCCGTTCCCCAAGCTCATCCTCGTGGGCTGCGTGGCCATGTGGTCGTTCCAGGTGCTCGAGAACGTGGGCATGTGCATCGGCATCATGCCCATCACGGGCATCCCCCTTCCGTTCATCAGTTTCGGGTCTTCGTCAATGCTCGCTCAGATCATGGCCGTGGGTATGGTTCAATCGATATGGCGGCATAGGCAGAAGTCCGGTTAGGCATCGGGCTGCGAGAGGATCGACATGGCTTCCAAGATTCCCTATAGCACGGTGTTCGACGTGTTCAAAGCCGGCCGCGATGCGGGCAGGAGCGCCGAAGAGACGGCCTCCGTCCTCATCCTGTTGGGCGACGGCGCGCCTCGCGGGCATGCGATGGCGCTGCGCAACGCCTTCCTCGCCGAGAAGACCGGCGGCCTCGTGAGCGTCCGTCCGCTTTCAGACCCGGCGGCGCTCGACGCGCCCTACGATATCGCCGTGCTCGTTCCCGGCGACGATGCGGGCGATCTCGGCCGCGCCGTCGATCAGCTTGCGGGCCGGGCGATTCCCTGCGCCATCATCGTGCAGTCGGCCGTCGACGCCCATGACTTCTCCCATCTCGACTATCAGGACTACGAGCCCGAGATCATTGCGGCGAGCGACGGCGACGACATGCTCGAGGCGCTCGCCCGCTGGATCGTCGGCGCAACCGACAAGCACCGTGCCTTCGCGGCGAACTTCTCCTTCATCCGCCCTGCGGAGGTTTCTTCGCTCATCACCGCCTGCGCCGTCCAGAACGCCGCCGTGGGCGCCATCAACCTCATACCCGGTTCCGACCTGCCCATCATGACCGCCAACCAGGCCAAGCTCGCGCTCGATATCGCCGCCGCGTACGGCCGGGGCCTCACGTCCGCGCGCCTCCCCGAGCTGGCGGGCGTCGTGGGCGCGGGGTTCGCCTATCGTGCGCTCGCCCGCGCGCTGCTCGGGCTCATCCCGGGCGTCGGCTGGGCGCTGCGCGCCGGCTTCGGCTATGCGGGCACGCTCGCCACCGGCAACGCCGTCAAAGCGCGTTTCGAGGCGGCCGACAAGGCGAAACCGTCGTCGGACACCGCGCTCGCGCCGCGCTATATCTCTATCGAGAAACGCTAGATCCATGCGCGCGAAGCGAGAGGACTGCTTCCATCTCATCGAGCCGCTGCTCCCGATGGTGGAGAAGCCCGCCCGCTACCTCGACCACGAGTGGGGCGCCTGCGAGGACCAGGACGGTCCCTTCCACGTGTGCATGATCTACGCAGATGTGTATGAGATCGGTCAGCCCAACCTCGGCGTCGCGATTCTCTACAACGAACTCAACAGCTGCGCGGGCATCTCGTGCGAGCGCGCCTACCTTCCGTGGACCGATATGATCGCGCATATGCGCGAACGCTCCATCCCGCTGCTCTCGCTCGAATCCGCGTCTCCGCTTGCATCCTTCGACGTGCTCGGGTTCACGCTCGCCCATGAGCTCATCATGACCAACGTGCTCGAGACGCTCGACCTCGCCGGCATCGCCCAGCGCGCATGCGATCGCGATGAGGACGATCCCCTCGTCATCGCCGGCGGTCCCTCGGCATGGAACGTCGAACCCATGGCCGTCGTCTTCGATGCCGTGCTGCTCGGCGACGGCGAGACGAGCATCAAGGACGTATGCACGCGCATCCGCGATCTGCGCGCTGCGGGCGCCTCGCGTGCCGCGATCCTGTGCGCGCTGGCCGAAATCCCGTGCGTCTACGTTCCCTCCCTCTACGAGCAGGTGGTCGATGAGACCTCGACGCGCTGGGGCTATGTCGTGCCGTGCGCGGGCGAGCATGCGCCGCGCGTGGTCTACAAGCGCTGCGAAGCCGATCTCGCCGACACCGAGCCCATCGCTCAGAGGATCGTGCCCTACCTCGAGACGGTGCAGGACCGTCTCTCCATCGAGGTGCTGCGCGGGTGCGCGCGCGGTTGCCGGTTCTGCCAGGCCGGCATGACCTACCGCCCCGTGCGCGAGCGTCCGCTCGAGCAGATCGTCGATGCCACGTCGCAAGCGCTCGCCGCCTGCGGATACGACGAGGTCTCGCTCTCCTCGCTCTCCACGACCGACCATTCCCAGTGCCAGGCGCTGCTCGGCGAGCTCTCCCGGCTCACCGGCGATCGGGGCATCCGCGTGTCGCTGCCCTCGCAGCGCCTCGACGCATTCGGCGTCGACATGGCCGCAGCTGCGGCGGGCGGGCGCAGGAGCGCGCTCACCTTCGCCCCCGAGGCGGGGAGCCAGCGGCTGCGCGACGTCATCAACAAGAACGTCACCCAGGACGACCTCGAACGCGCCGCACGCAACGCGTTCCAGAACGGCTGGCGCAAGGTCAAGCTCTACTACATGATGGGGCTTCCCACCGAGACCGACGATGATATCAGGGCCATCGTCGATACGGCCGCGCGCGTGCTCGAGATCGGCCGCGAGGTGGTGGGACGGGGCCGCAAGAGCGGCGTCAGCGTCTCGATCTCCGTGGCCGTGCTCGTTCCCAAGGCCTATACGGCGTTCCAGTGGTGCGGCCAGCTCCCCCTTGACGAGGTGCGCAGGCGCCAGGCGCTGCTGCTTGAGTCGGCACCCAAGGATCGCGATATCCGCATCTCCTATCACGATGCGCGCGCATCGCTCATCGAGGGGGCGCTTTCCAAGATGGGCCGCGACGGATTCGCCCTCATCCACGAGGCGTGGGCACGCGGGTGCCGCTTCGATGCCTGGACCTCCGAGTTCTCGTTCGAGACCTGGCTCGATGCCGCGGAGGCGGCGGGTTTCGACCTCGAGGAGATCGCATGCGAGGAGTTTCCCCTCGATGCGCGCCTTCCTTGGGAGCATACCTCGCCTGCGGTTTCGAAGGGGTACCTCCAGCGCGAGTGGCGCCGTGCGCTCGCGGGCATCACCACCGAGGACTGCACGTTCGCTTCATGCACGGGATGCGGCGTGTGCCCCACGCTCGGCGTCTCGAACGTCATCCAGGAGGCGCGGTCATGAACGCACGCCTCCATCGCCTCCGGTTCGAATACCCCAAGAGCGATCGCCTCGCCTTTCTAGGCCATCTCGAGCTTATCACCACCATCGGGCGCTCCATCCGCCGCGCGGGCCTGCCCTTCGCGGTTTCGAGCGGCTTCGCCCGCCGCATGAAGGTGCAGTTCTCCTCCGCGCTTCCCGTGGGCGTCTCGTCGCGCGCCGAGTATTTCGACCTGTTCCTCACCGAGCGTCTCGACGCGGACGAGGTGCTCGAGCGCCTGATCGCCTGCTCGCCTGCAGCTCTGAGCCCGCGCATCGCGCGCTATGTCGACGAATCGCTGCCCGCCCTCGAGGCATGGCTCGACCGCTCGTCGTGGATCCTCGATCTCGGAAGCTCGATCGATGCATCCGCGTTCGATGAGGGCGTGGCGCGGCTGCGCGCGCAGGGGGCGTTCAGCTATATGCGCGGAACCATGCCCAAGACCGTGGATGTGGGGGAGAGCTATGTCTCGCATAGGCTCTTCGAGAAGCACGGCTCGCTCATGCTCGCCCTCGAGACGCTCAGCCTCCCGTCGGGCGCCATGCGGCCCGAAGCCTTCGTGCGCGCCTGCGCGGAGCTCTCGGAAACACCCGATGCGCTGCCCGCATACCTGAGATGCGCCCGCACGGCCCAGCATCATCTGGATGATGGCAACCTTGTGGAGCCGTTCGAACTTTCGTTGCCAAAACACGTTGACTAGCTGCAAAATCGTTGATAATATATCTCCTGTTGCACGTAAGCCAGCAATGAAAGGCATGTCATGTACGCAATCGTAGCAACTGGTGGCAAGCAGTATAAGGTTGCCAAGGGCGATATCGTTTCCGTCGAGAAGCTCGACGCGCAGCCTGGCGATACGGTCAAGCTCGACGTTCTCCTGTTGAACGACGGCAAGAAGACCATCGTTGACGCCGATGCCCTCAAGTCCAAGAAGGTCACCGCCGAGGTCCTCGAGCAGTACAAGGACGATAAGGTGCTCGTGTTCAAGCTGAAGAAGCGCAAGCGCTACCATCGCACCCAGGGCCACCGGCAGAATCTCACCAAGCTGCGCATCTCCGCGCTTCCCACCGCCCGTGCTGCGGCCAAGTCCGCCAGCTCCGACGACGCTGCTGAAGCGGCCGAGTAAGCCACAAGAACGTAAAGGCAGGTAGAGAAATGGCACACAAAAAAGGTCTCGGCTCGTCCCGCAACGGCCGTGATTCGCAGGCTCAGCGCCTCGGCACCAAGCGCTACGGCGGCCAGCATGTGAACGCCGGCGAGATCCTCGTCCGCCAGCGCGGCACCCACATCGCTCCCGGCGACAACGTGGGCCGCGGCAAGGACGACACCCTGTTCGCGCTTGTCGAGGGCATCGTGGAGTTCACCAAGGGCTCAAAGCATCGCGTTCATGTTCGCGCCGTGTAGAGAACGTTGTACGAGTTTCGAGGCCCCGGGCACCATCCGGGGCCTTTTTCGTATGCTTGTGAGGAGCCGAGCTTCAATCGTCATGGAGGACGTGCGTGTCGAGTTTCACTGATTTCTCCCATATCAACGTGCGCGGAGGCGACGGCGGCGCGGGCTGCATGTCGTTTCGGCGCGAGGCCTATGTTCCCAAGGGCGGGCCCGACGGCGGCGACGGCGGGAACGGCGGCAGCGTGATCTGCGAGGCCGACGCCCAGCTCTCATCGCTCATCGACTACCGCTATAAGCATCATTTTCGCGCCGAGCGGGGCACCCACGGGCAGGGTGCGCGCAAGCATGGCCGCGACGGTGCCGACCTCGTGCTCAAAGTGCCGCTCGGCACGGTCATCCGCGAACTCGATCCTGCAACCATGAAACCGCTCTACGAGATCGCCGATCTCACGCATCCCGGCGAGCGCGTCTGCGTGGCTCCCGGCGGCGCAGGCGGTCGCGGCAACACCCATTTCGTCACGTCGGTGCGCCGGGCCCCCGCCTTCGCCGAGAAGGGCGAGCCTGCGCTCGAGCATTGGATCGAGTTCGAGATGAAGCTCATGGCCGATGCGGCGCTCGTGGGCATGCCCTCCGTCGGCAAGAGCTCCATCATCGCGCGCATCAGCGCCGCCCGACCCAAGATCGCGGACTATCCGTTCACCACGCTCGTTCCCAACCTCGGCGTGGCCCGTGCATCCGACGGCCGCTCCTTCGTCGTCGCCGACGTTCCGGGGCTCATCGAGGGCGCCAGCGCGGGCAAGGGGCTCGGCCACGAGTTCCTGCGCCACATCGAGCGCACGGCCCTCATCCTGCACGTTGTCGACCTTACCGGCGGCTTCGAGGGTCGCGACGTGATCGACGATTACGAAACCATCAACGGCGAGCTCGAGGCCTATGCCTTCGAGCTGTCCGAGCGTCCTCAGATCGTCGTGGCCAACAAGTGCGACATGCCCGGCACCGAGGAGGCGCTCGCCGCCCTCAGGCAGCGCGCCGAGCAGGACGGGCATCCCTTCTTCGCCGTCTCCGCCGTCACCGGCGAGGGGCTCGATCAGCTCGTGGCCGCATGCGCCGCCACGGTCGCCGAGCTCAGAAGCGCCATCGAGCCCGAGCCGGGCGCCGAGGGCGTTGCGAGCGTCAACGCTGCACGGGAGCGTTCGCGCGCCAAGCGCGACCAGGCGCTTTCCATCGTCGCCGAGGGCGCGGGGGCATGGCGCGTGAGCGGCGGGCAGATCGAGCGCATGGTCGTGCAGACCGATTGGGACAACGATGAGGCCGTGGCCTATCTTCAGCATCGCTTCGAACGCATGGGCCTCGATGCCGCGCTCGCCAAGATGGGCTGCGTGCACGGGGACGAGGTGCGCATCCTCGGCTATGCCTTCGCATACGAGGGCGCGGGCGATGAGGAAGCGGTTCTCAGCGAAGGCGACGTCCCCGAGGGGGAGGAGTAGCATGCAATCCCCGTCTTCCGGCCTCATCGTCGTCAAGATCGGCACGACGACGCTCGTCGATGAAAACGGCCGGCTCGACCATGCCTTCATCGATAGCCTCTGCACGCAGGTTGCCGAGCTGCGCCGGCGTGGCACGCGCGTCATCATCGTCTCATCGGGCGCAGCGGCAGCCGGCCGCGAGGTGCTCGGCTTCACGACGCGCCCCGCCGACATCCCCACGCTCCAGGCGTGCGCCGCCACCGGCCAGGCCAAGCTCATCGAATCGTATGAGAAGGCCCTCGCCGGCCATGGGCTCTCCTGCGGGCAGGTGCTGCTCACGCGGCGCGACGTGGTCGACCGCGAGGGCTATCTCAACGCGCGCAACACCTTCGAGCGCCTGCTCGATCTGGGCGTCGTACCCATCGTCAACGAGAACGACACCGTTTCGGTGGCGGAGTTCACCTTCGGCGACAACGACATGCTCGGCGGCATCGTCTCCGCGCTCGTGGGCGCCGATCTCTACGTGATCCTCTCCGATGTGGAAGGGCTGTTCACCGCCGATCCCGCCACGCATCCCGAGGCGGAGCTCATCACGCGCGTCGATCATGTGGGGGAGGAGCTGCTCCGCAGCGCGGGCACGCCCTCGTCGTCGTATGGAACCGGCGGCATGTTCTCCAAGGTATCGACGGCGCGCATGATGATGGCCGCCGGCATCCCCACGTTCATCTGCAAGGGGCGCACGCCCGGATGCCTCATCGCGAGCGTCGAGGGAACCGCCCGGGGAACGCTGTTCAAGCACGACGGCGCAACCGGCCACGAGAATTCCCATAAGCTGTGGATCGGCCTCGCCGAGGTTCCCCAGGGCACGATCACGCTCGACGAGGGCGCCACGAAGGCCATCCTCTCGCAAGGAGCCTCCGTCCTTCCCGTGGGCGTGAGCTCGTGCACGGGGTCGTTCAAGGAGGGCGACGTCGTCGACGTGCACTCCTTCGACGGCCTGCTCATCGGACGCGGCACCGCAGGATACGATGCGGATGACCTTGCGCGCTTCAAGGGCCTCAAGCTCGACGTGATCGCGCGTTTTGCGGGCGATCAGGGCGCGCATCCCGCGATACACCGTAACGACCTGCTCATTTTCTAAGGAGGTCCCACGCGTATGCCCCGACCTATCGACATGTTCGATCTTCCCCGCGTTGGAAGCGACCCGCAGCGCATCTATCGGCTCGGCATCATGGGCGGCACCTTCGATCCCATCCACAACGGGCACCTGGTCGCCGCCGAGCAGGCCTTCGACGACCTGGACCTCGACCTTGTGGTGTTCATGCCCGCCGGCAGGCCCGCTTTCAAACTCGACAAGCAGGTCACCTCGGGCGAAGACCGCTACGCCATGACCCTGCTCGCAACCTCCGACAACCCGCACTTCACGGCATCGCGGTTCGAGATCGATCGCGACGGCGTGACCTATACGGCGGACACGCTGCGTCTCATGCGCGGCCTGTACACCGATAACGTGCGCTTCTATTTCATCACCGGCGCCGACGCCATCGCCGATATCGTCGCGTGGCGCGATGCGGACGATATCGCCAAGCTTGCGCACCTCGTCGCGGCCACGCGCCCCGGCTACGATCTCTCCCATGCCAAGCAGGTCATCGACGAGTCGGGCCTCGATTTCGATGTCACCTATCTGGAGATCCCCGCGCTCGCCATCTCATCGACGGATCTGCGCATGCGTGCCGAGCTCGGGCAGAGCCTGCGCTACCTCACGCCCGATTCCGTGACGGGATATATCCGCAAGCATGGCCTCTACGACGTTCGCAACACCCGCCGCCAGTATCCCAAGGAGTAGGTGCGCCATGGACGAGCCCTCTCAAGCAGCAGCGCAGCTCATCGCGCGTATCGAGGAGGACGTCGCCCGCCAGCTGGGCGGCAAGCCGAAGCGCCTCGCGCATTCGCGTCGTGTCGCCGAGACGGCCGTGGAGCTTGCGCGCGCCTACGGCGTCGATGAGACGCGGGCGCGCATCGCGGGCCTTCTGCACGACTACGCCAAGGCCTATCCAGCATACGTGCAGGTTGAGAAGGCCCGTGCGCTCGGGCTCGACTTCGGGTGCGAGCTCGCGCTCGTGACGCCCATCCTTCACGGACCCATCGCCGCACGCGAGCTTGCAGCCATCTATCCCGAGCTCGAAGCCGAGATCTTCCAGGCCATCGAACGCCACACCGTCGCTGCGGCGGATATGGGGCCCCTCGATATGGTCATCTACGTTGCCGACGCGCTCGAGCCGGGCCGCCCGTCGAATCCGGGCATCGAGCGCCTGCGCGCCGCAGTCGGCACGGCGCGCCTCGACGAGCTGTTCTTCAAAACGTTCTCGGGCAGCATCGCCTATGTGATCGAAACGGGACGCTTTCTCTGGCCGGGGACGGTTGAGACGTATAATCACTATGTATCCCGACGCTCCCAACGAAAGGATCTTCATGGCATACACCTCGCTTGAGCTTGCCAAGGTCGCGGTATACGCCGCCGACGCCAAAAAAGCGACCGACATAGAGCTGATCGATCTCTCCAAGCTGAGCGACGTCTGCGATTACTTCCTCATCGTGTCGGCGGCCAACGCGCGCCTCGCCGACGCGCTCGTCGATGAGATCGAGGAGAAGGTCTTCAAGAACTGCGGAGCCAAGCCCCTCTCCATCGAAGGCAGGGCAGGGCTCGCATGGGTGCTCATGGACTACGGATCGGTGGTCGTGCACGTGTTTCTGCCCGAGACGCGCGACTTCTACCGCCTCGAACGCCTGTGGGGCGAAGCTCCGCGCGTCGACCTCGATCTCTAGCGTCCGCACGCACAACGGGCTGCGGCTATTCGGTCGATTTACCCATGGGCGCCGTGTCCGATACGTGCTTCGAGAAGCGCAGGTCGCGGCCGTAGGAGATAGCTTCATCTCCGAAGCGCTCGCGCACGAGGTCGGTTGCCGTCGAGAGCTTGCGCAGCGCGGCGGCGCGCGGCGTCGCTCCGTCGCGATCGAAGAGCCGCGCCGTTGCGGGAGTCTCGTCGAAATGCGAGAGGCCCACGCCGATAAGGCGGACGGGCTGCCCCGGACTCCACACCTTTGCGAGCAGCTCGCAGGCGGCGGGGCCGAAGACATGCTCGTCGTCGGTGGGCGCCGCGAGACGCGTCTGCGCCGTATGCAGGCTGGTGGGGGAGTGCTTGATCTTGAGCGTGACCGTGCTCCCCTTGATGCGTTTCTTCCTGAGCCGTCTGCCCGTCATGGCTGCGATATGCAGCACGGCCGCCTCTATCTCATCGCAATCGAGCAGGTCGGTCTCGAACGTGCGCTCGCACGACACGGACTTGGGCGCGGGCTCCTCGTAGGCGGACGATACGGCGCTGCCGTCGATGCCCGCCGCGCGCAGGCGCATGGTGTGCGCAGCGGATCCAAGCGCACGCGCGAGCTCCTGCTCGTCTGCGCGGGCGAGCTCGCCGAGCGTCTTGATGCCCAGCTGGCCCAAGGCCTTCTCGGCCGCGCTTCCGATCCCGCTCAGGGCGCGTATGGGCATCGGCGCGAGAAACGACTGCTCGGTTCCGGGGAACACCACGGTGAGGCCGCGCGGCTTATCGCGTTCGGAGGCGATCTTCGCGATGCTCTTGCTGGTTCCCAAACCGATCGAGCAGCTGATGCCCAGCTCGGATACGCGTTGCTGGATGCGCGCACACACCTGGTAGGGTTCCTCGGGCGCGTAGCGGCCCGGCGTGATGTCGAAGAACGCCTCGTCGATGGAGACCTGCTCCACGAGCGGCGTCTCATCGGTGAGGATGGCCATGACCTGGGCGCTCATCTCACGGTAGCGCGCGAAGTTGCCGCTTGTCCAGATGGCATCGGGGCAGAGGCGGGCGGCCGTGGCCGATGCCATGGCGGAATGGACGCCAAAGCGACGCGCCTCGTAGGATGCCGTTGAAACGACCCCGCGCTTTGCAGGCGATCCGCCTACGATGACGGGACGGTCGCGCCACGCGGGGTGGTCGAGCTGCTCCACCGACGAGAAGAAAGCGTCGAGGTCGAGAAGGCCGATGGCCTTTCCGCGCCACGCGAGGCGTTCGGTCTGTGAGCTGGAATCGAACATGTGTTCATTATACACGCCGATCAGCCGAAGCGGCGGTCGGCACCGGAACCGCAGAATGTGTCGGCCGATGCGCCCGCGCTCGGAGTGGTATGCGCTTACCGTTTATGGGAGAATATATCTCCGAGGTTTCATCCGCAATCCCCAGGTATTCCGCTCCGATAGGGAGGTTCGAGGAGCATGAAGCTGCTCCCATCGCTTCTGCGGCGGCGCACGGCGCATCTTCTCGCCGCCATCCTGCTTGCAATCTTGGGCTCGCTCGCCGCCCTGCTCCCGGCATTCTTCCTGCAGCGCCTCATCGACGACGGCTTCTCTGCGGCGGATTTCGGGCAGATCGTGCTCTGGGCGGGTTGCATCGCTGCGGCAGCCGTGGTGCAGAGCCTGCTCAACGTGGCGTCCACCAGGCAGTTCGCCGTCATCGGGCAGACGGTGGCGGCGGAGTACCGCAATGCGGTGGTCGACAAGCTCCTGTCGCTTCCGGTCAACTTCCTCTCGGATAAGGGGAGCGGATATGTCGCCTCGCGCGTTGGAGAGGCGGGCCAGATCTCGCTCCTGTTCAATCCGGCCAACTTCGGCTGGCTCGGCTCGCTCATCCAAGCGGTGCTCGCCATCGCGATCCTCGCCTCGATGGATGCCGTCATCCTGGCCGTGGCGCTCATCCCCTGCCTTCTGCTCGCCCTGCTCGTCGCGTCGGCCATATCGGCATTCCGCAAAGCCATCGACGAGTCCTTGGAGGCGGGCGCCGATTGGTCCGGCAAGCTCAACGAGACGGTGAGGGGGCGCGAGGAGGTCAGGGTGAGCGGGGGCGCCGAGCACGAGCGCACGAGCATGTCCGCCCGCGGGGAGCGGCTCAAGGAGACCGACATCCGGCTGAGCGTCGTCTCGGGGGTGACGACGGAATCCGTGAAGGTGTTCGCCGTGATCATGCAGGCCCTGGTCTACGTGCTCTGCGGATGGCGGCTCGTGCATGGGTCCGTCACGCTCGGGCAGACCATCGTCTTCGCCCAATATGTGGGAAAGGTTTACGCGCCCATCGTCGGAGCCATGTCGCTGGCCTTCACGGTCCAGCCCGCGTTGGAGGCCACGCGCCGTATAGACGAAGCCTTCTTCGGCGCCGAGGATGCCGCAGGCGGGAACGTTGCCATCTCGGGTGCGGTACATGGGATCGAGGTGTCCGGGCTCTCCTTCTCCTATCCCGGGTCCGACCGGCGCCTGTTCGGCGGCCTCTCCTTTTGCGCGCATAGTCCGTCCCTCGTCGTCGTGCGAGGGGGCAACGGCAGCGGCAAGACCACGCTCGTCAAGATCCTCCTCAAGCTCATCGGCGGATACGACGGCTCCATCCGGGTGGACGGAGTCGATCTCGCGGACATCGACGAGGCGAGCTGGCTCGCGCGGTGCGCCTGCGTGTCGCAGCGCCCCTTCGTCTTCAACGACACCATCCGCAGCAACGTCGTCTACGGCATGGACCAGGTGGACGGGGAGGACTATCTTCGCGCGCTCGAGCAGTCCGGCGTGGCCGAGATCGTGTCGCGCCTTCCGGAAGGCGATGCGACCATGGTGGGCGAGGACGGATACGCCCTCTCGGGCGGGGAGCGCCAGAAGCTGTCGTTGGCCCGTGCCCTCGTACGCCATGCGGACGTCCTTATCCTCGACGAGCCGACGACGAACCTCGATGCCGATGCCGTGCGCGAGCTGGAGCGGCTCGTCGGGGAACTGGCTCAGCGCAAGCTCGTGTTCGTGATCGACCATTCGGATGCGTTCGACCGCGCCGACGCGCAGATCCTGTCGATCGGCGGGTCTGTGTGAGCAACATGGGCGCCCCGTGCGCCCGCCACACCAAATAATCAAAATAGGCGATCCCCGAGCTTGCGATACGGGGTTTATGTCGTAGAATGATTAGTTGCTGTATGGCTTGCGGTGCAGCCAACCCCATCATCCCGCGCACCGCCCGTCTAGAGGAGTTTTCATTGGCAGTTAAGATTCGTCTGGCCCGTCATGGCGCCAAGAAGCACCCGTATTACCGCGTTGTCGTGGCCGATTCCCGCATGCCCCGCGATGGCCGCTACATCGAGGAGGTAGGCAAGTACAACCCCGTCGTCACGCCCAAGGTCATCTCCCTCGACCTCGAGAAAATCGACGCTTGGGTTGCCAAGGGCGCCCAGCTCTCCGGTGCCGTCACGGCTCTCGTCAAGGCTTCCCGCGAAGGTGCTCCCGTCGCCGATAAGAAGGTCAAGCTTTCCAAGAAGGCTGCCGCAAAGGCCGCCGAGGAAGCCGCTGCCGCAGCAGAAGCTGCCGCCGAGGAGCCTGCTGCCGAAGAAACCGCCGAGTAGCGAGGTTTTCATGGACACACCTGAGACCGTCGAGGTCGATCAGGCTGCAGCCGCGATGCCTTCCGATAAGGTCGCCGACCTTGTGGAGTACATCGTGTGCGGTTTGGTTGACGACGAGGACGCGGTCGCGCTCGATGTCACCGACGGGTCTTCCGGCGCGCTGATCGAAGTCAGCTGCGCCGAGGAGGATGCCGGCAGGATCATCGGGCGGCGCGGTCGCACCATCAAGGCAATCCGCACGCTTGCCCGAGCTCTCGGCCAGCGTGTCGGCACGGAGGTCGAAGTCGAGGTTCTCGGCTAGATCGTCATGCGGACTCGTTGGAAGTCGATAGCGCGCGTGGTCAAGACGCATGCAAGATTCGGGGAGGTCGTGGTCGCATCCGTCCACGGCCTTCCTCCGCTCTTGCGTGCAGGCATGGAGGTCGCCCTCGTGCCGCCCTCGCTTGCAACGAACCGCTACCTCGTGGTTGCGCGTGCGGGGCGTTCCGACAGAGCCTCGCAGCTCGTAGCGTTCGAGGGCGTGGATTCCATCGGAGAAGCCCGCGAGCTCGTGGGCAAGACCCTGCTCGTCCGCATGGACGACCTTCCGAGCACCATAGACCTGCTCGATAAGGACGAGCTGGTCGGGCGCAGCGTCACCGACTCCCGCCTGGGCTACCTCGGAACCGTGTCATCGGTGCTCGCCGGTCCGTCGCAAGACGTGTACGTGCTCGACGGGCCCCGCGGCGAGCTGCTCGTTCCCATCCTTCCCGAGTTCGTGCTCTCATCGGATGGCGATGCCATCGAGCTCGCGCTTCCCAACGGCGTGCTCGCCGTACGCGGGGAGTGATGTCCCCATGAAGCGCTACGAGACGCTCTCGGTCTTTCCCGAGGTCTTCGAGCCGTACCTGTCGTCGTCGATCATGGGCCGTGCGCGCGCGAAGGGCCTGTTCGACTTCCATGCGTACAATCTGCGCGATTGGACGCATGACCGCCATAATACGGTGGACGACGCGCCCTTCGGCGGCGGCCAGGGCATGCTCATGAAGCCCGAGCCCATCTTCGAGGCCGTCGAGGACATCCAGGGACTCTTCCCCGAGCCGGCCCACGTGGTGTTCTTCTCGCCCGTCGGCGCTCCGTTCTCGCAGAGGGCGGCCGAACGCTTGGCGGATCGCGAGCGCATCCTCTTCGTATGCGGACGCTACGAGGGCATGGACGAGCGCGTGTATGCGTTGGCCGACGAGGTCGTCTCGCTCGGCGATTTCGTGCTCACCGGCGGCGAGCTGCCGGCGCTCTGCGTCATCGACGCCCTCGTGCGGCTCATCCCCGGTGCGCTCGGCGATGAGATGAGCGCCCACGACGAGTCGTTTTCCGCTGGGCTGCTCGAATACGCGCAGTACACGCGTCCTGCCGAGTATCGCGGTATGAGGGTGCCCGAGGTGCTGCTCTCGGGCGACCACCAGGCCGTCGACGACTGGCGCCGCGCGTCGGCGATCGAGCGCACCCGGCGCTTCAGACCCGATCTCTTCGCGTCCTATCTGGAAGGAGGCGGCTATGACCCGACCGACCCGCATGAGGGGTGACGACGCCCCCGGCCAAGAGCGCGGCTCGAGCTTCCTCACGACGATACTCGTCGCCATCGTGCTCACTGCCCTGGTGCGCCTCTTCATCATCGACTCGTTCGAGATCCCCTCGGGTTCCATGGAGCAGACCATCCGTGTGGGCGACCGCGTCATCGGCGAGAAGATCTCCTATCTGTTCCGCAGCCCCGAGGTGGGGGAGATCGTCACCTTCGTGCATGAGCGGGGCGGCGAGACCAACATCCTCATCAAGCGCGTCATCGCAACCGAAGGCCAGACCGTGGATCTGCGCGATGGCGTGGTCTATGTGGACGGCATCGCGCTCGACGAGCCCTACACGCAGGGGCTGCCCACCTACCCTCTTCAATCCGACGACCCCTCGATCGTCTATCCCTACACCGTTCCGCACGGGTGCATCTTCGTCATGGGCGATAATCGCACCAATTCCCGCGACTCGCGCGCCATAGGGCCGGTGCGCGTGGAGGATGTGAGCTCCCATGCGGTGATCATATTCTGGCCCCCCGAGGATATTGCTACGATATAGGCTGTTTGCTTTGGGCAAGGAAAGGCGCGCCGATGAATGCTGATGCTCTGACGTTCCAAGATATGATCTCAGCGCTGGAGAGGTACTGGGCATCCCAAGGGTGCACGGTCATGCAGCCCTACGACTCCGAAGTGGGCGCCGGCACGTTCCATACGGCGACCGTGCTGCGCAGCCTGGGGCCGGCGGCATGGCGCACGTGCTATCCGCAGCCCTGCCGCCGTCCGGCCGACGGCCGCTATGGCGAGAACCCCAACCGCATGCAGCACTATTACCAGTTCCAGGTCATCTTGAAGCCGTGCCCGCAGGACTCGCAGGAGCTGTATCTGGGATCGCTCGCGGCCATCGGGCTCGACCCCGCCGAGCATGACGTGCGTTTCGTCGAGGACGACTGGGAAAGCCCCACGCTGGGCGCCTGGGGTCTCGGCTGGGAGGTATGGCTCGACGGCATGGAGGTCACGCAGTACACCTATTTCCAGCAGGTGGGCGGCATCGAGGTCGATCCCGTGCCCGTCGAGATCACCTACGGCCTCGAGCGCATCGCGATGTACATCCAGGGCGTCGATTCGGTGTTCGACCTCATCTGGTCGTATCTGCCCGACGGCACGCCCATGACCTACGGCGACGTCTTCCTCGAGAACGAGCGCGAGTTCTCCGCATACAATTTCGAGGTTGCCAATGTCGAGATGATGCGCGCCAAATTCGAGGACTACGAGGTCGAGTGCCATGCGTGCCTCGAGGCGGGGCTTCCGCTTCCCGCCTACGACTGCGTTATGAAGTGCAGCCACGCGTTCAATCTGCTCGATTCGCGCGGCGCCATCTCGGCCACCGAGCGCGCGAACTACATCCTGCGCGTGCGCACCCTCGCCAAGGCATGCTGCGAATCGTATCTGGAGTTGGTCGCCTCGCGTGCCGGCGCTTCCGGCGAGGAGGTGGCCTAACATGACGGAGACCCGCGATTATCTGCTCGAGATCGGCACCGAGGAAATGCCTTCCGCGCCGCTCATGAACGCCCAGAAGCAGCTGCAGACGCTGGTTGCGCGCGGCCTCGATGAGACGGGGCTCGCACATGGCGCCGTCCGCACCCTCTCGACGCCCCGCCGCCTCGCCGTCATCGTCGAGGCATGCGCCACGGCAACCGAGGAGATCCACGATGTCAAGCGCGGTCCTGCGGTCGAGATCGCCTTCGATGCGGACGGCAATCCCACCAAGGCGGCTCTCGGCTTCGCCCGCAAGTGCGGCGTCGAGGCCGATGCCCTCGTGCGCCGCACCGACACCGACGGGCGGACGTACGTCTTCGCCGAGAAGAGCATTCCGTCCGCGTCCGCGCTTCCCCTGCTCGCGGCGCTCAGCGAGCGCGTGATCGGCTCGCTCGAGTGGCCCAACTACCGCAGCCAGCGCTGGGGGAGCGAGCATGCCGGCTTCGTGCGGCCCATCCGCTGGATCTGCGCGCTGCTCGGCGGCGACGTCGTTCCCGTGTCCTACGCCGACGTGACGAGCGGCAACACCACGCGCGGGCATCGCGTGCTCGGCCCCGGCGAGCATGTGGTCGCGGAGCCCGCCGTCTACGAGCAGGTGCTCGAGAGCTGCTGCGTGCTCGGGGAGCAGCGCCGCGCGGAGGTCATCCGCGCGGGCATCGCATCCGTCGAGGCGGAGCGTCATGGCGCGCACGTCGATACGCCCCAGCGCATCTTCGACGAGGTGGTGAACCTCTGCGAATGGCCCTCCATCGTCGTCGGGTCCTTCGATGAGGCGTTCCTCGCAGTGCCCCATGAAATCATCGTCGAGGCGATGCTCAAGCATCAGCGCTATTTCCCCATCCATGCGCCGGATGGTTCGCTCACGCGCGAGTTCGTGATCGTCTCGAACGCAGATCCTGCGGTCAACGGCACCGTGCGTGCGGGCAATGAGCGCGTGGTGCGCCCGCGCCTCGACGATGCCAAGTTCTTCTACGACGAGGACCTGAAGATCGGCCTCGAGACGTTCCGTGCACGTCTCTCCCAGGTGATCTTCCAAAAGCGCTTGGGCACCATGCTCCAAAAGTCCGAGCGCATGGAAGCGCTTGCCCGTGAGACGGCGATGCGGGCAACGGGCGATGACGAACTCGCGTCCCTCGCCGCACGCGCTGCGCATCTCGCCAAGGCCGATCTCGTTTCGCAGGCCGTCGTCGAGTTCCCGAGCCAACAGGGCGTCATGGGAGGCTACTATGCCGCCTCCCAGGGCGAGCCCGCCGCCGTTGCGGAGGCGATCTCCCAGCACTACCGCCCGCGCTTTGCAGGAGACGGGATGCCCGAGGGCGCCGTGGGCAAGGCCGTGGCCATCGCCGACAAGCTCGACACGGTCTGCGGCATCTTCGCCATCGACGAGCCGCCCACCGGCTCGTCCGATCCCTATGCGGTGCGCCGTGCGGCCATCGGCATCATCGCCATGCTGCGCACTCTCGAGCGCGTTCCGCTCGCCGCCCTCATCGATGTCGCGCTGCGCTCATATGCCGAGCAGGGCATCGAGTTCGATTTCGATGCCACGGCCGCCAAGGTGGCGTCGTTCTTCGCCACGCGCCTCGCCGGCATCGCACGCGAGGAGGGCATCTCCGTCGACACCATCGAGGCGGTGTCGGCCGTGGGCGTCATCGATCCCGACGAGTTCATCCGCCGCGCCCGCGCCCTCGAGGACGCCCGCTCGAACGCGCCCGAGCTCTTCGACGATCTGGCGACCGCCTACGCTCGCGCGGCGCATCTCGCCGACGCCTCGCTCGGCTCAGCGGTGAACGAGACGATCCTCGGCGATGCCGAGCGAGCGCTTCTCGCGGCATGCGCATCCGGCGAGCGTTCGGTCGAAGATGCCCTCGCGCACGGCGATTATGATGCCGCTTGCAAGGCTCTCGCCGAATTAAGGGAGCCAATCGACCGTTTCTTTGATGACGTGATGGTCATGGACGAGGACACTGTAGTAAGGGAGAACCGTCTGAGGCTGCTCAACCGGTTCGCCGAAGTCTTCGCGGATGTTGCCGATATCGGCTGCCTCTCCAAGAAGTAACATGGTACGTGTCCGTACGCGATGAGAGAAGGACGAGTAATGGCCGAACAGCTCGATGACATCTTCATGCACGCCAAACCCGTGGTCTATATCCTTTCGGATTCGCGCGGCGAGACGGCAAACGCCGTCGTTCGTGCGGCCGCAGCCCAGTTCAAAGACGGCTCCATCGACATCGTGCGCCTGTCCAACATCCGCGACGTCGATACCGTCACCGAGTATTTCGAGGAGAACTTCCGCCCCGAGACCTCCTGCGCGGTGTTCCATACGTTCGCCGACGGCGTGCTGCGCCGCGAGATCCGCCGCGAGCTCGATCGTATCGGCATTCCCTCGATCGACCTGCTCGGCCCCGCCGTCACGGTCATCTCGACGCTCACGGGCGATGCACCCTCCCACGAGGTGGGCGCCATCTACCGCAATCATGCATAGGTTTTCTGCGTAACTTGGCCTTATATCTCTGTAAGACGTTGCAAAAGAGGGCCCTAAGCGGGCTCTCTTGCTTTAGAATACCGTAGAAGGAGACGCATCGCGCCTCCTGAGGTCATGCCTGTCCAATCGTGTTTTATGTTCGAAAAGGGAGAAACTATGGCAGAAAAACACGTGTACCGCTTCGGGTTCGACGAGAACGGCAACAACGTAACCGAGGTTGCCGGCGCCTCCGTCAACGAGGCCAAGTGGATCACGGGCGGCAAGGGCGCCAACCTTGCCGAGATGGCCAACATCGGCCTTCCTGTCCCCAGCGGCTTCACCATCACCTGTCAGACCTGCGTCGACTACTCCAGCGCCGGCAACGTCTGGCCCGAGGGCGTTCTCGAGGAGATCGACGAGTACCGCAAGGATCTTGAGAAGCGCATGGGCAAGAAGCTCGGCGACAACGATGATCCGCTGCTCGTCTCCGTCCGTTCCGGCGCTCCGTTCTCCATGCCCGGCATGATGGATACCGTGCTCAACCTCGGCCTCAACGACGACTCCGTCCAGGGCCTCATCAAGCAGACCGGCAACGCGCGCTTCGCGTACGACTCCTACCGCCGCTTCGTCCAGATGTTCTCCGACGTCGTCATGGGCGTTTCGGGACAGCTCTTCGAGGACGCCATCACCGCCATGAAGGCCGAGAAGGGCGTCAAGCTCGACACCGACCTCGATGCCGACGACCTGAAGGAGCTCGTCGCACGCTTCAAGAAGATCTTCGCCGACAACGTCGACGTTGAGAAGTACCCCGAGGTCAACGAGGGCGGCACCATCGTCTTCCCGCACGATCCGCTGGTCCAGCTCCGCCTTGCCGAGCAGGCCGTCTTCGGCTCCTGGAACACCGACCGCGCCATCCTCTACCGCAAGCAGAACAAGATCGACGATTCCCTCGGAACCGCCGTCAACGTCCAGGTCATGGCCTTCGGCAACAAGGGCGAGACCTCGGCTACCGGTGTCGCTTTCACGCGCAACCCGGCCGACGGCACCAACGAGCGCTATGGCGACTATCTGGTCAACGCCCAGGGCGAGGACGTCGTGGCGGGCATCCGCAACACCGAGCCCATCGCCAAGCTCCCCACCGAGCCCGGCCTCGAGGCCGCCGGCACCGAGCTCTTCCACGTCTTCGAGATCCTCGAGGATCACTATGCCGACATGATGGACGTCGAGTTCACCATCGAGCAGGGCAAGCTCTACATGCTGCAGACCCGCGTGGGCAAGCGCACGGCGCTTTCCGCCCTCAAGGTCGCCATCCAGATGTACGAGGAGGGTCGCATCACCAAGGAGCAGGCCGTCATGCGCGTCGCTCCCGACCAGCTCGACCAGCTTCTCCACCCGCAGTTCGACGCTGCCGACATCAAGGGCCGCGACGTTCTCGCCATGGGCCTCAACGCCAGCCCCGGCGCTGCCGTGGGCGCCGTGGTGTTCTCGTCCGCCGA